>JADZDR010000034.1 GCA_020850945.1 Acidimicrobiia bacterium | reverse complement strand
CTCCAAAGAAACAGCGCAACGTCTCGCCTGCGACTCCCGATATCAGACGGTCCTCTACGGCGAGGACGGTACCGCCCGCAGCGTCGGTTCCCTCCAACGTTCCGTGCCCCCACATCTGTCACGCATCATCCGCCTCCGCGACGGCACGTGCCGCTGGCCCGGCTGCGAACGCACATCCCGCCTCCACATCCACCACATCGTCCCCTGGGCCCGCGGCGGCCCCACCACCACCGCCAACTGCACAGCCCTCTGTCCCCGCCACCACCGCCACGTGCACGAAACCGGCCACCACATCGAAGGCGACGCCGACGGCACCCTCACCTTCAAACGCCCCGACGGCAAGGTCATCGACATCCGCCCACCCCCACCCACCTGAAAGCCCGTACCAACCCCGCGTCACCCCAGGGGAGCTGCGAGGTCGCAGCACTTCTTGTACTTCCTGCCGGAACCGCACCAACAGGGGTCGTTGCGGCCGGGCGGCCACAGAAGCGCCCGGCCGCTGCGGGCGAGGTCGGCGGCGTAGCCAACCCGTGACCGCGATGCCGCGGCATCGCGGTCCTCGTGCTCGCACCAGGCGAGGTACTCGTCGATCTCGATCGGTGCGATCGAGGGAGGGACGAGTGGGTGGGCGGCGGCGAACATGGCTTGGGCCGAGGTCTGGATGCGGCGGCTGTGGGCGGCGTGATCGCCGCCGTCCTCGTCGAGGTGGGGCCAGAGCTCGACCGCCCGCTTCCACTCGTCGGCCGGGAACCACGCGAGGACGACTGCGGCGGACACGACCGGCACAATCGGGGGACCGCTGACGTGATCCAGAACGACAGGGTCGTCGGCCTGCCGCGCGGCTGCCAGGACTTCGTGACGTCGGTCCGGGTGTAGTCGCAGTTCTCGCAAGGCCGGTCGTCGTCCGGGGGCCGCCCCAGTCGAACGGCAGCCGCTCTGCACCCGGACTCCAGTTGTCGACGAACTCCTCGATCTCGTCGCGGAGCGGATCGGCTTCCGGATCGGTTCCCGTGGCAGCGAGACTGTGGTCCCGCATGCCGGCGAGCTGGGGAACGAGGCCCTCGGGATCACCGGTGCGCATGGCGAGGTCGAGACCGTCGGTGAGCCAGCGCAGCGCCTCCTCGTGGTCACCCGCATCCTCGTATGTCGTCCCCGCATGGTTGTAGAGCCAGACGTCCAGCGGGGTTCGTCCCCGGACCTCGGCATAGAGACGATCGCACTCGGCGCGCCGTCCGGCCTGCAGGTGGAGCTCGGCGATATCGCACTCCGGCAACGGCTGGCATCGGTACCCGACGGCCATCGCGCGCTCGACCGCGCCGATCGCGGCGTCGAAGTCCTGCAGTTGTCGATGGTGCGCTGCGACCTCGATCCAGACCTCACCCAAGTCGACCTCGTGGTACGCACACGGATGCTCTGCCAGCGCGACCAGCGCGTCGATCGCCGCCCGCGGGTTCGGTCCCTGGTCGGTCCGCCCCACAGCCTGTTGAAGGGCTTCGACCTCCTCGATCGTGTCCTGCCAGGGTTGTTTGGTCATCGCATCCTCCGGACCAGTGGCACCGGACCAAGGGCGGACGGCGCGGTCGCCCCGAGGCCTGCGACGCTTTCACCGACGACGCCGGTTCCCGCTGCCGTATGCCTGCAGCCGTCCCAGGCCATCCTCGTCGAGGAGCTCGACGACGTCGAAGACCGGCTTGTCGTCGCCCGTGAGACTCGCCAGGGCAGCCGCCCCGGCACTGCCCCTCGGTGGGACGTCGGTGGTGAGAAGGACGAGGGGTACGGACGGGCGTGCGGTGTGGAGCGCAGCCGCCCGGCCGAGTGCCTTCCAGAGGGTTTCGGTCCGCGCGAGTCCCTGCCTCGTGCTCGTGAAGGCACCCGAGACGTCGAAATGCCACGGGTTGCCGTCGGTGTCAGTGGCCGCGAGGCTCACCTCGACGCCGACCTCTCGGACCTTCACCTTCTCCGTGATGTCCTCGAACCCGCACGCCTCCAGCATCTCACGGGCGAGGTCACGTGCCTTGGCGCCGTCGCGGACGGCTCGCGCCCGGAAGTCCCCTGCGGGGGTCTCCGCCCGCCTCGTCCGACCGGCGGCGATCACCACACGCGGCGGCTCGTCGCCTCGGGCCCGGTCGGCAGCGAGGCGGTCCCGTTCCGCCTGCACACGGGTGTCCGCGATCTTCCTGTACTCGGGGTCGGTGTCGAATCCGACGAAGTAGCGCTCGGTACGGACGGCGGCGACGGCGGTGGAACCCGAACCCATGAACGGATCGAGCACGAGATCGTGACGGTACGTGTAGAGGTCGATGAGGCGCTGCGGCAGCTCGACCGGGAACGGAGCGGGGTGGTTCACGCGGCGTGCCGACTCGGGCGGTATCTCCCACACGTCGGTCGTCGCCTCCAGGAACTCGTCGGTCGAGATCGACGCCTCCGACGGCAGACCGTCGGCCTGACGTCGCCGCGGCGTCCTCGCCCGGTCGAAGCGCCCCTTCGACGCGACGACGACCCGTTCGGTCAGGTCACGCAGCACGGGGTTCCGGGGGCTCTGGAAGCTGCCCCACGCACACGAACCCGTGGCGCCCCTTGCCTTCTGCCAGATCACCTCGCCCCGCAACAGGAGCCGCAGCCTGCGTTCGAGGATCTCGATCACGTCGGCAGCCAGGGAGCGGTACGGCTTGCGCCCGAGGTTCGCCACGTTCACGCACATCCGACCGCCGGGCTCGAGCTTGGCCGCGCACACGGCGAAGACCTCTTCGAGCATCTGCAGGTACTCGATGTAGGAGGCCGGTACGTGGCCCTCACCCAGGGCCGTCTCGTATTCCTTGCCGGCGAAGTACGGCGGTGACGTCACCATCAGCGCCACGGAGTTGTCGGCGACCTGGTCGGGGGTCATCGTGCGGGCGTCCTGATCCCAGATCTCGTCGACGGCGACAGGCATGGCGACCGTCTCGTCGTCGGAGATCTCGGGTGCCACGAAGCGGGCGTAGAAGTCGCCGGCGTCGTGGCTCTCGCGGCGGCCGACCCCGAACGCGGACGTCGACGTGGGACCGCGGCGGCGACCGCGAGGTCGCGAACCGGATTCGGCACTCATGGTCTCGGAGTGTACGGACGCCTGCTCGGTCCTCAAACGACCCACCGGAGGTCTCTTCCGACTGGTTCGGCTCGAGCTGGACAAGATCTCGAGCAGGTCAGGGTGCGACGAGCCACGGGTACTCGGCGGTACCCGGCTCGCCACCCCGCTTCCATTCGGCGTAGCGGTCGGGGAGGCACCTGGCACACGGACGGAACCCACACGCGATCGCCGTTGCCTCGTCCTCGAAGAACACGCGCCGCGCCACGTAGCCGCCGCGGTCGAGCGCCCACCTCGCAGCGGTGCAGTCCATCCGGCCGTATACACGCGCCTTTCGTGACGAAGCGTTGTTCCCGCCGAACGTGCCCTTCACCTCCGACTCGTAGGGCCCGTCCGGGCCAAGCAATCGGTAAGGCATGGCACTCTCCTGTCGGGGATCAGTCGCCGTCGCGGAGGAGGGTGAGGAGCATCACGGTCGGTTCGGCCGCGCGGACCGCGTGGCGGAGGCCGGCCGTCATGTGCACCCACGAGCCGGACGCAGCCTCGACCACTTCCCCGTCGAGCGTGAGCCGGAGGTGCCCGCGCAGCACCTGGATGACGGCGGGCGAGGAGGACGTGTGCTCGCTCAGCTCCTCGCCGCTGTCGAACGCGAAGACGACGACCTTCATGTCGTCGTCCTTGTAGAGGGTGCGGCTGAGCGTGCCGGCGGCGGGGATCTCGATGCCGTCCGCCACGTTCTCCAGATACGTGTAGGCCATCTCGCCGCCACCCTAGCTAGGCCGTCAAGCCCGAGGTCGGATGGGACTGTGGCCTACGCACGTGTTAGAACATGTTCTATTCCGCGGACACGGAGCCCGCGGCTGCCACTCGGGGTGAGCATGGACAAGGTGTACGACGCCATCGTCATCGGGGCCGGCCACAACGGCCTCACGACTGCCGCCTACCTGCAGCGGGCCGGACTGAAGACGCTCATCGTCGAAAGACGCCACGAGGAGGGCGGTGGCGTCAACACGGAGGAGCCCGTCCTCTCGGGCTTCCGCCACAACATGCACGCCAACTACATGGAGTTCTTCGACATCATCCCCATGCTCGAGGACTTCGACCTCGAGAACTGCGGCCTGCGCTCGCACTGCCCCGAGAACCAGGCGGGCATCGCGTTCTCCGACGGCCGGCCGCCAATCGTGCTGCACCGCAACGACCTCCTCGACAAGACGCACGCGAGCATCGCCCACTACTCCGAGACCGACGCCGACACCTTCATCGAGCTGAAGAAGCGCACGATGGACTTCGGCCCCCTCCTCGGCCTCGGCATCTACAACCCGCCGTTCGAGGGCATGAACGAGGGCCAGGCGATGCTCCTCGGCCAGATGTTCGGCGACATGGGGATCGGCCCGCACTTCGCGGCAAAGACGCCCAAGCACGTCATCGACGAGCTCTTCGAGTCTCCGGAGCTGCGCACGCTCCTCTACCGCATGGCCGTCGAGTTCGGCGTGCCCCTCGACCAGTCCGGCACGGGCGGCATGATCCCCACCGCCCTCATGTGGATGGTGGGACGCTGGCGCCTCGCCATGGGCGGCACGCACACGCTCGCGAAGGCGATGATGCAGGCCTGCTACCGGGAGGGCGTCGAGCTCCTCGAGAACACAGAAGTCGAGGGGATCCTCGTCGAGGACGGCCGCGCCGCCGGCGTCGTCACGCGCCGCGGTGAGATCCGGGCGACGAAGTGCGTCGCCTCGAACGCAGACGTGCGCCAGGTCATCGTCGACCTCGTCGGACCCGAACACGTGAGCCCGCTCTTCTACAAGCGGGCCAAGGACTTCCGCTACGGGCCGAGCGGCGTCCTCGCCACACCGGCGCTGTGCCTGTACGACCCGCCGGCCTACAAGTCGGCCCGTTGGGACGCCGACATCGACACGTGCTTCTACACCGTCGTCGGCTACGACGAGCCCGAGGACGTGGAGCGCTACATCCGGGCGGCACACTCCGGCTGGCTGCCCGAGCCCGCCGCCGGCACGTGGGTCAACACGCTGTGGGATCCGTCGCAGGCGCCTCCGGGGCGCCACAGCGCGACGGGCTGGTTCTTCTTCCCGATGGCGAGCTACTTCAGCGAGGAGGAGTGGGCCGAGATCCGCGTGTCCTACATGGAGGACTTCCTCGACACGTGGACGGAGTTCGCGCCGAACATGACGCGGGACAACGTCATCGCGATGAAGCTCTACACACCCGACCAGATGGAGCGCAAGAACCTCATGTGGGAGGGCGACTGCCTCCTCGGCGACATGGCCCCCGACCAGATGGGCCCGAACCGACCATTCCCGGAGGCCGCCGACTTCCGACTCGAGCTCCCCGGCCTCTACATGTGCGGTCCGTCCGGTTACCCGGGTGGGGGCGTTCACGCCGGGCCGGGCTACAACGCCTACAAGGTGATCGCCGAGGACCTCGACCTGCCGAGCCCCGTGAAGGCCGAACGGGGATACTGAACCACGCAGGCCGCCTGCGTCAGAGGACGAGATCGACCCGACGTGCGGCAGGATCGCACGCGTCCCGGCCCACGACGACACTGTGCGGGCCGGCCGCGGGCTTCCACGTGTGGGTCTCGACGTCGCGGCGGGCGAGCCGGTCGCGGGGAACGGTGATGCGGAAAGCCTCGCTGGCGCCCGCCTCCACCCCGACACGTGCGAAGCCGACGAGCCTCGCCGGGGCGTCGGGATCGGGAAGCTCGGCGTAGACCTGCACGACGTCCGCTCCGTCCCTCGCCCCCGTGTTGCGGACAGCGCCCTCGATCTCGATCGTGTCGCCGGCGAGGGAGACGTCCACGTCCTCGAGTGCGAACGTCGTGTACGACAGGCCGAAGCCGAACGGGAAGGCCGGTTCGCGGCCCGTGCGGGCGAGATGCCACCAGCCGTGCCAGCGGTCGTACGTGAACGACTTGGCGTCACGGTCGAAGGCGGGGAGGTCGGTTTCGTCGACGGGAACCGTGAACGGGAGACGGGCGGAGGGGTTCACGTCGCCGACGAGGACGTCGGCGAGACCGGGGCCGGCCTCGCAGCCGCCGTACCACGCCTGCACGACGGCGGGCACGGTGTAGATCCACTCGCTCACGACGACGGCGCTGCCACCCTGGATCACGACGACGGTGCGCGGGTTCGCGGCAGCCACGGCCCGGATGAGGGCGACGTCTTCGTCCCGGAGGCGGAGCGAGACGCGGTCGCCTCCCGTCCCGAAGCCCCCACCCGGCCGCGAGTCGAGACGTGGCGGCTTCGTCGTGGGCGGCAGGGCGGCGATCCTGGCCTCGAACGCGGCGGCGACCTCGGGCTCGTCGGCGGACGGGATGAGCGCGATGAGGTCGGGATCCACCTGGCCGATGTACTCGCCTTCGTCCACGTACGTGTATCCGACGACGACGACGGCCACGTCGGCCCCGGCGGCGACGGCTGCGGCACGGTCGACGTCCTCGCCGTCGGCGTGCGTCACGTCCCGCACCGCAGCCTGCAGACCGTCGAGGATCGTCGCGCAGTCCAGATCCCACACGTCGCTCGATCCGCTGTCACCGAGATTGACGGTGCCGGCGAGGCGGCCGAGGACGGCCACCGACGTGGCGGCATCGAAGGGGAGGACGGGCTCGCCGTCGACCGCGGTGTTGCGGAGCAGCACCACCGAACGCGCCGCGACCTCACGGGCGAGCGCCCGGTGCGCCGGCGCGCCGACCGTCTCCGGCGCCGGGGCGGGTGCCGACAGGACGTCGTCGAAACGCAACAGCGTCGAGACGACGCGCGTGGCGCACACGTCGACCTCCGCCCACGACACGTCGCCCCGTTCGAGGGTGTCGGGGAGTTGCTGCTGTCGGACCATGCGGTAGGGCATCTCGACGTCGAGGCCGGCCCGTACGGACACGGCCGCATCCCGCAGCCCGAACACCCAGTCGCTGATCACGAAGCCGTCGAAACCCCATTCGTCCCGCAGGACGTCGTGGAGGAGCTCTTTGTTCTGGCCGCACCACTCGCCGTTCACGGAGTTGTAGGCGGACATGACGGAGGCGACGCCCTCGTCGACGATGCGGCGGAAGTGGGGGAGGTACACCTCGTGCAGGGCGGCCTCGTCCACCGAGATGTCGACCGTGAAGCGGGCGTTCTCCATCGAGTTGCAGGCGAAGTGCTTCACGCACGCCATGACGTGGCGCTGCAGGCCCCGCGTGAGGGCGGCGCCGAGCTCGCCGACGTGATGCGGGTCCTCGCCGTAAGTCTCCTGCGCCCGGCCCCATGCGGGATGCCTCAGGATGTTCACGCAGACGGCGCCTGTGAGGGTGGCGCCACTCGCCCGCAGCTCGCGCCCGATCGCGTCGCCGACCCTCTCCTCGAGGTCCGGGTCCCACGTCGCGCCCCGCGCCATCGACACCGGGAAGCACGTGGCGTTGCCGACGACCGTGCCGCGGGGTCCGTCGCTGAAGGCGAAGCCGGGTAGGCCGATCCGGTCGACGGCTGCGGACGCAAACGTATCGTGGTGGTAGCCGTCACGGGCGAGGAAGGCCATGCCCGCCAACGTCGGTGCGTCACCGTCGAGGCACCAGAGACGCTCCGCCGGTGTCATCGTCGCGACGAGCGCGCGCGCGGCGTCGGCGACACTCGTACCCGCCGCCACCGCCTTGCGCGCATCCTCGAAGTTCTCGATCGTCATCTGCCCTCCGTTCCCGGACAACACCTGCCCGTACCGTCCGCCCCTCCCGTCAGAGACCGCGTGCGATGAGCTCCTTCATGATCTCGTTCGCGCCGCCGTAGATGCGGTCGACGCGGGCCGACGCCCACGCGCGGCCGATCGGGTACTCGGTCATGTAGCCGTAGCCGCCGTGGAGCTGCAGGCACCGGTCTGCCACGCCGCAGAGGAGCTCGCTCGCCCGCAGCTTGAGCATGGAGGCGACCTCGTTCGTGAGCAGACCGCGTTCGAACTGCTCGACACAGTGGTCGGCGAAGACCCTCGCCATGTGGGCGTCGGCCGCGCACGCGGCGAGCTCGAACCGCGTGTTCTGGAGGTCGGCGAGCCGCTGCCCGAAGACCTCGCGGGAGGCGGCGTACTCCACGGTGACGTCGACGCAGTGCTCGATCGCGCGGGCACAGAAGTAGCCGAGTACGAGGCGCTCCCGCGGGAGCTGTTGCATGAGCTGCACGAAACCCGTGTTCTCCTCGCCGAGCAGGTTTCCCACCGGGACACGGACGTCGTCGAAGAACAGCTCCACGGTGTCCTGGCCGTGCTGGCCGAGCTTGTCGAGGTTGCGTCCCACCGTGTAGCCGGGCAGGTCCGCCGTCTCGACCACGATCAGGGAGATCCCGCGGGCACCGCCCTCCTCGCTCGTCTTGGCGGCGACGACGACGAAGTCGGCGAGGAAGCCGTTCGTGATGAAGGTCTTCGAACCGTTGACGACATAGTCGTCGCCGTCGCGCGCGGCGCGGGTCGTGATCGCCTGCAGGTCCGAACCCGTCCCCGGTTCGGTCATGGCGATCGCGCCGACCATCTCGCCAGCGGCTGCCTGGGGCAGGATGCGTCGGCACAGCTCCTCGCTGCCGTACGCGGCGACGTAGTGGGCGACGATCCCGCTGTGCACGGCGTTGCCGAAGGATCGGTCTCCGAGGGCCGCGGGCGTGCCGAGGATGACGGCGTCGTGGACGACGGAACCGCCACCGCCGCCGTACTCGGTGGGGATGCTCGCACAGAGCAGGCCCGCCGCTCCGGCCTTCAACCACAGCTCCCGGTCCACGTGTTGCTGGGCCTCGTACCTCTCGCGGTGCGGGATGATCTCACGGAGGCAGAACTGGCGGGTCATCTCCTCGAGTGCCTCGAGCTCGGGGGTCATCCAGGTCGGCTGGTAGTTCGTGAGCGTGCCCTTCATGTGCCATGGCTACCGCATACCGGGCCCGGTGGGCGACCCGGCGCACCACCGGTTGACATGGATCTCGTCCCGGTGACATCGTCTCGTGCATCGCCTCCCGCATCGCCTGCAGACAGGGGGAATCCACCACATGCGCAGCACCGCAGCGGAACCCACGGAGATCGTGGCCGCCTTCTGGGAGGCTCTCTATGCCCGCGACTGGCCCCGTCTCCGCTCCTTCTTCGGTCCCGAGTCGATCTACTACGACGTGCCGACGGGTCCTGCGACCGCGGGGCGCGGTCCCGACGGCATCGAGGCACGCCTCCGCCTCGGCCTCGACGGCCTCGCCGCGTACGACCACGGTCCGGGGACGGTCGTCGCGGACGGCCCCGTCGTGTTCACGGAGCACACCGAGCACTGGACGTGGCCGAGCGGCGAGGAGGTGACCCTGCCGTTCGTCTCGGTCCAGCACGTCGACGGCGAGTCGATCACGCTCTGGCGCGACTACTGGGACCTGCAGACGCTGATGAACGCGGCTCCGGCGGCATGGCACGAGCGCCTCGCCACCGCGGATCTGTCCTGGATCTTCGACGCCACCGAACGGATGCGGGACCACGGCGCATGAGCCCGGGAGGGCCTCCCTCCATGCCGGTCAGGACAGGACGGTGAACGCCTTCTTCCGGCCCGGCCCGAAGCGGTAGACCGAGAAGTCGCGGTCGAACGCGATCGCGTCGTGGATTCCGAGCCTTTCCATCACAGCCCAACTCGTCCGGTCCACGATCGAGAAGGCCTGATCGGGAAACGCCTCGTGAATGGCGGACGCCACCTCCAAGTCGGCTGTGCGTGCCTCTTCCACGCGCGCAATGCCCATGCGAATGCCGTTGACGAGCCGTTCAGATGCTGCGAAGCCGAGCCTGCTCCACGTGAGGTACCACGTCTCGATCAACACGTGATCGCTCGTGACCATCTCGCCCGCATACTCCGTCAAGAGCTGCATCGCCCGCCGATTGCTCCGATCGCCGGAATCTGCAGCGGCGTACCAGGCTGACGTATCGACGAACACGCTCACTTCGTCTGCGTGCCCCGTCGGCTCGCCACGGCATCTGCCACCGCCGTCTTGGCCGACTCGGCGATGTCGCTGCCACCAGAGTCCCCGAGCCCGAAGATCGCGGCGGGCTCTGCTGCCGGACTGACGGTGGCCAGGTCACGGTCGATGAGCCGTCGGATGTACTCCGCCATCGTGATCCCGAGGGTCGCCGCCTTCTCCTTCACGCTCGCGTGTTGCTCAGGGTCCAAGGCGATTTGGGTACGCATGATGGTACATCATAACATCACTTGAGTCCTTGGACACGCACCGACCCCCGGAAGACACGCAATGGGCGACGAGCACGACGTCATCGTGATCGGGGCGGGACCCGGCGGCGCCTCGATCGCCGCCCTCCTCGCCGAGGCAGGCCTGACGGTCCTGCTCACCGAGAAGAACGACCGGGCCGGTGGCAAGGCGATGACGCTCCACCGGCAGGGCTACGGCTACGAGATGTGGCCTGTCATCGCGATCCCCGGTGGGCCGTCCCGTTACGACGAGCTCCTGAAGCGGATCCGCCGCGAGGACGACGTACCGCTCGCCGTGCCGCCACCGGAGCTGTCGCAGGCGGGCGGGATCGTCTACCACACGGATGACGGTCGCTGGCTGCGCATGGTCGCATCCACGAGCGACAACCCGCTCGACTCGTTCGCGCAGACTTTCGACCTCACACCGGAGGAGATGCAACCCGTCGTCGACATGGCGATGGCGGTCTTCGCGCTGAGCGAGGACGAGATCGATGCCCTCGGGGAGACCCCGATCCTCGCCTGGCTGTCCGGGTTCGGCCTGCCCGCCGGGCCGCTCGCGTACATCGGCGTGATGCTCAACATGTTCTTCCTCGTCGGGCCGGACCGCATCCCCGCGTCGGAGGCGATCCGCATCTGCCTGCGCGGCTTCATGCTCGCCGGCGGCGAGTTCCAGTACTGGCGAGGCGGGATCGGCCGCACGCTCGAGGTCGCGGCGGAGTACGTGACGGAACACGGTGGCACGTTCGTGACGAAGGCGAAGGTCGAGCGGATCATCGTCGAGGGCGGCCGCGCGGTCGGTGTCGTGACACCCCAGGGCGAGTTCCGGGCGCGGGCGGTGATCTCCAACGCAGGTATCCAACCGACCGTGCTGCAGCTCGCCGGCGAGAGCCACTTCCCACCCGAGTACGTCGACTACGTGCGTGACCTCGAGCCGTCTTGGGGGATCGCGGGCATCCGCTACTTCCTCGACGCGTCTGTCTTCCCACCTGCCGGTCTCGCCTTCGGCGACCTCTCGTGGTGGACTACCGATCGCTACGAGCAGGCGCGGGCGGGGGACTGGCCCGACATCCCCCAGCTCTACTGGTCCACGCCCGCCCTCTGGGATCCGGGCCTCGCACCCCAAGACGGGAGCCAAGTCGTGCTCATCGGCACGCTCGCCGACCCCGACCCCGACTCGCCGATGAGCGAGGAGGCGATCCGGCGCATCCACGAGACCGCCCTCGAGGCCTGGCCCGCACTCGGTGACCACATCACGAGGCAGGAGCCGTACACGACGCGAAGCGTCTCCACCCTCACGCGTGACGCTGCCGTTCCCGGCGCCGGCGGCGAGTGCATCGGCATCGCGCAGACGATCGAGCAGGAGGGTAAGAACAAACCGAACCCGCGCACACCGCTCGCCGGCCTCTACATCGTCGGCTGCGACGCGGGCGGCCGGGGTGTCGCCACGCACCAGGCCGTCGACTCGGGCTTCCGTGTCGCCGACCTCGTCCTCGCCGACCTCGGCGTCCCCCCGCGCGCGTGATGTGAACGGCCTACCCTCTCGTGGCGGGCCTCGCACATGGACACTCTCGTCGGACGAGACACCGAGCTCGATGCGGTTCTGGGCGCCGTCCACGCGGGACGGGCCGTCGCCATACATGGACCGGCGGGCATCGGCAAGACAGCGCTGTGGCGCACGTCGATCGCGCGACTCCAAGAAGAGTCCCGCCGCGTCGTGCGCGTGGTCGCGACCGAGACGACCCGCACGATCCCTCTCGGCGCCATCGCCGGCGTCCTCGCGGCCGCCGACGCCACCACTCCGCCGCACGAGCGCCTCGTCAGCGCCCTCGTGGACCTGCGCGGCGACGCGGGACCGCCTCCGGTGCTCGCCGTCGACGACGCACACCTCCTCGACGACCACACGGCCGCACTCGTTCTCGCCGCTGCATCACAGGACGTGGCGGTCGTGCTCCTCACGGCCCGCCCCGAGGAGACGGCCTGCGACGCGGTGCGCCGCTTCTGGAAGGACGACGTCGCCCGCGTCATCGTGCTCGGCGTGCTCACTCCCGAGGCCGCCGTGGCTCTCGTCGAGACGCAAGTGGGCGCAGCCGTCGACGCCAGGACCCACATGCAACTCCACCGGGCGAGCGGAGGCCACCCTCTCGCCCTGATCGAGCTCGTCGATGCCGGCCTGCACGACGGTGCGTTCCTCGACGTGGGCGGGGTGCTCGCGTGGCGCGGGGACCTGCGTGCCGGCCCGGCCCTCGCCGAGCTGCTCCACACGCGCATCGACCGCCTGTCCGAGGCGGAGCGTGCCGTGGCCGACCTCCTCGCGGCCGCGGGACCGATCCCGGCCGGGCTCGCCGCCGAAGTCGCCGGATCGCAAGGCGTCGACGCCCTCCTCCGCAGCGGCATGGCGCAGAGATCCGTGGCGGGCGACGGACTCCTCGACCTCGCCCATCCGCTCTATGCGCAGCTCCTCGGTGACCGCATGCGACCCGAAGACGTGAGATCGCTGCTGTCATCCCTCGTGGCAGTGAGCGAGCAGGCCGGTGGGGACGATCCCGAGAGCCGCGTGCGCACCGCGGCGTGGCTCGTCAAGCTCGGCGACCACTCGCACCCGGCGTTGCTCTACACGTCTGCCCGACGCGCTTTCGACCACGGTGACGTCGATCTCGCCGACCACCTCGCCCACGCCGCGCTGCAGGCGGGCGCCGGTCTGCCCGCCGAGCTCCTGCTGCGACGCATCGACGCCCTCCTGCGGGGCCCGAGCAGCGAGGTGGTCGAGACGTCCACACCCGTCGCCGTGTACGAGGACGCCCTGGCGCGCCACGACCGGTTCATAGTCGGGGCAGCACGCGCCGACGACGTCCTCCCCGCCCTCGATGCGGCTCTCGACCGGCTCGACGCACCCGGTCTGCGAGACGAGGTCGCGGCTCTGGTGCTCACGGTGCGGGCGCACGCCGGCGACGACATCGGGGAGGTGATCCGTGACGGTTCCGCCCTCGCCGCGGTGAGCACCGACCCGAAGGCAGCGGTTCGCCTCGGCCTGGTCCTCGGCCAGTCGCTGATCGCCGCCGGCCGCACGACGGAAGCCGTCGCCCTGCTCGAGACGCACGTCCCCGTCGCCCGGGAAGCGGAACTGGTCTTCCTGCACGAGCAGTTGCGCAGCTCGCTCGTGCATGCCCTCGTGTTCGACGGGCAGGTGGAAGCCGCCGACTCCCTCGCCACATCCTGCTACGAAGAGGCGGTGCGCAACGCCGACGTCCTCGGTGTGATCGCCGTGGCTCTTCCACTCGGGCTGGTCGACCTGTGGGTCGGTCGCCCCCGCACTGCCCTGCGCAGGCTGGGGGAGGTGCTCGCGCTCATGGGCACCTATGACGTGGGCGGGTACACCGCCTATGCACGGGCCCACATCGCGTGGGCGCGAGCCTGGCTCGGCGAAGCCGAGCGGGACGGTGCCGACGACGACTTGATCCGGCCGGCGGGGTACGTCGGAGCCCTCCTTGCCGGCGTCACCCTCGTCGCCAGCGCCGAGGCTGCATCCCTGCGCGGTCGGCTCACCGAGTCTGCCGACTTCGCCTACCGGGCCGTCACCGTGACGGCCGGCTCGGGGCAGCGGATGCTCGAGCTCCTCGCCCGGCATGCACTCTGCCGGGTGCGTCCGACGAAACGGCAGGCAAGTACGGTCGCGAGACTCGCCCGCGGCTGCCAGGGTGACCTCGCTCCTCTGCTCGCGCTGTCAGCAGCGGCCATCGCCGGGGACGACGGCGGCGCGCTCGAGGAGGCCGCCGCCCGCAGTCTCGAGCTCGGGGTCGTGCAACTCGCGCACGAGCACCTGATGCGAGCCGCGGCTGCGCACAGCCGCCACGGGTCTTCCGCCGGCATACGCCGCTGCCGCAGCGCCGTCCTCGACGTGGATCGTGGAATGGAGGCGGTGCCCGGCGGTCCGTCGGGAGACGGCGGCGCGCCCGTGCGGCTCACGACTCGCGAGCGGGAGGTCGCCGCCCTCGCCGCCGCCGGCGGCACCAACGCGGAGATCGCCGCGGCACTCGGCACCTCGGTCCGGACCGTGCACTCGCACCTCCAGGCGGTGTACCGCAAGCTCGGCATGAACCGTCGCGAGGAGCTCGGCGTCCTGCTCGACCTGCCGCCGGGCTGAGTCCCGCCCCCTCGCCTCGGCCTCGCCGGTCCCCTGGGTGTCAGCTCAGCTCGACGGCATCGGCGTAGACGGGCCGTCTGCGGAGCTTGACGGGCTCCTGGGCGGAGCCGTCCCGGCGCACGATCTCGAACTCCTCGAACACCACGCGGGCACCGGCAGCCATCACACCGGTGGTGATCGTGATCCGGGCGGAGTGCACGACGGTGGGGCCGGGAAGCAACTCACGTTTGAGCGTGACCGGGTTGCCGACCGTCTCCCACGCGAGTGGACCCGTAAGACCCGCGACCCGCCGCTGCAGGGTGACCGTGGCGCGCAGCCCCTCCGGATCCGCCTGGCTCGCCTGGTAGCCCGGTCCGCTGAGCTGTACGAGGTACTGGCGGGGGCGGACACCGGGCGTGATCATCGCCGTGCGGTCTGCCGCGAGCTGGATGAAGTCGGCCGGCACGACAGTGGACAGCTCGAGCCCACCCAGTGTCGACGGCTGGTAGCGGGCGAGGGCAAGGCGCACGAAGGGCATCCACGCGGTGCCCGTGTCGAGCTCGAGGTCGCAGTACCAGAGGTCGCGTTCGGTGTCGAAGCCGACTTCGTGACCCGCGACGCCGAGCATGACACCCTGTGCCTCGGGCACACCGACGCCGTATGCCGTTGCCGTGCGCAACGGGAAACGCGTGGGATCGGCCGTGTCGGGCGTGGCAGTACCGGCGTGGACCGGATCGACACCCCACTGCGTCGCGACACGGGCCACATCGTCCGGAAGCGGCGTCTGCCCGGACGCGTTCAGCGCTGTCACCACCCCGAGGAGCTCACCTCCGCCACTCGACCACCACGGCCGCTCGAGGTATACGCGCAAGCCCCCACCACGCCGCGTGCGACTGCGGGTCGGCCAGACACCGACGTTCGCCCACGCGAAGGTCGGCACGACGTACAACACCCGCGGTGGGTCCGGTCGGGCGGACGCCGGGACGGCGAGACGAACAGGATCGCCGGCCACACGGTCATTGGGTCGCGGCACCCACGACGCCACGACCTCGTCCGGCATGAGCGACCCGTTGGGCCGTGTGACCTCACCGGCCGGCGAGTCGACAGTGAAGTCGGCACCTTCGACGTAGCTGATCGTGCGCGGTCCGTCCTGCGTGCTCACGGTCGAAGTGAGACGCACCGAACCGGTGACGACACCGCCGCCGTCGAGCACGACGGGGTTGGCAGCACCGAAGTCGGCGTCACCCTCGACACGGAAGAAGTCGTCGAAGCGGCTGTAGGCACGTGTCAGATAGTCGACATCCCGGTGCTTGGTGTCGCCGAACTCGTGGCGGGGTCCGGGCGGGCGTGCCTCGACCAGCGAGAGGGACTCGGGTTGGCCCTGCTCTTCGACGGGGATCGAGAGCGCGGTCGCGCCCCGGTGCGGGCGGTCGAGCCAGGTGCCGGCGTTGTTCGGGTCGGGCCGGGTCGGAGCCGCCGCGCCCGGGCCGTCGTCGACGTACTCGTCCCATGCGGCCTCGAAGTCGACGCGGGCCGTGCTCTTGCGCGAGAACGTCGCCACCCCGCCGAGCGTCGCGAAGGTCTCCCCCGCGTTCCGGCTCGCTCCGAAGCCACCCAGGAGGAGCTCCGCGGGGGCGAGCGGCTGTTTGACGGCATGCACGAGCGTGAGCAGACGGAAGGGTGTGAACATCCAGTGCCGCCCCGCTTCCACGTCGGCTCGGAGCTGGGCTGTCGCCCCCCCGGCTTCGCTGATCCACTCCCAGAGGCCGAAGCGGTCGAGGGCGGCCGGGTCGAGCACGGCGCTGAGTCGCACCTCGCGTCGCTCGGCCTTGGCGAGGAAGACGTCGAGCCTGCTGTCGGCGGCGTCGTAGTAGAAGTCGCCGTCCCCGGGTCCGGGTTCGCGCAACACGAGCCGCACTCCGGCGCGATCTGGCCACACCCCGTCGAAGTCGATCTGCACGTCGCTCCCGACACCGCTGCCCAGGCCACGCAAGAGGGCTGCGGACGAGACGGGATCGGGCAGGTACGGTGCCGCGACTGCGTCGGTGTCGAAGTAGAAGGTGTCGTTGCCGCCGGGATCGGGCTGCGCCGACACGATGTCGGACGTCTTCATCGCCTCGCGGGCCGCGATCGCCGCGTAGGCGTTCGCGTCGACGACCGACGGCGAGCCGTTCGTGTCGAACATGCCGTGCAGTTCCGCCATGCGCTGGGACACCTTCGGCGCGATGACGTGTCGCTCGGCCGTCTGCGGAGAAGGGGCCACGTCGTAGTTGCTGCGCAGCACGACACGGTCGACCGCGTCGCCGGGACCGAGCGGCCGGCGCAACAGGACCGGCGGGCTCTGCACGGGCTCGAAGCGTCCGAACAGCACCGGGGCCGTCGCATGTGCTCCGGACGGCTCGGCGAGCTCCTCGCTGTTGCCGGCGAGATCCACTGCGCGTGCCCGGAAGCGGTAGCGCCCCCCGAAGCGGAGGCGAGGCAGGCTGCCCGGCAAGACGGCGTACGAGATCTCCAGGGGCAGCCCGTTCTGAGGCGCCTCACTCGTGTGGTCCATGAGCTGTGCGTCGGCGGCGTGCAGGAACTTGCCCGGACGCGGCGCCCCGACACTCCAGCCGTTCCACGTCACGACGGTCTCGCCGAGGCGCAGGTCGTCGGACGAACCGTCGTGCGCGCCGGCCGCGGCCGCGTTCGTGGGCGCCTCGTCGTAGGACACGGTCTCGGTCACGTTCGACGCCGTGAAGCGGAGCTCTCCGGTACGTGCGCCGAGCGACCGCCACACACCGACGGTGGCCTCCTGCGCGTCGACGCGGGCCCCCTGCACGAGGTCCTCGGCGAAGAGGAGAAGGTTGTCGCCGGGGATCGTGCCGCTCGTGAGGTCGCCGTCGAGGGTGAGACCTCGCACGAACCGCATGCGCCGCAACGTCGCCGCCCTCCCCTTGCGGAAGAGGGCCAGCCCTTCGGCACGCAGGGCGGGGAGGGCGAAGGTCGAGGGTGTGTCGACACTCCGCATCGCCTGGGACCGCTCGACCGTTGCCGCGAAGTCGATGGCCATGAGCGACGCGCCGTCCTGGTCGACCGGCGCCACCCCGTAGAGGTTCGTGTCGTCCAGGCGCAGGTATCCGTCGGCAACCTCGGGACCGAAGAAGAGCGGTGTGGCGCGAAAGACGCCCGGGCCGACTTCGCACTGCGTGAGCGGGGACACGTCGACGGACCCCGAGATCGACGGTGACCAGTCGACCAGCACACGGGCAGTGGTGATACCCGACACGGACGGCGGGTCGGTGAGCTCGAGGTCGATCACGAGCCCCAACAGCCTGAGCAGCTCCGTGTGGTCCTGGGCGAGCGAGCACATCTCGTGGAAGTCGAACGTGGGCGGCGTGGGGCCCGTGCCCTCGAGGACGGGGGCGGGCGGTGTGTGGAAGCGTACGAGCTGGGCGAAGTCGTAGGACGGCCTGGGGGGTCCGGGCGCGATCACATAGGCAGGCGGCCCGTTGTCGATCTCGACCTGGTTGAGGGCTGCGTCGAGGAAGTCCCGCCGCAGCGGTCCGACGAACGGCATGAGGTCCTGCACGCTCGGGTAGTCGTCTCCGTGCGCGATGGCGGTGGCCGTGTAGTGGGTACGGATGTAGTCGACGATCTCGGCGGTCGGATACGACCGCACGCGCCTTTGCGTGAAGTCCTCGAAGGTGCGCCCACGCACGAGCGTCGTCGACGCGAACAGGTCGTTCCAACGGGCGGCGCTCGCAGCCGGGCTCGTCACGACGTTCGCGGGGATCGTCTGACCGTTGCCGAACACGACCCGCCAGTTCGAGAGGGCGGTGTTGGGCCACGTGACGAAGTCGGCGAAGTCGGCGAGCGTGCCCTGGGCACCGTTGGGTACGAGACGGGGCGCGACGTGCACGGAGAGTCGCGGCCTCCCGCCCTGTCCCATGCCGTTGGGCAGTGTGGTCCAGATGATTGTCTGTGTTGCCATAGGTCAGCTCACCGGTGCGAAGGCGGCGGCGTACTCGGCCCAGGCGCCGGCGCTGATCGCCTGCGCGAAGGTCGGGTCGTTGGGGTCGCCGCCGAACGACTGCTGGATGTCGACGCTCACACTGATCGAGAAGAAGGCGATCTCGACCTTGAGGGTGCATTTCGCGCGCCCGGTCACGATGTTGCGTTCGGGTGGGCCGCCCTTGTGGAGGAACTGGAACGCGAGGTACACGTCGAGCGTCACGCTCACGATCCCGAGCACGCTCACCTGCCCGTGCATCTTGAGGAAGCCTTCGATCGTGACGTTCTCGCTGTTTCCCTGCTTGGCGAGCTTCAGGTAGATGCCGGCCGTGATGTCGACACCACCCTGGGCGACCCCGATGTCGAGGGTGAGAGAGGCGGCGAAGGCGAACTGGATCTCGAGCAGCTCCACTCCGTCGGCGCCGATGGCTATGGCGAAGAAGCCGCTCCCGCCGAAACAACTGATCGTGAGCAGGAACGGGTCCTGGCGGGACGAGAAGGCGAAACGAACCCGGACCGGATCGCCTGTGAGGGGAACGGTCACGGCGGCGCTGAAGGCCAGGTTCGAGAGCTCGAAGACACCGACCGCGACGGCGGGGATCGCGATGCCCATCGACGCCGTGATCGCCTTGGGGATCGGGACGGAGTCGAGGCCCTTGCCGATCGCCGGCAGGTACTTGCGCAGCTCGTCCACGAACTTGAGCGCCCCCTGGAAGGCGACGTCGTCGACGGCGACGTCGATCTGGGTCTTCTGGCCCGTCGCGGACGTGAAGGAGAGCTTCGAGACGCTGATGCGCAGGAACTCGGTCGGGCCGTCGCCGATGAGGTGGAGGCGGAAGCTCGTGATCTCGCCGTGGAAGCGTGCGCTGCGCTTGTTCGGGTCCTTGACGCTCTGGCGGGCCTCGCCCTCGATGAACGCGTCCGTCTTCGGGTTCGAGAGCGGCTCGAAGATGTGGAGCGGGTCCTTCTTCAGGTCCGGCTTCCAGCGGAAGCGGACGACGACCTCGTCGGGGAGCTGTTCCCGCGCGTACTTCATGGCCTTCTCGGCGTCGCCTGCGACGCCGCTCACGACGTTGAGGATGTCCTTGAGGGGGATGCCGCCGAGGATCTTGGCGGCGAGGTCGCTGAAGACCTTGTCGGGGTGGAACTCGTCGGCAAGGACGTGCGCGAGCTCGCCCGCGACCGGCCCGAGGTTGCGGGTGATGGCCGTGAGCTGCTGGCTCGGGTTCGCCATGCCACCGGCGTTCTCGGTGGAGAACGGGAGCGGGAGGGGCTGGGGGAACCGCAGGAAGGCCTCGCCGGCGTTCACGAGACCGTCGAAGCCGTTCTGCAGGTACTGGTCCACGTACTCGACCGAGGGCGCGAGGCCGGGTACACCGGCGAGCTGCTCGACGACCGGCAGGTTCACGAGCCCCCTGCGCATCTGCGGGAAGCCGCGGAGTTGGTCGGCGTCACGGAAGGCGCTCCCGGCGGCATTGCTCACGGCGTCGAGGGCGCCGAACACGAGCTCTCCGACCGGGAACGACGTGTTGCCTGGTACGGACGGCGGCGCGAACGCGACGGGCTGGCCCGCGAGGTCCGCACGCCGTCGCACCTCGGGCAGGGCGGCATAGGCGCTGTTCACGCTCTGCATGACCGTGGCGTCGAACGGGGCGTCTCCGACGTCCTCCACGAACACGAACGGCGCGTTGAAGGTCGCGGTGTTGCCTTCCCAGTCGGTGCCACGGAAACCGAGGGCGATCGGGCTCCCGTTCGGGACGTCGAGCGGCTGGAACGCATGCGGGTCGCCGACCGTGTCGAGTCCGCCGAAACCGGGTGACACCCGCGTCACGACCTCGAGCTGCTGGAACGGGAAGCTCCGACCTCCGATGGGGAGGCCGAGCGAGGCGGGATATTCACGGACCGGTTGCGTGACGACGACGAATGCGCGCAGAAGGAGGTACGCCCCGCGGGTGCCGTTGTCGTCGCGGAACCTGCGTTCCGTCTCGCGCACGAGCACAGCCCTGTGGCCGAAGGGATGCAGGTATCCCTTGTTCACGATGCGCACGTAGTGGTCGCGGCCGAGCGTCGCCCGGTGACGCCATTCGACGAGGCTGTTGAACGGCGAGTCGGCCCAGTTGCCGTCGATGTCGACCCACGCCCCGAGGGAGGACAGCATGAGGCGTTCGGTGCGGAACGGCTGGGGCATGTAGCCGCTCGGGATGGTCCAGGGGCTGTAGGCGCTGTAGTCGGAGGTGTTGCGGACGGCGTCGAGTCGGTCCTGGGGCGTGTACGCCATGCGCATCGGCATGCCGTCTGTGGAGATGTGGGGTGAGCGGAGCTGGTCGATGATCCCCGGTGGCGTGGCCGTGCCGCGCAGGTAGTCCCCGAAGTCGGGATCGCGCGCCCACACGGCCCGTACCCCGTCGGGCTGTGCCTCGTCGACGACGCCGTTGTCCAGGCGGGCGAGACGGGTGTGCCACAGCTCGGTGCGGCCGTTGTGGGACACGGGCTCGGCGGCATGCGCCCACGCCTGTTGGCTGCTCGGTGACAGCACGAGCCACCACGGCGCCTCGATCGCCGTCTCGTTGTCCGTGGGTCTGCGCAACTGCGGCATCGTGGAGACGTACGACCAGTCACCGGCGACGGGTACGAGATGGGGCGTGAGCGCCGCCCAGTCGAGGAGTGAGTCCATCGTGAACGGGATCGCCTGCACGCCGTCGGGGAACTCGAAGGCGAGGCGCGATCTGCGTGCGAGACGCGCCGCCATTCCCACGTTCGCGGGCGGCACCGGGTCGACGAGCTGGTCGGGCGGCGGCGGGTTCGGTGGGCTCCCCTGCGCGCCTGTCGTGAGGAGGACCTCCTCTGCGACGTGCTGGGGCGGGAACCCGACGACGACGAGGGCCCGGCGATCGGATCTGCGCCGCCGCAGCATCGGCTGGTTGGGCAGCGACGTGTCGACGAGGAGGTTCACGAACCGGAAGCGGAGGTAGAGGAAGTCCTCCGGCCGGAGCACGTCGAGCTCCGTGATCGGCTCCGTGACGACTGCCGCGAGGCTCGTCATGAGGGGCGACCGAGACAGGTTGCCTTCGGCCAGCGCCGTCCCGGCGCTCAGCCCCAGGCCCTTGAGGACGCTGCGTCGCGCGACGGAGGATCCGACGCTCGACTGCCACCATCCCGTGTCGTCGCGGGCCACCTCGCCCTCCCGGATCGTCGTTCCGCGCACAACGTAGGGCAGTGTCCACGCGTTTTCATCCGTACCCCCCTACCGAGGTGGGGCGAGATCACACGCGGACGACGGTCAGGCCTGCGATCTCCGGGAAGTCTCCGTCCTGGGTCACGACGGGAACGTCGAAGGCGAGAGCGGTCGCCGCGATCCAGGAGTCGTTGACCGGCATCCGCTGTTCGCCGTCTCGGAGGAGAACCCGCAGTCGCGCCCATTCGACAGCGACATCCTCGTCGACCGGGATCGGATCGAGCTCCAGGGCTGCCGCCAGCGTCCTGAGACGACGGTCCCGGACTTCGACGCTCGCGGCCACAAGCACTCCTGCCCGCAACTCTCCGATCGTGACGATCGACACGGCCAGCTCGTCGGGCAACGCGGTTGAGTCCAAGACCCTTCCGCTCTCCCGCGCGATGAACACGGAAGTGTCGGCCAAGCCACGACTCACGTGAGCGGGACCTCGTCGGTCGTCTCACCCGCCAGCTGCTCGAGATCACCGGCGAATCCGCTGTCGGTCTGGTGGGCGAGGACGGACGACACGAACTCGCTCCTGGGCAGCCAGCGGCGGCGACGCCCGACGGGGGTGAGCAGGGCCACGGGCCTGCCGTCAACCGTGATCGTGATCGTCTCGCCGGACTCGACACGTTCCAACAGCGATCGAGTCGAGTTGCGAAGAACCCGAGATGCGACCTCAGACATGCGACGAGTGTAGCAAGTGTGCGACGGATATGTGTTCGATGCGCACGAGCATGGCGGCGGAGGGCGTCACCTTCCCGTTCACGTACGTGCTGAGCCGCGACGCGCTCGTCCCGATCAGGGCGGCGAACTCGGCGTTGGTGAGCCCGGACCGTGCCACGGCCGCCCGGATGCGGGAGGCCACTTCGGCTCGATCCTCCCGTTCCCTGTCGCGGCGGGCGCGTTCGACAGCGAGTGAGAACAGCGTGCCGACCCCGTCCGGCTCGCGGTAGGCGAGATACCTCTCGACGCGCCGCGCGACCGGGCCCCACGGCGACCGGCGGATCTCGTCGAAGATCGGACGCCAGTCGGGGACGAGGCCGCGGTCGACTGCGGTCACGAGCGCCTCGTGCGGCCACGTCCGCACGTCGTCTTCCGGGGACGCGTCGACATTGCGGAATCGGAGCGCCATCAGGCCGCTCCGGCGAGGCGGAGGGCGAGGGACCGACAGGCGTCGACGACATCGGTCCACCGGTGCCAGCGTGGGTCGAGCCCCTTGTAGCGGGGCAGCTCGTCGATCACGTCGGGGTCGCGGGGCCGCGGATCTGCGAGCGCCGCCACGAGCGAGGTGAGCACCGACCCGGCTTCGCCGGAGCGGTCGTCGTAGTAGTCGTCGATGTCCGCCAGGATCTCCACCGCGGCGTCCTCGCCGAGATGGTCGGCGAGCGCAACGACGTCGAGGTAGTCGCGGACCACGTTGCGTTGCACGGCCAGGTACGCCTTGATGCGCAACGCCTCGGCTGCGGTCGGGGCGACGACTCGACCGTCGTCACCGAGGTCGACCTCGCAGGTCTCGAGCGGCCGCGTGCGGCGCATCTGGCGCAGTCCCGCCTCGACCCCGCCGAGACTGCCCATGATCGTGACGGGCGGCTTCGACGCCCGCACCGACGTCGCCCACCCTTGCGTCGCCTCGACGGCGTCGAGCACTGCCTCGTAGCGGTCGGAGAGATCCTCCAACACATGATCGTGGTCGAACGAGTCGCGATGTCCGGCGTGGAGGGCGGCCGCCGCGTCACCGACGAGAACCGCATCGGGGACCACCTCCTGGAGGCGGGCGGCCGAGGCGAGGACCTGGCGCAGCACCGGGCTCATGGCAGACATCTGACTTATCATATACGATAAGTTGGCACCTGGGAAGTCCGGCATGCTGCACCCGCAACCCGTATCTTGCGGTGGTCAGGGCCGCGCGGGCAGGAACGGGAAACGCACGAGGAGGCGGGAAATGCGGATCGGGATCATCACGCCTGTCGTCCTCCTCCTGCCCAGGTCTCACAACGCCTGGGAGGAGAGTGCCGGCGTCGACGACCTCGTCGCCGTCGCCCGCGCCGCAGACCGCCTCGGCTACCACCACCTCACGGCGAGCGAGCATGTCGCGGTGCCCGTCGACGTCGACCCGCGACGCGGTCACCGTTACTGGGACCTGCTGGCCACCCTCTCGTACCTGGCGGCACTGACCGAACGGATCCGTCTCGTCACGAACATCGTCGTCCTCCCCTACCACCATCCGCTCGAGGTGGTGAAGCACTACAGCACGCTCGATCTCCTGAGCGGATCCCGCCTCGTCCTCGGCGTGGGCGTCGGATCGCTGGAGGAGGAGTTCGCCCTCCTCGGCAAGCCGTTCGCAGGGCGTGGTGACGTCGCCGACGACGCGATCCGGGCGATCCGGGCGGCGTGGGGGCGCGTGACACCCGACTACGCGGGAAGCCACTTCCGGTTCGAGGGCCTCGTCGTCGAACCGGCTTCCCCCCGCGAGGACGTGCCCATCTGGGTCGGGGGCCGCACGCGGCGTTCGCTGCGGCGCGCAGTCGAGCTCGGCGACGCGTGGATGCCCTTCCTCCTCGATCTCGACGCGGTGCGCGAGATGCTGGACTGGGCGCACCGCCTGCCGGCGTGGGAGGAACGCAACCGCCCCCTCGACGTCGTCCTCTGGCCCGAACCTGCCGTCGATCCCCTGACCGACACGGACACGATCCGCCGCCAGGCCGACGCGTACATCGCGGCCGGAACCACGGTCCTCAACTACCGGTTCCGGAGCGACTCAACCGCACACCACATCGAGCAGATGGAGGCCCTCACTCACATCCTCGACCTCGACTGGGAGACAGGGGTCGGGTCGTGACCCGTGGATGGGTGGCGGTCGGCGTCGAGGTCGTGTTCTTCGCCCTCGCGTTCGGCTGGAGGTCGTGGGTGCAGTGGCGCCGTACCGGATCCACCGGGTTCATCCGCCCGCGTCGGGGCGCACCGCTCCCCGAGCTCGCGGCTGCGCTCGGGTTGGTCTGCGCGTTGGTCCTTCTCGCCGCCGCCCCGATCGCCGACATCGCCGGCATGAGTCGGGTGGGTTTCCTCGACACGACGTGGGCCGCGGTCACAGGAGTCGTGCTCGGGGTGGCCGGCATCGGTCTCACGCTCGTCGCCCAGATGGCGATGGGCGACTCGTGGCGCATCGGTGTCGACGACTCACAGCGCACGGACCTCGTCACGACCGGCGTGTTCGCACGGGTCCGCAACCCGATCTTCACGGCCATGCTCGTCGCCACGCTCGGTCTCACCCTCCTCGTCGCGAATCCACTCGGAATCGCCGCTTTCTTGGTGCTCGCCAGCGCGCTCGAGCTCCAGGTCCGTTTCGTCGAAGAGCCCTACCTCGCCCTTACCCACGGCGCGACGTACGAGCAGTACCGGGCGACGACGGGCCGCTTCCTCCCCCGCCTCACGAGACCCGCCACCTAGGGGGCCGGCGGACACGTGCCGGCCGTCGGGGTGCCCCGGAACCGGTCGCGCAGGAAGCGCAACGCCCGCCACGACTGCGTGATCGGCAGGATGACGTGCTCGCTCGCCCGGTCGGCGTAGAAGGTCACGTCGGCACCCTTCTCGCACCAGGCGGTGTGGAGGGCGACGGCCTCCGCGAACGGGATGCCTTCGTCGTGGACGGCGTGGTACAGGAACACCGGCGCCCGCGGCGCGACCCGGCCGAGCTTGGTGTCCTCGAGCGCCTTCACGACGAGCGGGTTCGTGAGCGGGTCGTCGATGGAGACGAACTCGCCGATACGGCGGAACGGGTACCCGGTCAACCCCTTGTCCGTGCAGGCGTCTGCCAAGTCGGCGGCGAGCGCCCGGCCAGCGTCGTTGAACGCGTACCCGAAGTACGGGTATTCGCGGGCGAGGGCGACGGCGACGAGGAGCATGAAGCCGGACATGAAGGTGCCGTCCATGTGGCGGGCCGTGGCCAGCAGGTCGGCGGGTGTGCCACCGGAGGCGACACCCCGGATGTCGAGCTCCGGCGCATAGGAGCCGTGCAGCTCTGCCGCCCATCCGCTCGCGATGGCACCTCCCGAGTAGCCCCACATCCCGACCGGGGTCGCGACACCCGCCAGTCCCGTGCCCGGTAGGCTCTCCGCCGCCCGGATACCGTCGAGCACCGCCTGCCCCTCCATGCGCCCGGCCCCGTAGGCGAAACGTGGCCCCTCGTAGTCGGGAATCGCGACGTGATACCCCGAGAGGAGCAAGAGGAGGACGAGGATCATCTCGACGTTCCCGCCCGAGGCTGCGGCCAGCGCACGCGACGGTTGGCAGCGGGCACCGAGGCTGTCGGTGGCGAACTGGTAGGACACGAGCGGCCGCGCGCCGTGCTTGTAGGGGATGGGCGACCGGAGCAGCGTCACCACTGTGGCGACCGGCTCACCCACCGTGTCGGTCGTACGGAAGAGGGCCTGTGTGGCCGCTATCGGGAGGACGCGGCCCGACAGCCGGACCGAGAACGGCCGCGACCGCAACACGGTGCCGGGCGGCTCGGTCTCGAAGCCCGGGTCGGGCGCGTAGAAGGGATCCGGGTCGGGAGTCGTCGCGGTGAGCGGCGGGGGCGGTGGCTCGGTCGTCGGCTCGCACGTGGCCGTGCCGACATCGGTCTCCGCCGTGAGGCTCTCGAACTCGACCCAGCGGGGAAGGGACGGGTCCGCTCCGTCCTCCAGTGTGAACGATACGAGTGCCGTGGGAAGCTCAACCGCGTCGGACGGGGCCGGGCCGGTCACGGTGACGAGGACCTCCCCGCCCTCGATGCTGTACGTCACGGGCAGGTTGCCGCCGCTGAACACGACGGAGCCGACCGACTCGACGTCGGCCGGGATCGGCACGACGATGGTGGCCGACTCGATCGTGAGATCGATCGGCAGCTCCGGGAACGTGATCTCGATCTCGACGGCGCCGCCCCGCGGGGTGGCGGCAAACGGCACCTCGACCGGCACCCGGATCCCCTGGATCTCACAGACGGTCGTTGCCGTCGCGCCGGCGGCGGGCACACCGCCCACCGACACCGGGACCACCACACCACCAACCGCCACGGCGAGCGACACCACGACTGCGAGGGGGCGTGACCTCCCCGAGCTCTTCCGCCCCATGCGTCCTCCCGACGACGATGCAGGTGACCAAAGGTATCATCTCCTCGGCAGGGCTACTATGACTAAGTCGACGACTTAGTCTAGACTGTGGGCATGATCACCGTCGGTGTGCACGAGGCGAAGACCAACCTGTCGCGCCTGCTCAGGCGGGTGGCGAGCGGGGAGGACGTCGTCATCACCCGTTCCGGTGTACCTGTCGCACGGATCTCCGCGATCAGCGACCGCAGGGAGCGAGTGTTCGGGCAGGACCGAGGCCTCCTGGCAGTGCCCGACGACTTCGATGCACCCCTGCCCGAGGATCTTCTGGCCGAGTTCGAGTCGTGAGGCTCCTGCTCGACACGCACGTGTGGCTGTGGCTCCAGGCCGAACCCGAACGCCTCACCCCCCGGATCCTGACGGCTCTCGGGGACCCGACCAACGACCTGGTGCTCTCGGCTGCCTCTGCGTGGGAGATCACGATCAAGTTCATGTTGGGCAGACTGTCGCTGCCGGAGCCGCCGTCCGCATACATCCCGACCCGCATGCAGCGCCACGGCGTGATCGGATTGCCCGTGGAGCACAGCCACGCGCTCGCGGTTGCCGAGCTGCCGCCACACCACCGTGATCCCTTCGACCGTCTCCTGATCGCCCAAGCCCGGCTCGAGCATCTCACCTTCGTCACCGTCGATCCCGCTGTCGACTCCTACGAGGTGGCCCGCCTCTGATCTCCACCCGGCCGGGGCCTTCAGGTTTCGAGGAACTGGCGGGCGAGCTTCATGAGCTTCACGCGCAGGGCAGGCAACGCGTCGGTGTCTCCCGCCCCCACGATGTTCGTGACCATCGAGCTCACGGCACCGACGACGAACTCGGCTGCGAATCGCTGACTCTCCCGCGTGCCGAGCATGCCCGGTCGTCCGGCATATGTCGCGGCGACGATGTCCACGAAGCGGTCTTGGGTCGCGCGGCGGCGGGCGATGGCGGCCGGACCGGCCGCGTAGACCTCGACGAGGAACACGCGGGCGAGGGCGGGGGCGCTCGCCAGCGCCGTCAGGTAGAGCTCGAGCACGCGGTCGAGCCGGTCGATCGGCTCGATGTCGCTGTCATGGTGCAGTTCCGTGAGGCCGGTCTCCATCACGCGGGCGACGAGTTCGGCGTTCATGTCGAAGGCGGCAAGGAAGCACGCCTCCTTGTCGGCGAACATCTTGTAGAAGGTCGCACGCGACACGCCCGAACGTGACACGACGTCGGCGACCACCGTGTTCGCGTAGCCCTTCTCGGCGACGGCCTCCGTCATCGCGGTGAGGAGTCGCGTGCGCTGCGAGTGGGCCACCTCCTCGCGGCTCAACCCGTGCGGGCCGCGCGGCAGCGCACGTGAGGAGCTCGCGGTCATGCGGCGAGTGTAGCGACGGCCATCAGGGTCGAAGACAGCCCTGTCTTCGACCTCCGCAGGTCGGGTCAGAGGGCGGCGACGGACACGTCGTCGATCTGCGCCCACTTGTCGCCGTTCGCCCACAGACCGGCGAACACGACGAGACTCGTGTGCGGGCCGGAGGCGACGTCCACCGACACCTGCGTGTACCCGGGCAGGCTGTAGAACCGCGTCTCACCCACCACCTGGCCGGCGGTGGTCCGAAGCCCGAAGTACCCGTCCGTGTTGTTGGCGGACGTACGTATCCAGGCCCTGACCCGGTAGGTGCGGTTGGCCGACACCGCCACCGTCTGGTGGATGTCGTGCCATCCCGTCGTGTTGCGCACCCAGGCGTTGCCCACGCCGGTGCGGGAGAGGCCGATGTTGGTGTCGACACCGCACGTCCCGAGGCATGCCCAGGAGGTCATCCCGCTCTCGAAGCCGGGATTGGCGACCACGTTGGCACCCGGAGGTGTCGTCGTCGTCGTGGTCGTGGGCAGTGTCGGCTGCGCAAGGACGGACATCATGCGAGGCAGGGCGTCGTTGAAGGCGAAGTTCCAGCAACTGAAGTTGTGGCCACCGTCACATCCGAAGGGCACAGACGGGCCGGGCCGGCCGTACATCCACCAGAAGTTGGGGACGCCGTTGGCTGCGAGGACCTTGCTGAAGCGGTCCGTGGCCTGGCCGAGGGTTCGCTCGAGCACGTCGGCATCGTGGATACCGGCACCGGCGTAGAGGAGGATCTGCATGCCCGCGAGGCGCGTGGGGCGCCGCATCGGGTCCTTCGCATTCCACACGCCGTCCCACGGCCAGAACGGGTTGCCGAATGGGCCGTCGGCCGGGAAGCCGAACTGCATCGCCTGCTCGGTGACGACGGTGCGGATGCCCATGTCGCCGAGGTCGACAGCCCCTGAGAAGCTGGCAACGGAGGTGAAGAGGTCGGGGCGGTCCTGGGCGAGGCGCACGGCGCCGTACCCACCCATCGACAGGCCCGCGATCGCGCGGCCGTTCTTGGCGGCGATGGTACGGAGGTTGCCGTCGACCCACGGGATCACCTGCGTGAGATAGAAGTCCGCCCAGCGCTGCGTGCCCCGTGACTGGTTGACCCAGTTCGTGAACCAGCCGACCTTGCCGCCGTCGGGCATCACCGTGATCACCGGCTGGTTCGCCGTGATCAGCTCGGCCGCGCCGCCGCCCGTCGTCCACTGCGAAGAGTTCGCCCCGGCTCCACCGTGGAGGAGGTACACGACCGGGTAGCGGGCGGACGGGTTCTGGAAGTACCCGGCCGGCAGCGTGATGCGGATGCGGTGCGGACCGCTGACCGAGTTCGCCGCGACAAGGGAGGTCGAGATGTCGGCCTCGAGGGTGCGGGAGCTGATCCAGCGGACAGCCTGGACGGTGATGCCGTTGCGCGACACGAGGTTGGGCGCGTCAGCGCGGGCTTCGTCGGCGACGAGTTGCACCACGGCCAGTGGGAGCAACGTGGCGAGCACCACGACTGCGGCGAGCATTCGGCGGCGGGAGGAGCCCCGACCTGCGCGGGTCTCCTGCGAAGCCTCCGGTGGCAAGGTGGACAAGGTCGTAGGCATGGTCCCCTCCCTGTGCTCGACGAACGTCGGGGATGCCCGCCGTGGGCAGACCGCCACCGTACCGGAGAAAAACACTTCTGTCTATTACTTGTTGCCCGAGCTTCGCCCAGCTCTCTCCGCGAGGCTCTTCTTCTGTTGCGGGTGGGGCAGACACCGTGATAGACAGTGGTGTTCGCCACATTGGACCGGCAGGAGGATCCATCTGATGGAACGCTTCACGCACGCGGGCATCGAGGTCCGCTATCGGCGGGCGGGGGCAGGACCGGCGATGATCTTCCTCCACAACGGCGGCACGTCATCGACGATCTGGCGTCACCAGTTCGAGGACCTGCAGGACGGCTACGACGTCCTCGCCCTCGACCTGCCCGGCTTCGGCTGCTCACCCCGGCCGCAGGACGGCATCGTCCTGTCCGACTACGTCGACGTGGTGGCGGCGCTGATCGACGAGCTCGGCCTCGCCCCGGTCGTGCTCGTCGGGAACTGCATGGGCAGCGCCATCGCCGCCGGGGTCGCCGCAGAACACCCCGACGCCGTCGCAGCACTCGTACTCGTCAACCCGCTCACCGAGGCGACCTTCGCAGCCGGTGGCCTCGGCCGTCTGCACACCATGTACGGCTGGGCTCCCGCCCCGACGCGGTTCGCACGACGCATAGCGCGTCGCGTCGTCCCGCCGGAGATCGCGGCTGTCACCACGGTCCGATTCCAGATCGGGCCGAAGGGAGTCGCCCGCGGTGTGCACCACGATGCGGAGCTCGTCGCGGCCAACCGCCGGGCCGACCAGTTGCCCGCACTCGTCGACGTCCTCGACGACATGCGCGCGTACCGGGCTCTCGACGAAGAGCTCGACCTCTCCGCCACACCGCTCTGCACGATCTGGGGAGCAGAGAACCGCGTCCTGTCACCGCGAGCCGGCCGGCGTCTGGGCGAACACCTCGCTCCCCAACGAGCCGAGGAGCTGCCCGGCTGCGGCCATCTGCCCATGCTCGAGGACCCCGCTGCCGTGACCTCCATCATCGCCGAGTTCGCCTCGATCCACGTTCCGCCCCGCCGGCCCGCGGAGACCACACCATGACGTCCACGACCCCGACTCCCGCCACGACCGTCGACATCGCCACCCGCGTGCGGCGCATCGCCGTGGACGATCCAGAACGGGTGGCGCTGATCCGGGCGTTGCGCCGTCCGGGCGGCCGCATCCAGTACCGCCAACACACGTACCGTGAGCTGAGCGACCGGGCCGAGGCGCTCGCGGTCGGCCTGCGTGAGATCGGCGTGCACGAGGGAACGCTGTGCTCGTTCATGGTGCCGCCGAGCCTCGACGCAATGGTGCTGGCGCTCGCCCTGTGGCGGGTGGGCGCGGTCGTCGTCGGCATCGAGCCGCACAGCCACGGCCTGCGCAGTGTCGCCCGTTCGCTCGCCTGCGTCGGACCCGAGGTGTTCTTCGGCACGCCACCTGCGCTCGCCGCCCGCCTCGCATTTGGCTGGGGCCGGGGTACCGTGCGCACGACCGTGGTGGTCGGCGGACCGGGTCTGCCGGGCCTGCCGTCGATGCGGTCCCTGGAGCGCCACCGCCCCCCGGCCTCACCCGCCCCACCCGCGGTCGCACCGGCGGACCCCGCGGTCATCGCGTTCACGACCGGGAGTACGGGCGCCCCGAAACCCACGGTGATGCGCCAGCGCAACCTCGCGGCGATGCTCGACCTCGTCCTCGGCCACTGGGGCTACACGGACGGACGGGATGTCGTCGACATGGTGACCTTCCCCATGTTCTGGATCATCGGCCTGAGTGCCGGAGGCACGGTCGTCATCCCGCCGATGGACTTCACCCTGAAGGGACCGGGCGACGCCGACCCGGCCCTGCTCCTGCGCACGATCACAGACTGCGGCGTACGGTCGATGTTCGCCTCACCGGCGCTTCTCACCAACCTCGCCCGACATGCGGCCGATACCGGAACCCGCCTCGGGGGTGTGAAGAGGATCGTCGCCGGTGGAGCGGAGGTGCCAGGCCCGCTCTTCGCGGCAGTTGCCGACGTGCTCGACACGGGCGCGGAGATGTACTCCGACTACGGCGCCACCGAGGCCCTGCCCCTCACCGAGATCGCCGGCAGCACCGTGACCGGCGAGACATGGGCAGAGACCGAACGCGGGGCCGGAGTCTGCGTCGGCACACCGCTGCCCGGCGTGGAGGTGCGCATCGTCGCCGTAGACGACGATGCGATCGCGTCGTGGGACGACGCGATCGAGTTGCCCGCCGACGAGATCGGCGAGGTCGTCGCCCGCAGCCCCCACATCAGCGAGAGTTACTACGACCGGCCGCAGGCGGACCGCGAGAACCAGATCCCCGATCCAACCGGCACGTGGCACCGGTTGGGTGACACCGGCTATCTCGACACGTCCGGCCGCCTCTGGGTGTGCGGGCGACGCTCACACCGCGTCGTCACCGACGACGGCGTGCTCTACCCGCTCTGCGTCGAGCCGGTGGTGAACGCCCGCCCCGGGGTGCGGCGCAGCGCCCTCGTCGGGGTTCCCGCAGATGGAGGCAAGACCGTGCCCACGATCTGTGTCGAGCCCGAACCCGGCGTCGACAGGCAGGCGCTCCGGAACTCGATCCAAGATCTCCTCGGGGCGCGGGACACCACGTCGGGTGTCACCCGCGTCGAGATCCTCGATCGCATCCCGGTCGACCGGCGCCACAACGCCAAGCTCGACCGCCCCCGTCTCGCGGCTGACCTCGCCCGCTGAGGTTGCGCAGACCGCTCAGCCCGCCGCCATTCACGCCGATCCCAAGGGGGACGGCCGCCACGCGAGCGACCGCGTCCCTCCCGGAAGGATCACGCCATGCGCGTGCACGACATACCCGACACGCCGGAGATGCGAGCGAAGATCGACGCCGCCCAGGCCGAAGCCCTCGCCTCGCTCGGGGTCGACCCGAAGGTCGTCGCTGTCTCCGAAGACGGCTTGCGCACCGTCGACGACCTGGAGCACTCCTTCGAGTGGTGGTACTTCGACATGCAGTTCGACGACGGATCGACCCTCGTCGCAACCTTCAACACGAAGCCGCACACGGGGCCGGACGGCCCGCTCGACCCGTCGGTCCTCGTCATCTACCACGGGTCCGACGGCACGAAGATCCGCGCGGGCGTGAACCATCCGAGGAGCGAGTTCTCCGCGGCCGCGGACGGCTGTGACGTGCGGGTCGGCCCGAACACCGTGCGCGGCGACCTCGCCCGGTACCGACTGCACCTCGAGGACGCAGGGATCAAGGCGGACCTCACACTCGAACGGCACGCCCCTTCGTGGCGACCCGGCGCCGGCATCACGTACTACGACTCGGCCCACAAGCAGCAACTCGGGTGGGTCGTGCCCGTCCCCTACGGGACCGTGCACGGCACCGTGGCCGTCGACGGCGGCGAACCCCACCGCGTGACCGGTTCCGGCTACCACGACCACAACTGGGGAAACCGGGAGATGTCCGCCGGCCTCGACCACTGGTACTGGGGCCGTGCCCACATCGGCGACTTCACGGTCGTGTACGTGCGCATGACGACCAAGGGCCACTTCGGGTTGGGCGCCCTGAACATCCCCACGTTCATGCTCACCAAAGGCGAAGAGCTGATCACCGACGACATGCTGCCGCTGCGCCTCGAGACGCGGGGAGACGTGCCGGGTCCAGGCCACCAGACCTACCCGACGGAGCTCGACTGGACCTGGAAGTCCGGCAGGGGCAGCGTCAGCATGCAGGTGCGCAACGTCGAGATGATCGAGGCCCTGGACATGTCACGCCCCCACCACGGCTTCACCCACAACGCCCTCCACATGTTCGAGCACCCCATGTACTACGACTTCAACGCCGACATGGAGCTCCACGTCGACCTCGACGGGATCCACGAGACGGTCAGGGGACGAACCCTGTTCGAGAAGATGATGTTCCGGTAACCCTCCACACATCTGGGTACCTCAGCGGCGATATATCGCCGCTGAGGTACCCAGATCCGGTGTGGACCGAGGCCCCTTCGGGCGGCATTACCATGCGCGCATGCAACGCTTCTACCAAGACGAGGGCATGCACTTCGCCGTCCTCCTCAGCCTCGGGTTCGCATACTCGAACATCGCGGACGTCGGCGAGACGCTGGCCACGATCGAACGCATCCCCGAGGGCGACCGTGAGGCCTGGGTGCGGGAGTGGACGGCGACGGCCGACTCCCTCGCCGCCCAGGCCGACGACTCCCTCGCCGGCGGCCACCGTGTCAGTGGCCGCGCCCGCCTCCTGCGGGCATCGACCTACTACGACCATGCATCGTCGATGTCGCCGGGTTCGGAGGACGAGAGCCGCTACAAGAAGCTGTGGGAGCGCCACCGCCACTGCTGGGACCGGGCCGTCGACCTCTTCGACACACCGGTCGAGCGCATCGAGATCCCCTACGAGAAGACGACGCTGGCGGGCTACTTCTTCAAGCCGGACTCCTCGGACACACCGCGTCCCACGGTGATCCTCAACAACGGCTCCGACGGCCCGGTCATCTCGCAGTGGAGCCTGGGGGGACGCGCTGCGGTCGAGCGCGGCTGGAACGCGGTCACGTTCGACGGACCCGGACAGGGCGCCGCCCTGCACCGCCAGGGCCTCTACTTCCGCCACGACTGGGAGCACGTGATCACACCCGTCGTCGACCACCTCGAATCGAGACCGGACGTCGACCGGGCGAAGATCGCCCTGCAGGGCATCAGCCAGGCCGGCTACTGGGCGCCTCGCGCGGCCGCGTTCGAGCATCGCATCGCCGCCCTCGTCGCCGATCCCGGCGTGATGCGGGTCGCCGACTCGTGGGAGGGGAAGCTGCCCCCCGAGCTCGTGCAGATGCTCGACGACGGCAAGAAGACGGACTTCGACGACACGATGGCCGCCGTGCTCCCCCCGGACCTGAAGGCGGTCCTGGCGTGGCGCATCGCCCCCTACGGCGTGTCGTCGTTGTTCGACGCCTACACCGCGGCTCGCCGCATGACGCTCGACGACGACACCGTGCGGGACATCCGCTGCCCGACCCTCGTGCTCGACCCCGACAACGAGCAGTTCTGGCCGGGACAGTCGCAGCGGCTCTTCGACCTCCTCACCTGCGAGAAGGAGATCGCGCGCTTCACCTCGCACGAGGGTGGCGACTGGCACTGTGAGCCGGCCGCGCAGAGCCTGCGCGACGAGAGGGTCTTCGACTTCCTCGAAGACCGGCTGGCCTGACGGCCTTCATCGTCTTCGCGTGGATTCGAGGATCACGTCGGCCACGAGCTGTGGATCGTCGATCATGGGCACGTGCCCGACTCCCGGCAGGACCCGGAACTCCGCCTCAGGCATGAGATCCCGGGCGCGGGCGCCGCTCGTGCGGAGGGGGAGGATCCGGTCGTGCTCGGACCAGGCGACGGTCACGGGGCAGGGCAGCGGATCGAGGGGGGCGAGCTGCTCGTCGGTCTCGAGCACGTCGTCGCGGACCGTGCACGCGAGGAGGTCGTCGGCCAGTTCGAGCAGCTCCGCAGTGCTCAGGTGATCGCCGTGCAGGGCGCTGTCCCGCAGGGCGAAGCGGCGCACCGCCGGGATGCGACCCAGGAGGGGCAGCGCGGGCCGGCCGAGCTTCGTCGCACGGATGATCGCCTTCAGACGCGACGTCCCATGTGTCTGCTCGGGTGTGCCTGCCTCCCAACAGCCCGCCGGCGACAGGGCGCACACGCTCGTCGCCCGCCCGCGCCGGGCGAGCTCCAGTCCGACCCAGCCGCCGAGCGAGTTGCCGGCCACATGCGGGCGGTCGAGGCCGAGGTCGTCGAGCTGACTTTCCGTACCGTCGACGATCCCGTCGACGATGCCGGACACCCCCCGGACACGAGTCACCTCGGGACCGCCCCGATGCCCCGGCGCCGTGAGCGCGATCACGTCGAGATGCGGGGCGAGCAGGGGGACGACGTGACGCCACATCGTCTCGCTGCCGGTCACGCCGTGGAGGAGCACGAGGGGTTCGCCGCGACCCTGCCTGATCACGTCCTCACCTCAGCCTGATCACGTTGCCGGTCACGATCCTGCCCGCGTCGGCGCAGAGCCACGCGATCACCTCGGCCACCTCGTCGGGCGAGGCGACGTGGTGGTGCTCGAAGTCGTTCGCCACGAAATCCCGGACAGCGTCGGTGACCCAGCCGGTGTCCGTCACGGGAGGGTACACAACGTTCGCGGCGACACCGTCGTCTGCCATCTCCGCCGCAGCCGAGAGCGTGTAGCTGATGAGGGCCGCCTTCGCGGCGCCGTACGAGACCTGACCCGGGTACTCGCGTCCCGTACCCGACGTGAGGGTCACGATCCGTCCCCACGTGGCCTCGTGCTGCCGATGGCGCTCGATGAACTCCGCCATCAGCAGCGCGCCGGCCCGGGCATCGACGTGGAGCTGGGCGTCGATCGACACCCTGTCGACGAGATGTCCGTCGGCGCTTTCGGGAGCCGGGCTGTTCCCGCTCGCAGCCGAGTAGGTGTCCTTGCGCCACCCGCTCGCGTTGTGAACGAGGACCGACACCGGGCCGAGCGCCGCTTCTGTCTCGTCGAACAACGCAGCGGGGGCCGCGGCGTCCGCGAGGTCGGCCTCGATCGCAAGACAGCGTCCCCCGTTCGCCTCGACCGCGTCCTGCACCTGTGACGCGTCCCGTCCGCGGGGGACGTTGTAGGCGTCGGGCCGGTCCGAGTCGTGCGTGCGCAGATATGTCACGACCACGTCCGCGCCGCGGGTGGCGAGCGCGACCGCGGTCGCGGCGCCTATCCCGTGGTTCGCGCCTGTCACGAGAGCGACACGGCCGTCGAGTGGTCTGTGTGCAGACAAGTGGGCCTCTCTCCGCCTCGCACCGTTTCCCGCTCAGTCGAGGTGAGTGAGGGCGAGGCTGCCGGTACCGTACTCGACTGCCCACACGAGACCGTCCGAGACCGCGAATCCGCCACGCGCCGGCACGAGGACGGTGTCGACCCCTTCGCCCGTGGTCACGTCGACCCCCGTGAGCTCGGTCATGTCGGCGCCCGTCTCGGCTGCCGTCCAGAGCGCCGTGCCGTCGAGTGCGACCGCGAGAGCCGATGACAGCAACTGCGTGGTGCCGGTCCCGGTCTCGACACGCACGGGGCCTCTCGGCGTGGGGACGACCAGATAACCGTCGACCGCGAAAGCCCTCTCGTCGGATTCGACGCTCAGGCCGAGCGGGACCTCGGCGACTACGTCGAGCGTTTCGGCGTCGATCCCATACGCGATCGTGCCGGACTCCACGGACGGCCGCGCCACTACCCAGAGGCGGTCCGGGGCGGCGGCGATCGCCTCGATCCTCGCGTCCGCCAGGGCCCCCTCTGCGGGCCGGCTCGGTCCCGTCGCCCTGTCGGATGCCGCATCGACCCTCCAGACCAGGCCGTCACAGGCATTCACGACCCAGGCTCTCGTCCCGGCGGCCACGAGGTCACGCAGGCAGCCCTCCCCGTCTATCTCCACGGTCGCCTCGTTGTCGCCACTGGCCGGGTCGTACCGGGCGAGGGACATGGTCTCGGCTTCGGGGTCGGAGGCGAATGCCCAGACCGCGGACGGGGTGGCGGCGACGACGTCGGTGTAGAAGCCGGGTCCGACACGACTCAACTCACCGGTCGAGGCGTCGGCACGGAACAGGGACGAGCCGTGCAGGAATCCCCCATCCGCGATCACCCACGCAGCATCATCTGTGGCCGCGATCGATCCCATGTCAGGGTCGGCAATCCGGGCGATGCTGACCTCACCTACGGAGGTGTCTTCATCGCGGCGCGCCCTCCACGTGAAGGGGCCGAGCTCTTCGTCCCAACGCTGTGAAGCCGAGCTGCCCGGATCACTCCACGCCGCCCGTATGCCGTAGCTTCCTTCGGCCGCGTCACCACTCACCGTCCCGTCGATCGTCAGTGTGACGTCACCCTCGGTGTCCGAAGCCGGGCACGCGACCTCGCGCTGCGTCTCGGTGTCGATCCGCGTGCCGTCGACTGCCACCACGAACGTGACCGACTCGTCGTCTTCACCGCAGGGGTGGGGCACCGCCACACGGGCCGTCTCGGCGTCGAGCAGTGTGAGCGAGAATACGGCTCCGCTTTCTGTGCTGCCGGTGTAGAGGTCGATCGTGGGTGAGGCGACGGGCTCGAGGCGGGCGGTCGGACCACACGCGGCCAGAGTCGTCACAGCACCGAGAACGAGGGTGGCGCAGCGGAGAACGGATCTGGTCGTTGCTTGGCTTGACACGCGAAGGCTCGGTTGGGGTCGGACGGCCGGACGCACGGTCCGAAACCGAACCTATCAAGGGCCTGCCCGGCTGTCGGGAAAAGGTGTGGGCAGAGGTCGGACGGCCCGGCCAGACTGTCCGTATGGATATCGAGACCGGGGGGCCGATCGTACGTGCGACGCGCCTGTGCAAGAGCTTCGGTGAGACGCGGGCTGTCGACGGACTGAGTCTCGAGATCGCCCCTGGAGAACGCGTCGGCATCGTCGGTCCGAACGGTGCCGGCAAGACGACCACGCTGCTCATGCTTCTCGGCGCGATCGAACCGGACGACGGCACGGTCGAGCTCGTGGGGTGCCGCCTCCCCGCGGCGAGAAGCAAGGCCATGGAGCGGATCGGCTTCGCGGCGGGCTACCTCCCCCTGCCCGACAAGCTCACAGTGATCGAGTCCCTCGAGCTCTTCGGCACCCTCTACGGCGTGGCGGACCCACGTCCGCGGGCAGTCGAGATCCTCGGCGAGCTCGGCATCGGCCATCTCGCCGGCCAGCGGATCGAGTCCCTCTCCTCGGGCCAGGGGACGCTGGTCGGATTCGCGAAGGCGGTCATCCACCATCCGGAGCTGGTGGTGCTGGACGAGCCGACTGCGTCACTGGATCCCGACGTCGCCCTGCGTGTCAGGGACCGCCTCGAGTGGATGAGCTCCGAGCATCGCGCGACGCTCCTCCTGACGAGCCACGACATGCGCGAGGTCGAGGAGTTGACCACGCGCGTCATCTTCCTGCGGGCGGGGCGGATAGTCGCCGACGGGCCGGCGGACTCCATAGTCGCCGATGCGGGATACCCCGACCTCGAGACGATGTTCCTCGCCGAAGCCGCGCGGTTGCGGGAGAAGGCCGTATGAGATCACCCTCCAGACGCCGCGTCACGGCGATGGCGCGGCGGAACCTCCTCGTGCAGATGCGCAACCCCGGACATTGGTTCCTCCTCATCGCCCTCCCTGTCGTCGACGGCCTTCTCTTCGGGTCGATCGGGGTCGCCTACGGAGAGGGCGACGGTCCCGTGCGTCTCCTCGTGACGGGAATCCTCCTGTTCCACCTCATCTGGCAGCTCACGCTCGCCGGTTCGTTCGGCCTCCTCGAGGAGGTCTGGAGCCGGAACCTCATGAACCTCCTCGCGACCCCGCTCACGGAGAGGGAGTTCCTCGGGGCGCTCGGCCTCGTCGGCCTCGTCCGCACCGTCGTCGCCGTCGTCCTCATCGCCGTGGTCGGATTCGGCTTCTACGCCGTCGCGCCCGACACGGCCGGCTGGGTCCTCGTGCCGAGTGCCGTGATCCTCATGCTCTTCGGCATGGCGATCACGTTCTTCGTCATGGCCTTGACGCTCCAGTACGGGGACAGCGCCGAGGTGTTCTCGTGGGGGACGCTCGTCCTCCTCATGCCCCTGTCCGGGTTCTTCTATCCCGTGGACTCGCTCCCGCCCGTCCTCGCCGCCGTCGCACAGGTGATCCCGCTCACACACGTGTTCGAAGCCGTGCGCATCGGTCTCGCCGACGGTACCGTCGCGTGGGGTCAACTCGGCATCGCCGCGGTCGGTACGCTCGTACTCCTCGGCCTCGCCACGTGGTTCCTCGACCGCCAGCTCCGCCGCTTCCGCGCCGAGGGCTGGATCACACGCTTCACCTGACCCCTCCGCGCCGGGGTGACGAGGTTTCGGTCCGGCGACACCAGCCAGGTAGCTTCGGGCGGAAGCGTCAGCAGGTTTCCTCTCACCGCGACGCCAGTTCTGCAGCGGCCCCCCGCCATGTCCCCCTCGTATCAGGCGGCACCTGTGATCGACGAGAAGCTCGAAGCCATCCATGCCGAAGTCGTACGGCTCAACCCCGGCGAGCCGGAGTTCCACGAGGCGACGCGCGACGTCCTCGAATCCCTCGGACTCGTGATCGCCAAACATCCCGAGTTCGCCCGCAACAAGATCATCCAGCGTGTATGCGAACCCGAGCGCCAGATCATCTTCCGTGTGCCGTGGCAGGACGACCAAGGTGAAGTGCACATCAACCGTGGGTACCGCGTGGAGTTCAACAGCGCACTCGGCCCCTACAAGGGGGGGCTGCGCTTCCACAGGTCGGTGAACCTGAGCATCGTGAAGTTCCTCGGCTTCGAGCAGATCTTCAAGAACGCCCTCACAGGTCTGCCCATCGGCGGCGGCAAGGGTGGATCGAACTTCGATCCGAAGGGACGCTCCGACACCGAGATCATGCGCTTCTGCCAGAGCTTCATGACAGAGCTCTACCGCCATGTGGGCGAGTACACGGACGTGCCGGCGGGTGACACCGGAGTGGGCAGGCGCGAGATCGGCTACCTCTTCGGCCAGTACAAGCGGATCACGAACCGCTACGAGTCCGGTGTGCTGACCGGTAAGGGAACCGACTGGGGTGGAGCGCTCGTCCGGGAGGAGGCAACCGGCTACGGGACCGTGTTCTTCCTGACCGAGATGCTCCAAGCCATCGGCGACTCCGTCGACGACAGGGACTGTGTCGTCTCCGGCAGCGGCAACGTCGCCCTGCACGCGATCGACAAGCTCCAGCAGCTCGGGGGCCGCGTCATCGCGTGCTCGGACTCCGACGGAGTCGTGCACGACCCCAAGGGGATCGACATCGCACTCCTCAGGCACGTGAAGGAAGTGGAACGCCTCCGCGTCTCGGACTACGCGCAACTCCGGCCCGACGCCCGCTACCTGCCCGGCGGGAACATCTGGTCGATACCGTGCCATCTCGCCTTGCCGTGTGCGACGCAGAACGAGCTGAGCGGCCGCGACGCCGCCGTGCTCATCGCCAACGGGTGCATCGCCGTGGCGGAAGGCGCGAACAAGCCGACCACCTTCGAGGGTGTGCAGTTGTTCCTCGAGGGAGGTGTCGCCTTCGGCCCGGGCAAGGCCGCGAACGCAGGAGGCGTGGCGACCTCTGCCCTCGAGATGCAGCAGAACGCGAGTCGCGACTCGTGGAGCTTCGAGTACACGGAGGCGCGGCTCGCAGGGATCATGGCCGACATCCACCAGACCTGCCTCGAGACAGCCGAGGAGTTCGGAGCTCCGGGCAACTACGTCGTCGGGGCCAACATCGCCGGCTTCCAGAGGGTTGCACGGGCGATGACCGCGCTCGGGCTCATCTGATCAGACCTCGTCGTAGGTCCAGTCGGGCCGCTTGCGCCAGAACGACTCGTCGTATGTCGCCCCGTCCTCACCGAGGTCGACGAGCTTGGGCAGGGGACGTCGATCCGGTCGCGGGCAGCCCCCCGTCTCGATGTGTGCGGCGAACTCGTCGGGGAATGCACGCAGCACACTGCTCACGACACGCATCTCCTCGACGGCCAGGAAGCAGCGGTTCCCGTCCGTGACCCGCTCGAGCCAACCGCCGATCTCCGCGATGTCGCTGTCCGTCCCGGCACCGGTCTCGATCCGCTCCAGGCAGGCCGTGATCTTGCCGGAACCGATCTTGCAGGGCGGGCACTGGCCGCACGATTCGATCCAGAGAAATCGGGAGAAGCGGTAGGCGGCATCGACCATGCAGGCGGTGTCGTCGTAGACGATGAATCCGGCTGCCCCCATGCCGCTGCCGATCGCACCGAACCCTTCGTGACTGACGGGGACCTCGAGCCCGGCGGTTGTGACGACCGGGTTGGCGACCCCGGAGAACACGGCTTTGACCCTACGGCCCGAGGCAACGCCGCCGCCGACCGTGTCGATCACCGAACGCAACGGTGCACCCAACTCGATCTCACCCACGCCGGGCGCCACGACGTCACCGACGACGGTTGCGACAGCCGTGCCGGGCGACTCGTCGGTGCCCATGGACCGGAACCAGTCGGCACCGTGGGCGAGGATGTGCGGCACGTTGGCGAGTGTCTCGACGTTGTTGACCAACGTGGGGTTCGGCTCGTCCGTGCGGCGGTGACTGCCGTGTGGTCCGGCTTCCCACCCCTCCTGGGGCGAGGCTGCGAAGAGGCCGTGCTCGTGGGGTGGGAACCAGCGCGGGAGCGGTGGCTTGCCCTCGATCACCTCGAGCATCGCCTTCTCTTCACCGAAGAGGTACTCGTCCGGTCCGGCCACGATGTTGACCGTGCAGTCGCCGCAGACCCCCGCCGTCTGGAACTCCTGCACGGCGCGCGTGACCGCCTCGATCTCGTGCTCGAACGAGCTCTTGAGGCAGATGTAGGCCTCGGCCGCGCCGATCGCGAACGCGGCGACGATCACACCCTCGACGACCTGGTACGGGTTCGCACGGAGGAGAGCGCGATCCTTGAAGGTCCCCGGCTCACCTTCGGCGCCGTTGCAGACGAGGAAGTGGCGGGACCCGGTCTGCCCGGCAATGCCACTCCACTTGCGGCCGGTGGGGAATCCGCCCCCGCCCCGACCGCGAAGGCCCGAAGCCGTGATGACGTCGATCGTCCCGTCCGGGCCGGCGCGGTGTGCGGCTTCGACTCCGCGGCCGCCGGTTGCGGTGGCGAGATACGCCTCGAGGGAGGTGATCGGCTGTTCGGGCAGGAGAAAGGGAGTCACAGCGCGCTCCCCTGCATCTCCGCCGACGTCTCGTAGAGGGGGTCCATGGCCTGGACCATACCCGTCCCACGCCCGCGTGCTCGGGGTAGCCTGCGCCCCGGAGCCCACCCTTGGAAGGAGGAGCCTCTCGTGGCTACCACGCCGAAGGCGGTCCCCGCTCACTTCCCCGCCGAGTACGGCCAGACGGAGGAGACCGTCGCCGAGCTGCTCGCGTGGGACGAGGTCGCGGAACGTATCGCCGCCTCACCCAACTACTGGCTCGCGACCACGACCGACGACGGGCGGCCTCACCTTCGCCCTGTGGACGGCGTCTTCGTCGACATGACGCTGGCGTTCGGCGGTTCAGAGGAGACCCGCTGGGTCCGCCACCTCGAGGACCGCCCGGCCGTGTCGGCCAGCCTGCCCGACGACGACCATGCCGTGATCCTCGAAGGGGTCGTGGAGCTCGTGACGGACGCCGACGCGGCGATATCCAAGGCAGTCGCCGTCGCCCAGCTCACGAAGTACCCCCAATACCACGACGACGGCACTGACGACTTCGGTCCCTTCTGGGCCCTGCATCCCCGTCGTGTCTACGCGTGGGCTCTCTCGACGTTCCCGGCAGGTGCGACCCGCTTCGACTTCGACACGATCCACCCGGCCGGCCGTTGAGGCCTGCGATCAGGATTCCTCGACACCCTCGGCTTCGCTCTCGCCGGTCTGGGTCTCGTCACCGCCGGTGGCCGCCTTCCAGACCAGTGCTCCGAGGACACCCCCGAGGAGCGGCGCGACGATGAACAACCAGAGCTGAGCGAGTGCCTCACCTCGCTCGAAGAGGGCGGGGCCGAGGGAACGCGCTGGGTTCACGCTCGTGTTCGTGATCGGGATGCTGATGAGGTGGATGAGGGTGAGGGTGAGGCCGATCGAGAGGCCGGCCATCGCCTTCGACGCTGCCTTCGTCGTCACCCCGAGGATCACGATGAGGAACAGCGCTGTGAGCACGACCTCGGCGATGAACGCGGCGGGCAGGTCGTAGAAGAAGCGGCCTGTCTCCAGGTTCTGACCGTACGCGTTCGACGCGAAGGCGCCCTGCGTGATCTCGAATCCGCCCGGTCGACCTGCCTGGACAGCCCACATGACGGCGACGGCCAGGATGGCGCCGAGGCACTGCACGATCACGTAGCCCGGCACGTTCTTCCAGTCGAACCGCTTCACGGCTGCCAGGCCCACCGACACCGCCGGGTTGAAGTGACCGCCCGAGACGTGACCGAAGGCATAGGCCCCGCACACGACGGTCAGCCCGAACGCGAGGGCGACACCGAGGTAGCCGATCCCGCTGTTCACGATGCCTTGGATCCCGAGATCGACCCCGCCCACGTCGACCTGGCGATCGGCGAGTGTCAGCGCCTTCGCGGCGAAGATCGCCGAACCGCATCCCCCGAGGACCAGGAGGAAGGTACCGATGAACTCGGCACCCCATTTCTTCGCGTTGTCCACCGGCCTCTCCTTCTCTACACCTTCTCGCACGTGGCACGTGGCACGCCGCGCTCCGGACCTCGCGGTCACCCGGAACCCGCAGTCAGCGGCCAGGAAGTTAGTGGCCGTCGGGCCCGGAGCCGGGGATGCTCGGGTACTGTGGCGGGATGGGTTTGCGATTCGGCCTCGATGTCGCCCAGCAGCGCGTCACGTGGGACGAGCTGGTGCGCCGTGTGCAGCTCGCCGAGGAGCTCGGCTTCGAAGGTGCGTGGGGTTTCGACCACTTCAAGCCGCTGTACGGCGAGGGGCCGGGTGAGACGTTCGAGGGCATGACGACACTCGCCGCCCTGACCGGTGTGACGTCCCGCATCCGCCTCGGCCTCCTCGTCACGGGTGTGACCTACCGGCACCCGGCCGTGTTCGCGGCGCAGGCAGTCACGATCGACCATGCGTCGCACGGCCGTCTCGACCTGTCGTTCGGGGCGGCCTGGTTCGAGGAGGAGCACCGCGAGCTCGGCATCCCGTTCCCGTCCGTGGGCGAGCGGTTCGACCTCCTCGAAGACGCGCTGGAGATCTCGACTCGACTCTTCACCGGCGACGTCGTGTCCTACGAAGGTCGTGCCGTGTCACTCTCCCGGGCGCAGATGCGACCCGTACCCGTGCAGCGGCCGCATCCGCCCATCTGGATCGGCGGGAGCGGCCCGCGCCGCACGCTGCCACTCGCCGCCAGACATGCCGACGTGTGGCATTCCTTCGGCACGCCCGCCTCACTGCGCGAGGCGTCCGCGCGTCTCGACACCCTCGCCGTAGAGGCGGGCCGCGAGCCCGGGGACATCGTGCGGGCGGGGTCGCTGTCGCTCGACGACATCGAGCTTGCCCGGAGCCAGGCGGCAGAGTGGCGCACTGCCGGCTACGGATACCTCGTATGCGGATGGCCGAGTGCCGGAGACGTGCTCGTGGAACGGTTCGCGCACGAGGTCATGCCCGAGCTCACCGCCTGAGTCCCGGCCCCGACGGACGAGTGTCACCGTTCAGGCACCGGCGACCGAGAATCCGAGACTCCGCGCGGCCTGAGCCTGCCGCACGTCGAACGTGAGGAACGTCAGCGTCGTACCGAGACGTCGGGCCGCGCCCAGGTGTAGGGCGTCGAGGGTGCGGACCCCTGTCTGCTCGGCAATCGTCGCCGCCAGCTTACACGTGTCTTGGTCGAGTTCGACGATGGACAGCGACGCTACGTCCTCGGCGAAAGCCGCCCGCGCTGACGTCGCGTGTGAGGCGCTGAGGAGGCAGGCGAGGTTCCGCCGCAGCTCGACGATTGTGTGCCGGCCGGTGACGAGCACGGGGTCGCTGACCAGCAGCTCGACCGCCCGGTCGGAGTCGGGTTCGTCCACGTACCGCTTGAGCAGGGCGCTGGTGTCCGCGTAGAGGGTCACTCCGCCCGGTCCTCCTCGAGAACCTCTGACACGGATCGGAGCGGGGGGTGGCGCCGCACAGGGGCCAGGCCTGTCGCGGCCGCCGGTGTCAGCCAGCCGGCCTGGGCTGCAGCGTCGAGGTCCACGCGACCGATCACGGGTCCGAGCACCGCCACCGGCCGACCACGGTCTGTGACGGTGATGAGCTCACCTGCCGCGGCCCGCTGCAGGTAGGCGGAGAGCTTCGCCTTCAACTCGCGTACCGCGACATCCATGTGGTCACACTAGTCACTCTCGTGACCACAATGGATTCCCTCCCCGCGAGGGCGGACCAGACGCCGCTCGAGGCACCTCGATCCGTACGTGAGGCGGCCCGGTGTCAGTCGGCGAGGTAGCCGAACTTGCCCGATTCGAAGTCCCGGAACGCCTCGATGATCTCGTCGCGGGTGTTCATCACGAAGGGGCCGTGGGCGGCGACGGGCTCGTCGATCTGTTCGCCGCCGAGCAGGAGGAGACGAGACGGGGTGGCGGGGTCGATGCGGACCATCTCGCCCGTGTTGTCGAGGACGACGAGATCGCTGTGGGACGCCCGTGTGCCGTTGACCGCCATCGTGCCGTCGAGCACGAGGAGTGACACGTTGTGCTCGGGCGCGAAGGCCAGATCGACGGGTGTGGCGCCGGTGAGTTGCAGGTCCCACAGGTCGACGGGGGTGACCGTCTCGGCCGCGCCTTTGTTTCCCCTGTAGTCACCGGCGACGATGCGGACGATGCCCGCACCGTCGGGCAGGTCCACGGCACCGATCGCCTCGGCCGTGAGGCTCTGGTAGCGGGGTGCGTCCATCTTGTGGGCGGCAGGCAGATTCACCCAGAGCTGGACCATGTGGAAGGTCCCGCCGTGCTTGGCCCACTCGGACTCGTGGTGCTCCTTGTGGAGGATTCCCGACGCCGCCGTCATCCACTGCACGTCACCCGGGTGGATCACGCCGCCGGCCCCGGTGGAGTCGTGGTGCTCGACACTGCCCTCGAAGGCGAGCGTGACGGTCTCGAACCCGCGATGGGGGTGGACGCCGACTCCGCGGGGTCGGTCGGTGGGCTCGTAGTCGTAGGTAGCGTGGTAGTCGAGGAGGAGGAAAGGGCTGATGCGACGACCGAGGTCGGCGCCGGAGGGAAACAGGTTCGTGACGCGGAACCCGTCGCCGACCCAGTGGAACCTCTGGCCGTGCACGACGGTGTGAACCGGACGATCGATCGTGGTGGTCATCTGGGACTCCTCGCTGCGTGGACGTCTGGGGCCAACGACTCAAAGGCAGCGGCTATTCCCGGGCATCAGCCACGGGCGGACCCCAGCGCCGCCCGGCTCGAATGATTGACAACAGCCCCCGGATCATGCCTTTCTTGTCGGCAGTGATTCCCGGACACGAAGGTCTCGCATTTCAGGGCGACGCCACGGCGGGCATTGGGAGGGGGCCGTGAGCCGGCTCGAGGATGTGATCGGTGCGCCGGTCGACGTGACCGGCCTCGATCCCGGCGACGCCGACCGGCTCGCGGATCTGGTCGTCAGCGCGAAGCGCCGCCAGGCCGAGGTGCTGGGCAGCGCCATCGACGGTGCGCTCGGCAACATCCCCCGACTCCTGCGAGGCCCCGTGAAGGCACTGCTCAAGTGACTGCCGCCCCCCTTTCGGTCGAGACCGCCGCGGCACTCGCCAAGCTGGGTCGAGTCCTCGAGGTCGACGAAGACGAGATCGAGTTCCTCGGACACCTCGACGTCGACCGGCTCCGTCTCCTGCACTGGCAGATCCTCGACTCGTTCCAGGCCGCGAACTCGGCGAGGCTGCAACGTGTGGCCGGGGCTGCCAAGCTCCTTCCCGCCGGCCTCGTGGCCACGCTCGCCGAGCGGCGGTTCGGTTCCGTCCTCTGCGCCCAGCTCGTCGGCCTCGTCGAACCGGCGCGGGCCGGCCAGTACGCCCGGCACATGACACCCGGCTTCATGGCCGACATCACTGCACGCACCGACCCCCGTGTCGCCGGCGCGCTGGCACGCCGGCTCGACCTTCCCGTCATGCAGGCGATCGCAGTCACGCTGGTGGAGAGGGACGACTACCTGACCCTGGCGGGCTTCGTCGACCATCTACCCGCCGAGATCATCGCTTCCATCCTCGAGGCCATCGACGACAACGCCACGGTCGTGCGCATCGCCCGCTATGTGGAGGACCCCACTGTCCTCGACCCCGTCGTCGCCCTCATCCCCGACGACCGCATCCTCGGCCTCGTCACCGCCGTCGACGACGAAGACCTCTGGGCCGACGGACTCCACCTCTTCAGCCAACTCGGCAACACCCAGATCACCCGCATCGCCGATGCCCTCCTCCGCGGCGACCCCGGCACGATCCGCGCCGCGTTCGACGGCTTCGAGCGCCACGACGTGTGGCACCACGGCGTTCCCGTCACGCAGGCGATCGCCGTCACGCTGGTGGAGCGCGGCGACTACCTGACCCTGGCGGGCTTCGTCGACCAACTCGCCGCCGGGATCGTCGCGGCCATCCTCGAGGCCATCGACGACAGCGCCGCCGTCGTGCGCATCGCCCGCTATGTGGAGGACCCCACTGTCCTCGACCCCATCGTCGCCCTCATCCCCGACGACCGCATCCTCGGCCTCGTCGCCGCCGTCGACGACGAAGACCTCTGGGTCGACGGACTCCACCTCTTCAGCCAACTCGGCGACACCCAGATCACCCGCATCGCCGGTACCCTCGTCGCCGGCGACCCCGAGATGATCCGCGCCGCGTTCGACGGCTTCGAGCGTCACGACGCGTGGCACCACGGCATCCAGCTCCTCGGGTACCTCGACGCTGACGAGATCATCTCGGTTGCCGACGTGCTCCTCGTCCTCGACGACGACATCGTCGCCCGTGCCGTCGACGTCATCGACAGGCAAGACGCCTGGGACCTCCTCGTGAAGATCGCGCTCGCCGCCTCGACCCTCGACGAACCGGTCCGGGCACGGCTCCGGGCGAGTGTCGCCGCCCTCCCCGAAGGCCAGATCGCCGCGTTCGAGGCAGCCGCCGCTCATGCCGGGCACCCGGACCTCCTCGAACGCATCCTGGCACGGGGCTGAGGGCGCGACCTGTGACTCACAGGGCAGATGCCCAGACGTCATGATGCTATGATGCTCCTATGGCGAAGACGCGGACGACTTTGACTATCGACGAGGACATCCTGCGTGCCGTGAAGGTGCGGGCTGCGCGCACGGGTAAAGGTGACAGCGAAGTCATCGAAGATGCAGTGCGGCAGGCTCTGGGACTGGATCTGCTGGATCGACTCTGGGCAAGAAACGACTTGGACGAGACCGCAGCTGTCGAGGTTGCCGTCGAAGCCCAGCACCGTACTCGCCGCCGGACACGCTGAGTGCGAGCAGTACTCGACCCGAACGTGCTCATCTCCGCCCTGCTCGCACCCCGGGGGACTCCTGCCCGGATCCTGCGTGCGTGGCTGGACGGAGCGTTCGAGCTCGTCGTCTCCGAGAAGCTCCTCGGAGAGCTCGAGCGAGCCCTTGCCTATCCGAAGTTGCGCAGCCGTGTGGCAGCCGGCGAGGTGAGCGAGCTGGTCGACCTACTGCGACTGTCGGCCGACATGTCGCCTGACCCGCAGACCAAGTCCTCGATCCGATCGCCTGATCCCGGCGACGACTACCTCATCGACTTGGCCCAGGCATCGCGCGCGGTTCTCGTATCGGGCGACAAGCACCTCTTGGGATTGGAGGGGCACATCCCGGTGTGCGCCCCGCGTGAGTTCGAGGCGATGCTCGAACCCGGGACCTGACTGGGACCCCGGCTGCAACGCAACCGCCTTGCACAGCGCCGCTCCGATATGGTGCGAGCATGAGAAGCAACATGACCTCGCGCCTATGCCGCGGCTCCGTCGCACTCGCGGCCGTCACGTTCGCTCTCGCCGTCACGGCCTGTGGTGCCGACTCGGGGTCACGGGGAACCCCGGGATCGGGCGACGGTACTACCGACTCCGAGCCGACGCCGCTCGAAGGCACGCCGTGGACCCTCGACAATGCGTCGCTGCCGACGACATCGAACGCCGTCATCACGGCGGAGTTCTCCGGTGGACAGATCACGGGGACCTCCGGCTGCAACCGGTACACGGCGTCGTATCGGACGAGCGGGTCCGACCTCAGCCTGAACGGACCGCCCGCGGCCACGGCGATGGCGTGTGCACCCCCGCTCGCGGAAGCCGAGGCAGCCTTCCTCGCCAAACTGGTCGAGGTCGACAGCTTCGAGATCAGCGGGAGTGATCTCCACCTGCGCGACGCCGGTGGCACGGCGATCCTGTCCTTCCGCGCCACGGACACGAGCCTCACCGGCACGTGGACCGTGACGTCGTACCGCAGCGGCGACGCCGTCGTGGGGGGACAGATCACGGCCACGATCACGTTCGGCTCCGCTGGGGAGGTTTCCGGCAACAGCGGGTGCAACGACTTCGCCGGTACCTACACGAGCGAGGGGGCGACGATCTCCATCACCGGCCTCACCGCCACGAGCGCGAACGCGTGCACCCCCGAACTCACGCAGCAGGAGACCGAGCTCTTTGCCGCTCTCCAGGGAGCGACCCAGGTCGAGTCTGCCGGCACGCAAACGACCTTGCGGATGGCCGACGGTTCCATCGCTGCGATCCTCGTGGCGGCCGGGGAGCCTGAGTGACAGCGGCCGAATTCCGGATGCTCACGTGAGGTCCCAGAGGCGCCGGTAGTAGGAGTTCCGCGCGGGATCGGGATCGATGCCGTACGCGTCGAGGAGGGTCGCCTCGAAGCCCGGGCCGTAGTTCCACTGCGTGCTCCACGTGGCCACGGCGATGTCCGCCCACCGGTCGGCGACACCCAATGACCCGAGGTCGACGTGACCGGACCAGTGGCCGCTGCCCGCGATGATCGTGTTGGGTGCACAGGCGTCGCCGTGGCACACGACGAGCCGGTCGACCGGTGGCGGTTCCCGGACTGACGGCAGGGTCGCGGCTGCGGTCCGGACTTCGACAGACCACGAGAAGGGACAGCTCGCCACGGGCAGGACTTCGTGCAGATGCCGGAGACCGACACCGATCGCCGTCACGGCGGCGACAGGCTGGGCCTTCCATCGATCGCTGACGGCGCTCTCACCCGGCACCGGTGACGTCACCAGCCAAGCGCCCGTCGCGTCGCTGCCCTGTCCCAGTACTCGTGGGACCGGCGTGAAGGGGGCGAGCCAGGTGAGACGGGTGGCCTCGGCGTCGAGGTCGAGGCCCGATCGCGCCGGTGCCCACTTGACGAAGCACCGCGACTCGCCGCCACCGACCTCGAACGTGAGACCGCCCAACTCGTTCTGCCAGACCGGCGTGACCTCACGGCCGCGCGCGATCTCCACGATGGCGTCGGGCACCCCCACCCTGGGGTCCGGGGGACCGGCAAGCTTCGGCCTCGCCCCGGCCATCACCCAGATGACCGCGCCGACTGGCGCTGACTGCCGAGGTTCTCCTCGCCGCGCGGCTCCGCGGCCCGTGTCGAGGCGAGCCACGAGCTGTAGCCGCCGTCGAGGTTGCGGGCGGGCAGGCCGAGCTCCCGCAGCAACGATGCCGCGGTGTGGCCGCGCTGGCCGACCTCGCAGTAGATGAGCACGGGGTCGTCGCCGATCGCGTCGATGTGCTCCCTGAGCTCGTCGAGGGGGATGTTGGTCGACCCCTCGATCGCGCCCGCCCGATGTTCGGCAGCGGTGCGCACGTCCACGAGATGCCAGCCGGCAGCCACGAGGTCCGCCACCTCGCTCGGGTCGGCGACGTCACAGTCGCCGCAGAGCACATTCTCCGCCATGTAGCCCAGGATGTTGACAGGGTCCTTCGCGGAAGAGAAGGGCGGCGCATACGCGAGCTCGAGGTCGGCGAGGCGCTCGGCTGTGATCCCGCCGGCCATCGCCGTCGCGATGACGTCGATCCGCTTGTCGACACCCTTCGGTCCGACTGCCTGGGCACCGAGGATCGTCGCGTCCTCCGGATCGAAGATCAGCTTCATCGACATGCGCGTCGCACCCGGGTAGTAGGTCGCATGGTCGTAGGGGTGCGAGCGCACGGTTCGGAACGGCCGGCCTGCCGCGCGGAGCCTGGCTTCGTTCCAGCCGACCGTTGCCGCGACCGTGTCGAAGACCTTCACGATCGCCGTACCGAGCGAAGCGACCGGCCGCACGTTGCGGCCCGCGATGTGGTCGGCCACACGCCGCCCCTGCCGGTTGGCGATGTTGGCGAGGGCGATGAGGGACTTCGCGCCCGAGACCGCGTCGGGTTTCTCGACGGCGTCACCGACCGCGTAGATGTCCGGGTCGCTCGTGAGGTTCACACCGTCGACGGTGATGCCTCCGCTCGGGCCGAGGGTGAGGCCGGCGTCCGCGGCGAGTCGCGTGTCGGGCCGTACGCCGATCGCGCCGACGACGAGGTCGGCGTCGAGCACTCGTCCGTCGGCCAGCGTCACGGTTCGCTCCTCGATGGAGGCGACCGCGGCCGAGGTCTCGATCCGGACTCCGTGCGCGACGAGCTCGTCCTCGACGAGGATCGCCATCTCGGGGTCCAGGGGGGCGAGCACCTGTGGGGCCGCCTCGACAACCGTCGCGTCGAGCCCGTGGCCGGCGAGGTTCTCGGCCATCTCGAGACCGATGAAGCCGGCGCCGATCACGACAGCGGTGCCGGTGCCCTCCACCTCGGCCGCGAGACGGGCGGCATCCTCCACCGTGCGTAGGCTCCGGGCCCGGTCGTAACCGGGGATCGGGGGCCGGACGGGTGCGGCACCCATGCTGAGGACGAGCTTGTCGTAACCGATCGAGGACTCGTCGCCGCTCGCGACCGACCGCAGCACGACTTCGTGGGCGGTCCGGTCGATCGCGACCGCCTCGACACCGACTCGGACGTCGAGGCGGAAGCGGTCGAAGAGCTGCTCGGGTGTCTGGAGGGTGAGGTCCTCTTCCTCCTCGATGAGGCCACCGACGAAATACGGCAGGCCGCAGTTGGCGAAGGACACGTTGGCCGAGCGCTCGACGATCGTGATGGCGGCGTCTGCGTCTAGCCGGCGCAGACGGGTCGCTGTCGACATGCCACCGGCGACACCGCCGATGATCACGACACGGAGGGGGCCGGAGACGGGAGTATCGCTCATCGTCGGGAAGCTAGCGGGCACCTTTGTGAGACCTCAGACGGCCACGTAGGCGGCGAGGTGCTCACCTGTGAGCGTGGAACGGGTGGCGACGAGGTCGGCGGGTGTGCCCTCGAACACGACGCGACCCCCGTCGTGGCCGGCGCCGGGGCCGAGGTCGATGATCCAGTCGGCGTGGGCCATGACCGCCTGGTGGTGCTCGATCACGATCACGGACTTGCCGGAGTCGACGAGGCGGTCGAGGAGTCCGAGTAGATGCTCGACGTCTGCGAGGTGAAGGCCCGTGGTCGGCTCGTCGAGGACGTAGATGCCGCCCTTGTCGCCCATGTGGGTGGCGAGCTTGAGCCGCTGCCGTTCACCGCCGGAGAGCGTCGTGAGCGGCTGGCCGAGGGTGAGATAGCCGAGCCCGACCTGGTCCATGCGCTCGAGGATCCTGTGTGCCGCCGGGGTGCGGGCGTCGCCGTCGGCGAAGAACACCTCGGCTTCCGCCACCGACATCGCGAGCACCTCGCTGATGTCGCGATCGCCGAGGTGGTATTCGAGCACCGACGCGTCGAATCGCTTCCCCTCGCACTCCTCGCAGACGGTGGCGACTCCGGCGATCATGGCGAGGTCGGTGTAGATCACGCCGGCACCGTTGCAGTTCGGGCAGGCACCTTCGGCGTTGGCGCTGAAGAGAGCGGGCTTCACGCCGTTGGCCTTCGCGAACGCCTTGCGGATCGGGTCGAGCAGCCCCGTGTAGGTCGCCGGGTTGGAGCGCCGCGAACCCTTGATCCCGGCCTGGTCGACCGTGACGACACCCTCCCGCGGGGACACCGAACCGTCGACGAGCGAGCTCTTGCCCGACCCGGCGACTCCGGTGAGGACCACGAGCACGCCGAGGGGGATGTCGACGTCGACATCTACGAGGTTGTTGGTGTCCGCCCCGCGTACCTCGAGGACTCCAGACGGCGTGCGTGTCGACGGCTTCAGCGACGCGCGGTCGTCGAGGTGCTTGCCGGTGAGGGTGCCTCTCGCCCGCAGGACGTCGACGTCGACCTCGAAGCAGACGCTCCCGCCGCCGGTGCCGGCCCCGGGACCGAGGTCGACGACGTGGTCTGCGATCGCGACCACTTCCGGTTTGTGCTCGACGACGAGGACGGTGTTGCCCTTGTCCCGCAGTTGCAGGAGAAGGTCGTTCATGCGGGCGACGTCGTGGGGGTGGAGGCCGATCGTGGGTTCGTCGAAGACGTAGGTGACGTCGGTCAGCGACGAGCCGAGGTGACGGATCATCTTCGTGCGCTGCGCCTCGCCACCGGACAGCGTGCCCGATGACCGTTCGAGGCTGAGGTAGCCGAGGCCGATCTCGACGAAGGAGTCGAGGGTTTCGCGCAGCGTCGCGAGGAGCGGCGCCACCGACGGGGCCTCGATGCCGTGCACCCACGCGGCGAGGTCGCTGATCTGCATCGCGCACGCGTCGGCGATGTTGATCCCGTCGATCCGGGACGAGCGGGCTGCCTCGCTGAGGCGGGTCCCGCCGCAGTCGGGACAAGCGGTCAACGTCACGGCACGTTCCACGAACGCGCGGATGTGGGGCTGCATCCCCTCGATGTCCTTGGAGAGGAAGGACTTCTGGATCTTGGGGATCAGGCCCTCGTAGGTCAGGTTGACGCCGTCGACCTTGATCTTGGTCGGCTCCTTGTGGAGGAGGTCGCGGAGCTCCTTCTTCGTGTACTTGCGGATCGGCTTGTCCGCGTCGAAGAAGCCGCATCCGCGGTAGATGCGGCCGTACCAGCCGTCCATGCTGTAGCCGGGAATCGTGAGCGCACCCTCGTTGAGCGACTTGGAGTCGTCGTAGAGCTGCGTGAGGTCGAAGTCGGACACGCGGCCGAGGCCCTCGCACCGGGGGCACATGCCGCCCGTGCGGGAGAAGGTCCTCCTCTCGGTCTTGGTCTCGCCGCCTTTCTCGATGCGGATCGCTCCCGCCGCGCTCACGGAGGCGACGTTGAAGGAGAAAGCATTCGAGGATCCGATGTGGGGTTTGCCGATGCGGCTGAAGAGGATCCGCAGCATCGCGTGCGCGTCGGTGGCGGTGCCGACGGTGGAACGCGGGTGCGCCCCCATGCGCTCCTGGTCGACGATGATCGCCGTCGTGAGGCCGTCGAGGAGATCGACCTCGGGGCGGGCGAGGGCCGGCATGAAGCCCTGCACGAACGTGCTGTAGGTCTCGTTGATGAGCCGCTGGGACTCCGCCGCGATGGTGCCGAACACGAGCGAGCTCTTGCCCGAGCCCGAGATGCCGGTGAACACCGTGAGACGACGTTTCGGGATCTCGACGCTCACGTCCTTGAGGTTGTTGACGCGGGCGCCGAGCACGCGGATCCGGTCGTGGCTGTCGGCCGGGTGCGAGACCGGAGTTGTCGCCAACTCGGACTTCGAGGCCTTGGGCATGGAGGCGACTCCGGGGGTCGGGGCTCGCTGACGGACGACACGCCCAGCGTATCGGGTTTGTGAGGATCTCACACCCGCCGTCGGCGGGTGAGATCCTCACAAAGGTGACCGCTCGAGCTCTTCGAGGAGGGAGTTCATCTCGCGCCGGAACTTGCGCAGCTCCTCCCGGTGCAGTTCCGTGAGGGAGTCGAGGCGCACCGAACCCTGTCGCGTGAGATCGACGATCTGGCGGCGTCGATCGGCCGGGTCGCTGCTCACGGCGACGAGGCCGTCCTGTTCTGCCCGCCGCACGAGCTCGAGGGTGGCGTGGGGGCTCGTCTGGAGGCGCTCGGCAAGGTCGCCCACGGACGGCCGTGACCCGCCGTCCCAGCCCCGCACGGCGAGGAGGAGCTGATGCTGGGCAGGCGTGAGGTCCGCGCGGCGCACGGCCCGCTCGGAGAACCGCAGGAAGAGCCGAAGCGCGTAGCGGAACTGCGCCAGCGACGCGTACTGGCGGTCCGTGAGAGCTTGCTGCCCCGGTCTTCTCGTCCCCATCGGACCGCCTTCCCACGCTCGATGCGATAGAATACATCGTATCACGATATAATATTCCAGGTGAGAACCACCCGCCTCGACACGACGACCTTGTCGCTCTTCCGCCTCACCGCACTCGCGGCGGCTCTCGGGGCTGTCGCTGCCGGTGCCGCCTGGGTGCTCATCCACCTGATCGCAGGGATCACCAACCTCGCCCTGCTCCACACGCTGAGTTGGCAACTGCCCCCGTCGAGTGCCTTCACGCGAGGTCCGGCCATCTTCGTGGCAGCCATCTCCGGGGCGTTCGTCGTCACGCTGCTGGCGCGGTGGTGCCCGGTGATCCGTGGGCACGGTATCCCCGAGGCGATGGAAGCCGTCCTCACGCGCCAGAGCCGCATCTCTCCGCGGGCGGCGCTCGCGAAACCGCTCTCCTCGGCGATCGCGATCGGTACTGGCGGACCCTTCGGTGCCGAGGGCCCGATCATCGTCACGGGCGGTGCCCTCGGGTCCCTGCTCGGACAGGTCCTGCCCGTCACCCCCGCGGAGCGCAAGATCCTGTTGTGCGCGGGGGCGGCCGCAGGTATGGCGGCCACGTTCGGCGCGCCCATCGCCGCGGTCGTGCTCGCGATCGAGTTGCTCCTGTTCGAGTTCTCCCTGCGGTCGATCGTGCCCCTCGTGGTCGCGACGAGCATCGCCGGCGGCCTCCACGTGGCACTCTTCGCCTCGGGGCCGCTGTTCGAGATGCCCGCCCACGAGTTCTACGGGCTCGAGACGCTCCCCCTCTTCGCGGTCCTAGGCCTCGCATGCGGGCTTCTCGCCACCCTCATCTCCAAGGGCCTCTTCCTCGTCGAGGCGGGCTTTCGCCGCCTTCCCGTCTCGGAGTTCTGGCATCCCGTGATCGGCGCCGTCGGATTCGCCACGGTCGGCTTCGTCGTACCCGGCGCCTTGGGTGTCGGCTACGACGAGATCAGCGACGTCCTCAACAACAGGCTCACGACGGCGACCGTCGTCGCGCTCCTCGTCGCGAAGCTGCTCGCGTGGTGGATCGCTCTCGGCTCGGGCACCTCGGGCGGGACGCTCGCTCCGCTGCTCCTCATCGCGGGCTGCTTCGGCACTCTCTTCGGCACAGCCGCCGTCGACCTCATCCCGTCCACGCAGACGTCGGTGTCGGCCTTCGCCCTCGTTGCCATGGCCGCCACCTTCGGGGCGGCGACACGAACCCCACTCACGTCCATCGTGTTCATGTTCGAGCTCACACAGGACTACGAGGCCGTCCTTCCCCTCATGGGTACGACGGTGCTGGCCGTGCTCGTCACGCAGACGCTCATGCACGACTCTCTCATGACGGAGAAGCTCGGTAGACGCGGCATCCTCGTCCACAACACGTACGACCTCGATCCCGCCACGGTCACACGGGTCAACGACGTCATGAGCAGTCCCGTCCGCACCCTGCCGGCGAGCTCGACGATCCGCGACGCGATCACTGCTGTCACCACCCACGGCCATGCCGCCTACCCGCTGCTCGACGCGGAACGACGCTGCGTCGGCATGATCAGCCGCTCCGATCTGGTCGACCTCGACAGCGAGGACGGCGTGGACACGGAGAGCGGGTCCGTGCTCGACATCGCGAGCACGGACATCGTCACGATCAGCCCGACCGCGACCGTCCGGGACGCGCAGGAGCGCATGCTGCTCGAGTCCGTCGACCACCTGCCGGTCGTCGACGACGAAGGCGAGCTCGTCGGCATGTGCACCCGCACCGACATCCTCCGCACCACCTCCCGCCGCCTCGGGGTTGCGAGGATCTCGCCCCGTGACGGCGAGTGAGATCCTCACGAAGGTCGGCGACGCGGACGCCGGGCTCGTGACCAAGACGAAGGTCGGGCAGCGCCGCACCGTCCACCTCGAGGCGGAAGTCCTCGACCTCATGACCGGCTGGATCGAGCGGTACCGGCGTCGCGCCGAGGAGCGCTACCGCCGCCTCGACACGGTCCTCGCCGAGATGGATCCCGGCACCGTCCGGCCAACGCGTTCTGCGACGACAGAGCCGAACGCCGAGAGGGGAAGAGCATTTCATGCATGATGACCACATCGAGATACGTCGAAGCGACCATCGAAGCCGACGAGGTGCTCCCCTTGATCCGCGTGACACGCGATTTCGCGGCCACACCCGCGCAGCTCATGGCGGCCACACAGATCCCGAGCTCTTCGCTCGCTGGGTGGGCCCGAACGGCCTGGACACAAAGATCGTCACCTGGGATGCGCGCGACGGCGGCGAGTGGCGTTACGTCGCCGGTCGGGAGGGAACGGAGTACGGCTTCCGCGAAGCTCGACGTGCTCCTCGGCGAGCTGTGACCTCCGCCGCCCGGCACCGCATCGACGCCGCCGAATCCACCCCCGGGTGCGGGGCGTGAGGCTCCCCCTCGTTCTTGCGCGCGTCCCGCGCTCTTGCGCGCGATTCGCGCCAGCTAGATGTCGATACGCGCGCAAGAACGCGAGTCGCGCGCAGGAATGGCGGGCTATGGCCGCGGTACTGGTCCTCCAGCACCTCGAACCCGAGATGCCCTACTTCTCGCGGACGCGTGTCAGGTACCGCACGCCGGCTTCACGGCACTCGGGGTCCGAGAGCGCGCTCACCAGACCGTCTGCGTCGGACCAACTACGGCCCGTGCCCACCGTCGACTCGGTCACCGCATTCGTGTGGGCCTTCGTGGCACGGAGGGCGAGACGCGGCATGCGGACGAGCGTGGCGACGAGGTCGTCGACAGCCGTGTCGAGCTCCTCGGCCGGGACCACTCGGTTGAGGAATCCGGCCGCGTGGGCTTCGGCGGGGGAGAACTCGCGGCAGGTCATGACGAGCTCCTTCGTGCGGGCAGGGCCGATCTCGCGCACGAGGCGGGGGATGCCGCCCCAGGCGAGCGGGATACCGAGCTCCACCTCGGGGATCGAGAAGCGGGCATCGTCGGCCGCGACGCGGAGGTCGCACCCGGCCGCCAGCACGAGGCCGCCGCCGACGCACCAACCCCGGATGCGGGCGACGGTCACCGCCTGCACCTCCTCGAGTGCGCGCCCCATGCGCCAGCCGGCGTCGGCAGCGTCACGCGGATGGGAGATGTCGCCGGGCTGCCCGAAGGAGAGGAGGTCGAAGCCTGCGCAGAACGCCCTACCTCGCCCCGACACGACGATGACCTTGAGGTCCGGATGGGTGTCGAACCACCGGGCCGCGGCTTCGATTTCGCCCAGTGTCTCGACCGACAGCGGGTTCAACTTGTCAGGCCGGTTCAGCGTCAACGATCCGCGAGCGCCGTCGACCGCCACTTCGATGGTCTCGAACTCCACGAGCGGTGATGCTACTGCGCCGAGTCTCATGTGACCTTGACAGTTACATAGGATTCCTATTGACTTGGGGGATGGAGGGTGTAGGTGACCTCGTGGAGCTGAGCGTCTCGGCTTGGGTGAACAGCCCCCCGATCGACCTGGCAGACCTCCGGGGGCGGGTCGTCATGATCGAGACGTTCCAGATGCTCTGCCCGGGCTGCATCAGCCATGGCCTTCCCCTCGCCCAGCGTGTCCACCGGAGCTTCCCCGACGGCGAGGTCACAGTCCTGGGCCTGCACACCGTGTTCGAGCACCACGACGTGATGGGACCCGACGCGCTGGCCGTGTTCGTCGCCGAGTACCGCATCGAGTTCCCCGTCGGCGTCGACCGCAACGAAGGCCGCGGCATCCCGGAGACGATGGGCCGCTACGGGTTGCGGGGCACTCCCTCCACACTGCTCCTCGACCGCGAGGGCCGTCTCCGCCGTTCGATCTTCGGCGCCGTCGACGACCTCTCCCTCGGAGTCCTGCTCGGCCGCCTTCTCTCCGAGGACACCCCGGCCGAGACCGCATGAAGCCCGACCGGCCCGAAGCACTCGCGGAGAAGGTTCTCGCTGCTCTCGACCGCCTTGCGCGGGCACATCGCATCAACCGCCAGGCCAACGCCGGCGCCCACGGCCTCAGCCCGCTCCAGGTCGAGCTCCTGACGACACTCGCCGAGGGACCGCCGCCTCGGGCGCATGTCGGCCCTCTCGCGGCCGAGATCGGCGTCACCCAGCCCACCGCCACGGACTCGCTGGCGAGCCTCGAACAGAAGGGACTCGTCACGCGCCGCCGCGACACGGCCGACAGCCGCCGTACCTCGTGTCAGCTCACCCCTGCCGGGAGACGGCTCGCACGGAACCTCGACAGGGCGGACACCGGCTTCGTCACCGCCATCGAGGCCCTACCGCGAGACACGCAGGCGGACATGCTCGAGGCACTCCTCAACCTCATCGCCCATCTCGTAGGCACAGGCGCGATCGCGATCTCCCGCACCTGTTTCACCTGCCACCACTATCAGCGCAAGGGCACCACCCACACCTGCACGCTCATCGGCGCCGACCTCGCGGCCGCCGACCTCCGCGTGAACTGCCCCGAACACCAACCCGCGTGACGGTGTTGGGCCCCTACTTCTTCTTGCCCTTCTTGCCCTTCTTCTTCTTGTCCTTCTTCTTGGACTTCTTCTTCGCCATGGGTTCACTCCCCGGGAATGGCCGGCTCAGGAAGACCAGACTGTATCAGGCGGACCCCGTCACGCCGTTGCAGCACGAGAGGAGAAATCCATGAGCAAGCGCAGGCTCGCGATCGTCGGCGCCGGCCTCGCCGGCGCCAAGGCTGCCGAGGCCGCACGCGAAGCCGGCTTCGACGGCCCCATCCTCCTCATCGGCAACGAGGAGGAGCCACCCTACGAGCGGCCGCCGCTGTCCAAGGATGTCCTACGCGGTGACAAGGCAGCCGAGACCGCCTACGTCCACCCCGAATCCTTCTACCAAGAGCACGCCATCGAGCTGGTCCGCGACATGGCGACACGCCTCGACACGACCAACCACACCATCTCGCTCGCCGGCGGTGAGAGCATCGCCTTCGACGCAGTCGTGCTTGCCACAGGTGCCGCGCCGAGACGCCTCGCGGTCCCCGGCACCGACCTTGCCGGCGTCTACTACCTGCGCACACTCGAGGACTCACTCCGACTGCACGACGCCATCGCCGCCGCCGGTCGTGCCGCCGTGATCGGCGCCGGCTGGATCGGCTCGGAAGTCGCAGCCTCGGCCCGGCAGATGGGCGCCGACGTCGTCATGATCGATCCTTCCCCTGTGCCGCTCCAGCGCGTGCTCGGCACTGAGATCGGTGCCGTCTTCCGCGACCTCCACGCCGATCACGGAGTCGAGCTCCGCCTCGGCCGCGGCGTCACCGAACTGCGGGGATCCGGCCACGTCGAGACCGTCGTCCTCGACGACGGCCGGGTCGAGGCGGCCGACGTCGTCGTAGCCGGGATCGGTGTGATCCCACGCACCGACCTCGCGGATGGGGCTGGGCTCGCCGTCGACAACGGAATCGTCACCGACGAACATCTCGCGACGGCTGTCCCCGGTGTCTACGCTGCCGGAGACGTAGCCAACGCGTGGCATCCCCACTTCGGGCGGCATCTCCGTGTCGAGCACTGGGCAAACGCCCTCAACCAGGGAAGCACCGCCGGCCGCAATGCCGCCGGTGCCGAGGAGTCCTACACACGGCTGCCGTACTTCTTCTCCGACCAGTACGACCTCGGCATGGAGTACGTCGGCTACGGCGACGCAGACGACACGGTCGCCGTCCGGGGACACCTCGCGGCCCGCGAGTTCATCGCCTTCTGGCATCAGGACGGCTCCGTGCGCGCGGCGATGCACGTGAACACATGGGATGTCGTGGAGGACCTCAAAGCCATCGTCGGCACCGCCGGACGGCTCGATCCGGCACGCCTCGCCGATCCCGACATCCCGCTCGCGGAGCTCCGATGACGCACCGATCCCGCGCGTCGCAGGCCCCAAGTCGTACCTTCGGCGACGAGTTGGACGATCCCACAAGGAGGGCCTGCCCCGATGTCTGAGCCGATCGTGTGGTTCAACGCGTCATGTTCGAAGTGCCGCACCACGAAGGGCATCCTCGCCGAGCACGGCGTCGACGCGACCTACCTCGACTACCTGCGGGAACCGCCGACCCCGGAGGAGCTGGCGCGTGTGCTGGCGATGCTCGGCACCGACGACCCCCGCACCGTTGCCCGCACAGGTGAGGCCCTCTGGGCCGAGCTCGGCCTCGACGAGGCCGGCGCCGACGAGGTCCTCGATGCGCTGACGCAGCACCCCCGTCTCATCGAACGGCCGATCGTCATCGTCGGGGACCGCGCCGTCGTAGCCAGGCCCCCTGAACGAGTCCTCGAGCTCATCGACGGACCCGGGTCCGCCGAGTCCGCCGACGAACCCCGCCGACTATGACGCGGCGGGCTCGGCCCTGCGCGTGCGCGACTCGGTGTAGGTGTTGCTCTGCTCCTGCCCGGTGAGCTCGGCGAGGGAGGCCATGACGGCGTCGGTGAAGGCGCGGTCATCGACTGCGCGACCGCTCGGATGCGTCAGGGGCTCACCCACCCGGATCGTGATGCGACGGAACACCTTGGGGCGCTTCGCGCCTTTGGGCAGCACGTCGAAGGTCCCGACGATGCCGGCGGGAACGACCGGTACCCCGGCCTCGCGGGCGAGGACGGCGACACCGAGGCGGCCCCGGTGCAGCTTGCCGTCGAGTGAGCGGTTGCCCTCGGGAAAGATGCCGAGGATCTTGCCGTGGCCGAGGAGACCTCGCGCGCAGTCGAACGCGAGATCCCTGGAGATGTCGTCGCCGGGTACGAGGGGGATCTGGCCCATGCCACGGAAGAACCAGCCGTTCTTGGAATCGAAGTACCGGGCATTGGCGAGAGCCGTGATGCGCCGCCTGAACGCGATCGCGAAGAACGGCGGGTCGAACGCCGAGAGGTGGTTGGCGGCGAGGATCACGGAACCCTTGCGGGGCACGTTGGCACGTCCCTCGACCTTGACCCGGTAGAGGAGCCGCATCAAGAACTCGAGGCCGTAACGCAGGAACCAATAGGCGATGCTGAATCCGGGTCGCTTCGGCCAGTACGGCTCCGGCCTGGGGCCAGCTCGGCCTGATTCGCTTTCGTGGTGACGAGTCATCGGCTCACCCTTCCGACCGTATGGCCTGATCTGGAAGCCCGCTCCGCCGGAACCGGCACCTCCGAATTGCTCGCAATGTGGACGAGGGTAGAGGATCGGGCCGCGAAGGCATCATTCAGCCCGTGACCGATGCATCCGTCCCGCATAGCATTGTGACCCACGATGCACGACGACCTGCCCGCCGGCTGGGCGCTCACCGACTCCGGCCTGCGTCGCGAGTTCACCTTCCGGGACTTCTCCGAGGCCTTCGGCTTCATGACCCGCGTCGCTCTCGAGGCCGAACGCCGCAACCACCATCCCGACTGGGAAAACCGCTGGAACCGCGTGACGATAACCCTCGTCTCGCATGACGTCGGCGCTGTCACGGAACGGGATCACGACCTCGCCGCGGCCATCGACTGCCTTGTCCCCTGATGTAGACCGGGGACACCGCGGATTCCCGCGTTCTCGGCCCCGCCCCTATCCTCGGCTGATGCACGGTTCTGCCACCCTCCACATAAAGGCGCCGCCGTCTGCGGTCTGGGCCCTCGTGAGCGACGTGACCCGCATCGGCGAGTACAGCCCGGAGACCTTCGAGGCTGAGTGGCTCGACGGCGCGACCGGCCCCGAGGTCGGCGCCCGCTTCCGCGGGCATGTCAAGCGCAACGGGCGGGGCCCGACCTACTGGTCACCGTGCGTCGTGGTCGCCTGCGAACCCGAGAAGGAGTTCGCGTTCGACGTCGGCCTCTCCGGCAAGCCCGTGATCATGTGGCGCTACGAGCTCGAAGCGGCAGGCGACGGCACCGACGTGACCGAGTCGTTCCGGCTCCACGACTCGTTCCTGACGCGTCTCTACTGGCGCCTCCTCGGCTGGGCACGCGGCAAGACGAACCAGCGGGGGATGCAGGCCACCCTCGAACGCATGAAGGCCGAGCTCGAAGCGCGCTGACATGCCGATCGTCTTCGTCCACGGGGTGCCCGAGACCGCTTCGTACTGGGATCCGCTCCGTTCCCTCATCGACGAGCCGACCACGGCCGTTGCCCTGCCGGGCTTCGGCTGTCCGCGTCCCGAAGGGTTCGGTGCCACCAAGGACGACTACGCCGCCTGGCTCGGAAGGCGGCTCGAGGACCTCGCGGAGCCTGTGGACCTCGTCGGCCACGACTGGGGTGCCGGACTCACGTACCGGATCGCCACGACCCGACCGGAGCTGATCCGGTCCTGGGCCGCCGATGTCGCCACGATCGTGCATCCCGACCAGGTGTGGCACAACTTCGCCCGCATCTGGCAGACCCCGGGGGAAGGCGAGGCGTTCGTGCAGACCCAGCTCGCCACCCCGCTCGAGGACCAGATCCCCGTGTTCGAGGCGATGGGGCTGCCCCGTGACGCGGCCACGGACATGCTCGGCAAGATGGACCAGACGATGGGCGACTGCATCCTCGACCTCTACCGGTCCGCAACACCGAACACATACGCCACGTGGGGTGCGGATATGGGTCCCACCGGGGTTCCGGGACTGGTCATCCACGCCACCGAAGACCCCTTCGACGACGCCCGCCTCTGCGACGAGGTGGCGGCGATCCTCGGTGCCGAAGTCGGCCGCCTCGACGGCCTCGCGCACTTCTGGGCCGCCCAGGATCCGGAAGCCTCGGTCCACCTCCTCGGCGAGTTCTGGGCTTCACTCCCCTGACTCCCCGGTGGCATGCCACCCGTCCGGTGGTCCGATGCGGTGTGGCCCGTCACGCTCTGCCATCATGGGTATCCACACGAGCACCTGAAGGGTTGGTCTGGTGCCTGTTCGAGGGGGAAATCCGCCGCCGCGGCGGTATCGGGGGACCGGGGGCGTCACACTCGTCTTCGCGACTCTGATCTTGGCGTCGGCCCCCCTGATTCCGGGCGGATCCGCCGGTGCCACGCCGGGGACAGCCACACCGGAACCGGAAGGCCCGCGGGTGCTCGCGGGCATCGAGCAGGTCTACGTCACGGGGCTTCCGGCGGGAGACGTGGTCACGATCAGCAGGGCCGCACCCACGTCGCCGAGACGAGGACAGCAGGCGGGAACGACGACACCGGTCGCGACAGCGACGGTGGACCGCCTCGGGAGTGCCGTGTTCCGCAACCTCTCCCAAGGTGCCCGTTATGTGGTGCACGACCAGACGTCCGACTGGACGGCCCGCGCGCAGGTGCTCGTCGCGGGCGACAATCCGCCGGCGTCGTTCTACCGGGGGACCGTGATGCGTGCGGGTCTCAACTACATCCGCATGCGTGACGGCATCACTCTGGCCGCCACGGTCCGGCCGCCGCTCGGCCGGCGACTGGATGACGGACCGTTCCCGACCGTCATCGAGTACTCCGGGTACCAGGTCGCCGCCCCCGCCGACGCGGTGACCAACATCATCGGCATGGCCCTGGGACTACCGAACGACCCGCTCGCCCCGACCGGTGAGACCTATGTGGGCAGTGTGCTCCTGCGCCTCGCCGGGTACGCGGTGGTCTCGGTCCAGCTCAGGGGGTCGGGATGTTCGGGGGGTGAGGCCGACCTGTTCGACCTGCCCAGCGCCTACGACGGCTACGACGCCGTCGAGACCGTCGCCGCCCAGGACTTCGTCCGGGGCGGTCGGGTCGGGATGGTGGGGATCTCCTTCTCCGCGTTCAGCCAGATCGTGACGGCCGGGACCCGCCCGCCACACCTCGCGGCCATCGCCCCGCTCTCGTTCCTGAGCCGGCTCTGGGACGTGGGACGGCCGGGCGGCATCGTCAACAACGGCTTCGCCGAAGGCTGGCTGCGCGAACGCCAGGCCAACGCCGAACCGGCGCCGTCGCCCGGCGCGCAGCCCTACGCCAACGCGCTCGTCGCCACCGACGCCACGTGCCGAGCCAACCAGGCGCTGCGCCTGCAGACACGGGACGCGATCACGGCCGTGCGGACCCAACCGACGATGACGGCTGACTACACACGGCGCGACTTCACACGCTGGATGGCCGCGATCCGAGTCCCGGTGTTCGGGTCCCTGCAGTTCCAGGACGAACAGACCTCCGCCTACACCATGCTGGACACGGAGACGCTCCTGGGTGCCAACGACAGGGTGTGGCTCAACCTGACGAGCGGCCGGCACGGCGAAGCGATCGACGTCGGCACGTTCATCGACCTTCTCGCGTTCCTCGACATCTACGTCGCGGGCCGAGCCCCCGAGGTCAAGTGGCTCGTCTACATCACATCGTCGTTCATCTGGGGCTCCAGCCACGGAAGGCTGCCGCTGCCACCGTCACTGTTCGCCACGTACGAGGAGGCCCGCCGCAGCTTCGAGTCCCGCCCACGTGTGACCGTCGGACTGGAGCGACCTCTGGCCGCCGAGCCGGGAGCTCGCCGGTCCCGGTGGGGTCTGACCTCGTCGACGTGGCCACCGGCCGGGGCGGTACCGTCCACCATGTTCCTGGGGAGCGACGGCACGCTCTCGTCCACCCCCGGCGAGCCCGACACAGCGGCCTTCGTCGCCGATCCGTCCGCCCGACCCCGCACCTACGGACCCACGTGGAGCACCGTGCCCGCCGACAAGGGGCTCGGGTTCGTGACAGCACCGTTGAGTGAAGACGTCGTCGCGGCGGGACCGGCGGCAGCCGACCTCTGGCTGGCGTCGACGTCGACTGACACCGACGTACAGGTGACGGTCACCGAGGTGCGCCCGGACGGATCCGAGATGTTCGTCAACGCCGGCGTGCAGCGGGCGTCGGTTCGCCACACCGAGGACGCGGCGTCCACGCCGACCGTGCCCGCGTTCACCTTCGACAGAGTCGAACCCCTCGCAGCCGGGTTCAACGAGGTCCACGTGCAAATCCTCCCGTTCGCCCACGCCTTCCGGGCGGGGAGCCGGATCCGGATCGTCGTCGCACCCGTCGGGGGTGACCACAGCGCGTGGGCGTTCGACTCGGTGGACACGGCAACGCCGCCGACGAACACCGTCGGCCTCGGCGGACCGCACGCGTCGTCGGTCTCGCTCACGCTCCTCCCCGGCGTCACCCCACGGGCACCGCTCCCGCCGTGCAAGCTGGCGGGCCAGCCGTGCCGCCCGTATGTCCCGGCTGCCAACGGCGGCTAGACATCGATCACATGCGCAAGATCACAGCCCTGAGCGGATCGTGGGAGTTCACGACCGACCCCGAGGACGCCGGCCGGACACGGGACTGGCAGGCCGTGACGATCCCTCACGCCTGGAACACGTCGCCCGGCGGGGAGCCGGCCGGCGGGGAGCCGGCCGGCGGGGAGCCGGCCGGCGGCGACGACCGGAGGTCGGGGTGGTACCGCCGCTCGCTCGACGTGCCGGCCGTGGCAAGAGGCCGCCGTGCCTTCCTCGAGATCGGTGCCGCGGGGACCGTCGCCGACGTCTACGTCGACGGCGCCCACCTCACCCACCACCGGGGCGGGTACTCCGCCTTCCGCTGCGATCTCACCGACACCCTCGACGGCAGGGGTCAGGGTCTCCTGACCGTGCGTGTCGACAACTCGCCCACCGTCGACGTCTACCCGTTGATGGGAGACCACACGATCTTCGGCGGCCTGTACCGGCCCGTGCGCCTCGTCGAAGTCCCCCCGGTCCATGTCGATCTCCTCGACCACGGCGGGCCCGGCGTGACGGTGCGACAGGTCGGGCTCGACGACGCCGCCGCCGAGGTCGCCGTCTCGGTTCGCGTGGCCAACGACGGCGATGCGCCTGTGGCCGAAGACGTCACGGCCCGGATCGCGGACGCCGCCGGTTCCGAGGTGGCGGTGGGAGCGACACGTGTGTCCGTCGGTCCCGGCAGCGTTGCGGAGGGGGCAGTCGAGCTCACGGTGACGCGTCCGCGGCGCTGGGACGGGCGGCGCGATCCGCACCGCTACCTGGTCACGGTGGAAGTCGCCGGCGACCGTGTGGAGCTGCCGTTCGGGCTGCGCACGTTCGACGTCGACCCGGATCACGGCGCCTTCCTCAACGGCCGTCCTTACCGCCTGCACGGCGTGAGTCGCCACCACGACGTGAACGGCACACCCGCCGTGTCCCGTTCCGACATCGAGGCCGACATCGACCTGATCGACGAGATCGGGGCGACGGCCCTGCGCCTCGCCCACTACCAGCATGCCGAGGACGTCCTCGACCTGTGCGACGAACGGGGCATCGTGGTCTGGGCCGAGATCCCCCTCAACGCCAAGGTCTCCCCCGAAGATCCCCTCACCAACGCCGCGTCCCAACTCACGGAGCTGATCCGCCAGCAACGCCACCATCCCTCGATCGTGTGCTGGGGTGTGCAGAACGAGACGCTCATCAGTGAGGCGGTCGCCGATCCCCGCGAGGTGATCGGCGACCTCGTCGCCCTCGCCCACCGCGAGGATCCCGACCGTGCGACCGCGCAGGCCCAACTGACCCTCGTCCGACCCGACGATGCGATCAACCGGGCTGCGGACCTCAACGCCCTGAACCTGTACCACGGCTGGTACCACGGCAGCGCCACCGATGTCGGCGCCGCCCTGGACCGACACCGCGCGGCCCAGCCCGACGTCCCCCTCGGACTGAGCGAATACGGCGCCGACGCCCGCCCCGAATACCACAGCGCCGACCCCACCCCGGGTGACTACACGGAGGACTACCAGGCGGCCCTGCACGAGGTCTACTGGCGTCAGATCGAGGAACGACCCTGGTTGTGGGCGACGTTCGTCTGGAACATGTTCGACTTCGCGTCCGCCATCCGCAACGAGGGGGGGACGAGGGGATTCAACATGAAGGGCCTCGTGAGCCGAGACCGCCGCGTCCGCAAGGACGCGTTCTGGTGGTACAAGGCCAACTGGTCCACGGAGCCCGTCCTCCACATCTGCGCGAAACGCTTCGTCAACCGCCACGAACCCGACATCGAGGTGAAGGTGTACGCCAATCATCCCGAGGTTCGCCTCCGCGCCGGCGACGCCGACCTCGGCACACAGACGTCTGCCGACCGTGTCTTCCGCTGGCAGGTCCCCCTCCACGCGGGTGAGACCACGGTCGTCGCCACAGCCGGAGACCAACGCGACGAGGCGACCTTCCGGCTCACCGACACCCCCGACCCGTCATATGTGTGCCCGGCACCGCGGCGCGTGCCCGGCAGCGGCGACATGTCCTCGTGGTACGAGAAGACCGGCATCGAAGTCGACCACAGTCGCTACGGCATCTGGTCCCGCGTGGGCGAGCTGCTCGACAACGCGGCGACACGGGGCGTCCTCGTGGACGTGTTCGGGCAGGCCCTCCTCGAGCACCCGATGCTGGACATGGCCCGCGCGTTCCCCCTCGAAGTCGTGCTTGCCGCGGCCGCCCCCGGCTCGAGCGACGAAGAGATCCTCACCCTCCACGCACGGCTCTCCGCCGTACCCAGGGAGGCGTGATGGCAGGCACAGCGTACGACGTCGTCGTCGTGGGAGCGGGCACGGCAGGCGCCAACACCGCGTACCAGTTCGCGCGGCGCGGGCGCCGTGTCCTGCTCGTCGAACGGCGCTCCGCCGCCGTGGCCGGCGCGCAGTGGCACAACGCCGTGCTCGACCGCCACTTCGTCGACGCGGACCTGGATCCGCCTGCACCACCGGAACGCGTCGCGGACGGCGGAACGGTCCACCTGCGTGCACGCGACCCTCTGGTCGGTCCCACCCTGCACGACGCACCGACCGTGGCAGCGGACATGGTCCTCCTCGGCGCGCGCCTCCGGGCTCTGGCCGCATCGGCCGGGACCGAGATCGTCGACGAGGTGGGAGACATGGAGGTGGGGCTCGACTCGCGGTCGGGGAGGATCCGGTCGCTGACCCTCCACCGGCCCGGCGGGAGTAGCCCCAGCACGATCACGGCATCGCTGTTCGTCGACGCCTCGGGCCGGAACGGAGTCCTACGCCGCCACGCCTCCGACCTGACTCCATGGTGCCCCCCGGTGCAGGGTGACGAGCTCTGCTCGGCATCTGACGTCCACCACGGGATCTGCGACGCAGACGGCGCTCGCGAGTTCCTCGCGCGCCACGGCGCGAGGCTCGGCGACGTCGTCAGCCTGGTCGGGGTCAACGGCGGCTTCTCGACCTGTGGCGTCACCATCTCGGCCGATCTGGACCGCGTCCGCATCCTCGTCGGCTGCCTGGCCAACGGCCGCTACGGCACAGCCGCGCAGATGCTGGCAGACCTGTGCCGCCGCGAACCCTGGATCGGGCCCGCTCGCACCACGGGCAGCGGCGTCATCCCGTTGCGCCGCCCCTACGCCCGCATCACGGCGGCGGGGATCGCCCTCGTAGGGGACGCCGCCTGTCAGGTGTTCCCCGCCCACGGCTCGGGTATCGGCATCGGCCTCCTCGCCGGCACGATGCTCGCGGCAGGTGTTGGTCATGTCGACGATCCCGGTGACCCCCACGAGTTGTGGCGCGGATATCAGACACCGTTCCAGCACCGCCTCGGCTGCGATCGGGCCGGCGACGACGCGCTGCGCCGTGCAACCACCAGGCTGGGCAGTGCGGGCGTGGACGCACTGCTGCGATCCGGTCTCGCCGACGAGCGCACCGTCCGGGCCGGACTCGAGCAGCGGTGGGAGACCCCGCCCGCGGGGGATGCGGTGCGCAGCGCCGGGCGGCTCCTCCGCAACCCGCGTCTGGCCGCAGTCATGGTCCCCGCCCTCGCCCGCGCGCAGCTCGTGCGCTCGCACGCCATCCGCTATCCGGACCGCCTCGACGTCGATGCCCTCGCCCGCTGGGAACGCCGCACCGTGCGTCTCCTCGGACCGCTGCCCCGTTGAGGACGCAGGTGCTCAGTCGGCGACCTGTTCGTAGCGGGCGACGGTGAACGCGATCATGAACGGAACGTCGGTCGCGAACACGACGAGCCCGAGGCTGAGCACCGTGAGCGGGCCGGCAGGGATCTCGTTCTGGACGAACGCGAACACGATCATGCCGCCCTGGACGACGTAGGCGAGCAGCGCCCACAGGAACACCTGCCGGAAACGACCCCATGCGAAGGGGCGGATGAGCGCCGCCATCGCCGCCGCGACCAACTCGAGCACGATGGCACCCACCACGAGAACAGTCGGCAGCACGAGTGAGGGGTTCGTGGCGGCACCCGCGGCCACGATCACTCCGCCTGAGACCGCCAGGGCGAGGGCCACCATGGCGACCGGGACCACGGGGGGCAGGGTGCGGTCGAAGGGCCGAGTGGCCACCGGCCCGTCCGCGGTCGGTGTTTCGGCGGTCATTGGGTCGCCACCCGGGTCATGATCACCAGCGTCGCGATCTGCATGATGCCGGTGATGCCTGCCGTGTAGACGAACCGGCGCATGAGGCGGTCGATGACCTCACCGTCGGGTTCGGACTTGCGCATCTCGAACAGGACGGCGATGTTCGCGGGTTCGAGGAGGCCGAGGGCGACGACAGCCATCACCCCCACGATCAACATCGACGTGATGAGCCAAGGGCGGTTGACTGCCCCCGGGACGAGCCAGCCGAGGTTCATGGCGATCTGGAACCCGGCGGCCAGCGTCATCATGACCACCGTGGGCATGAGCAGGACCATCTTCGGCATGAACTTCGCCGAGAACTCCGCTCGGGCCGGAATCGAGAGCCCGCCGAGGATCGGACCCACGATCACGCCGACGTAGAGGTCGATCGCGGTCCACATCGCACCCCCCGCGACGTGGGAGAACATGAGGGCCCAGCGTGAGTTGGAGGCAATCGCGTACGTCACGAAGACCACGGCGACAGCCACGAAGGGCAGGCCCTTGAGTGGCACCACCTGAATGTCGCGCGCTGGAGTCGGTGCGCCCGAGTCGGCAGACGGCGCGGTCGCCGCACCTTGGCTCATGTCACGCTCTCACGCATGTGACGCCCCCGTGTGACCGGTGTCTCAGCCGTGACAGGCGGAGACTACCCACACCACGCCGTGAGCGCCGCGCACGCGACCCGTCATGGGTTCATGCGAGAGACGGTGGGGAGTGTGACTCACTTCACACGAACGACCTCGCCGATGCCGGCGAAGATGCTGTTGTTCGTGACGTAGATGCGGCCGAACACGTCGATCGCGACACCGCCGGGGGCTGTGAGACCGGTGCTCGCCACCTCGGTCCGCGAGCCGTTGCGGTTGACGCGGATCAGGGCGCCGGTGAGGTCCCCGCCCGGCTGCATCCCCTGCAGGAGGCCGTTCTTGGCGATCTCGAGGACATGCAGGCGCCCGCGGGCGTCGAACTGGAGGTCGATGATGTTCGTGAACCCGTCCGCATAGACGGTCGGAGCCTCGCCCGGCACGACCCGCCACACGCGGGCGGCGCCGACGGCGAACGGGAATCCGGTGAGCTCACCCACGTAGAGGGCGTCGTCGGGGCCGACGGTGACACTCGTCGGAACCGACTGGGCAGGTGTCGGCGTGCCCGCGGGCGGCCCGAACGGGAGGCCGTCGGGCCAGGGGACGATGACGTCGGGGAAGGTGGCCAGCAGGGAGACGTGGCCGGATTTCCTGACCTTGAGGAGGGAGTTGCCGCCGGCGTCCGTCACGACGCTGAAACGGCCGTATGAGGTCACGCCGTACGCGTTGGAGTCGATCTCGACCCCGTCGGGATTCTGGGCGGACTCGAAGGCGGCGATGTCGGCAATGGGCGACGGGCCGAACGGGCCGACGCGCAGGAGCTTGCCGAAGGCGCTGGTGTCACCGGCAAAGCCTGGTTCTGCGGTGCCGTTCATGATGGCCTGCAGACCGAGGGACCCGAGAGCCGTGTCGGAGGGACCTCCGGCGAACGAGCCGTCGGCTACGGCGACGGACGGGAGCTCGGCCAGGCGGACCTTGTGTCCGAACGCGATGAGGTCGACGGCCCCCGTCACCCCGAGGCAGTACGTCTCGTCCTCGCCGGTTTCGGGGTTGGGCGCAGTCTGACAGTCGGTGTCCCCGCCCCGGCCTGCTTCGGCCACGAGGAGGGTTCCGGGGAACAGGCCCGGATCGATGCCACGCGGGTTGTCGAGGCCGTCGACGACGACCCCCAAGCCTCCCTCCGGAGGTGAGCTCGCCTGCGCTGCAGTCGGGAGGAACCCCGACACGGCCAAGGCGAAGCACACCCCGGTCGCCCAGACGGCCCTCCACTTCGATGCGCGTGCAGTCGCGGTGTGATGGTTCATCGGTTTCCCCCTTCTTCCCCCGGATCACTCCGGAACGACACCGTAACGGTTGTCGGAGGCTGACGCAACCGCGGTCGGTCCCGCCGGGGGGGGCCCGGAGAGCCACGTCGAGCTCAGGCCTCGACCCCTCCATAGGGGATTCCGGTGAGGTGGTGCATCTCCCGATCGAAGGTCGTGAGGTCGTCGATCGAGAGATCGGAGAGCCGGTCGTGACCACACGCCCGGGCGATGACGGCGACGAGCTCCGTCGCGGCCGTCAGGAACCTGCCGAGCCGCGCGCCGGCCTCTTGGATCGGGAGTCTGCTGCGCAGGTGCGGATCCTGTGTCGTGATACCGACCGGGCAGTTCCCGGTGTGACAGGCGCGCATCGCGATGCAGCCGATCGCCTGCATGGCCGAGTTCGCCACGGCGACGACGTCGGCACCCAGGGCAAGGGCCTTGGCGAAGTCAGCGGGCACTCGCAGACCTCCCGTGACGACGAGGGTCACGTCCGCCGCACCGGCCTTGTCGAGGTGCCGCCTCGCGCGTGCAAGGGCCGGAATCGTGGGGACAGAGATGTTGTCGCGCAGGAGGAGGGGCGCGGCCCCGGTCCCGCCGCCGCGTCCGTCCAGGATGACGTAGTCCACGCCGAGTGCGAGAGCGGCGTCGAGGTCGTCCTCGATGCGCTGGGCGGAGAGCTTGACGCCGACCGGGATGCCGCCTGACACCTCTCGCACCTGCGCGATCAGCTCGAGTTGCCCCTCCGCCGTGGCGAGGGCATCGGTGAAGGTCGCCGGCGAGATCGCATCCGTGCCGGGTGGCAGGTGGCGGATCTCGGCGATGCGACCACGCACCTTGACGCCGGGCAGATGGCCGCCGGTCCCGGTCTTGGCTCCCTGGCCGAACTTGAGGTGGAAAGCCTGCACCTTGCGGACGTGCTCGATGTCCCACCCGAACTCACCGGAACCGAGCTCGTAGAGATAGCGGCGGCTGGCCTCCTGCTCGGCGGGGAGCATCCCGCCTTCTCCGGAGCAGATCCCCGTTCCCGCGGCGTCTGCTCCCAAGGCGAGGGCGATCTTGGCCTCCTCCGACAGGGCCCCGAAGCTCATGTCCGAGACGAGCAAAGGGATGTCGAGCCGGAGTGGCCGCATCGCAGCCGGACCGATGGTGACACCGACATCGACGGCGTGGTCGTCGAGGAGCGGCGGGCGGGCGAGTTGCGCCGTGGCGAATTGGATCGAATCCCAACTCGGCAGGTGGTCACGGGTGACACCCATCGCCGTGACCGGCCCGTGCGGACCGACCGCTTCGAGGCCGCGACCGGCGAGGGATCGGATCAGACCGACGTGCGGTTCGGCCGGTGTGCCGTGCGGGTCCTGGTAGACCCCTTGGTAGGCGGAGCGGTCGTAGGGCTGCGGGTTGTCGCGCTCGAACGCCTCGACTTCGTCCCGGTCGATCCACAGACCCCCGTCGTCGATCCAGGACCCGAAGCGGTGGAGCCGCTGTGTGCCGTCGTAGGCCGACACGCCCGTGGCGACGCGGTAGTCCCACCCGTGCACTCCGCAGACCAGGTTCTCGCCGCGGATCGCGCCGTCGGCGAGGAGGGCTCCCCGATGGAGACACCGCCCGTAGAGCACGGAGGGCTCGTCGTGCAGCCTCGTCACGACGAGGTCGACTCCGGCGACGACGTGGTGGTGCAGGCTGCGTTCCTCGATGGAATCCCAATCCGCGAGCCGTGCGGGTGTGGTCATATCTGGCTCCCCTCGTGACGCCGTGTCGCCGAGGTTAACGGGATCCCGCCCGGGCTGGTCGCGCCGTCACTCCACATCGAAGACGACGACGGGCCTGGGTGAGCGGTGTGCGGCGAGCTCGGCGAAAGCCTCGTTCACGTCGCTGAGACCGAAGCGCCCGCCGGTGAGCTCGTCGAGCCGGAGCCGCCCCTCCGCGTACAGGTCCGCCAGGATCGGGAAGTCCCGGTGCGGGTCGGCCGAACCGTAGATGGAACCGGTGAGGGTCTTCTCCAGCAGCAGGTGGAACGGTGAGACGGGGAAGGTCGCGGCGAAGCCGGGGAGGCCCACGATGACCGCCGTGCCGCCCGGGTGCACCACGTCGAGGATTCGGGCCATGACGTCGGGTTGTCCGGTGGCCTCGATCGCCACGTCGACACCGCCCTGGCACACCGCGAGGATCCCGGCGACGGGGTCGTGCGTGTCCGGGTCGATCGCGGTCCTCGCCCCCAAGGCGAGGGCGAGGTCTCGGCGCGCGGCGACCGGATCGACGGCGACGACCCGTCCCGCGCCGGCGAGGATGGCGCCCTGGAGCGCGCTGAGCCCGACCGCACCGCAGCCGAACACGGCCACGGTCGCGCCCACGTGCACCATGCCACGGTGCACGGCGGCCCCGTAGCCGGTTGTGACCCCACAGCCGAGGAGGCAGAGCGCGGTCGGGTCGAGCCCCGCCGGTACGGGTACTGCGCATGCCTCGGGTACGACGACCTGTTCGGCGAGGCAGCCGAGACCCATGTAGGAGCCGAGCGCCTCACCCCTGCGCGAGAGACAGCCGCCCGGCGGGCTCGTCGAGAGTGCCTGACAGAGTTGGGGGCGGCCTTCGATGCACCGTGCGCATCGTCCGCAGCGAGGCGTCCACGACAGGACGACAGGGGTTCCCGTCACGAGGTGTGCGTTGGGACCGGCCTCGAGCACGACACCGGCGCCCTCGTGGCCGAGCACTGCCGGGAACCGCAGACCCTCGCCGGTTGCGGCGACGTGCAGGTCGCTGCGGCACACCGCCGCCGCCGACAACCCGACTCTCACCTCGCCCGCAGCGGGCGCGACGAGGTCGACCTCCTCCACGGCGAGATCGGACCCCGCGGATTCGATGACTGCCGCCTGCACCTTCACGGTCCGCCTCCCGACGTCTCCCGGATGGGCTCCGTTCGGACCCGTGGGCCACGCTAGTGCCGGGCTCGCGTTGGTGCCGGAGTGATGCCCTCTCAGGTGGCAGGCTTGCCGATCCGCACCCGCCACACCTCCGGGCCCTCCTCGAGGTAGTCCCACGTGTACTTGCCTGTGTGCTCGGCCTCGAACTGGTAGTAGAGGGGCTTGGGGTCGTGGTCGTTGACGAGCTCGAATCCCTGACCGTCCGCGAGGTCGTGGTAGGTGCTGAAGATCAGCTCGTGGCGCCGCATGGGGATCTCCGTGCGCACGTCGAGTGTGGGGTCGGACACGATTCCTCCTCGGGGTTCGCCTTCAGCCTTTTTTCTAGCAGGGGCTAGAACAATTGTCACGGTGTCGATCGGTGGATGCGTGCTACAAGTGGGTGCAGCCGCCTGCGACGAGGAGGAGTACCCGTGATCGATCACCTCGGCATCCAGTGCACCGACGTGCCCACGAGCGCCGCGTTCTACGACAGGGTGCTCGAGCCGCTCGGCGCCCGCCGGCTGCGCGAGCCGCACGAGGGGGTGATCGGCTACGGAGTTCCACCCATGCCCGACTTCTGGCTGAGCCCACTCTCGGAGAACCACACGGGCTGGCGCGAGGACCACATCGCGTTCTCCGCCGCCAGCCGAGCCGTGGTGCGGGCGTTCTTCGAGGCGGCGGTGGCTGCGGGAGCCGAGGTCCTGCACGAACCCCGGGAGTTTCCGGAATACCACCCAGGCTATTACGGCGCCTTCGTGCGTGATCCCGACGGCAACAACGTCGAGGCCGTCTGCCACGTTCCCGAATAGGCTCCGGCACCGGCGTTCCGTCCCCGGCGTCCGTGGACCGGCTATCGCCCGCCTGACGCGACTTCGATGTGCGAGACGTCGGCCCACGTCTCCCGGCCGAGTTCTGCGGCCTCGGCGAGCGTGAGGACACGTCCGGACGCACCCACCACGTCGACCCGCTCCTCGAGATGTGCCCGCGAGCAGTAGAGGTCGGCGTTGGCGCAGAACTGCGCCATGAGGTGCGAGGTCGCGTCAGGTACGGGCAGCCAGAGGACGATGCCGCTGTCCTCGGGTGCACCGTTGCGGATGTCGACAGTCAGAGTGGCACCGCATGCCGGGCAGTCGGTCGTGGCGACGGCGTCGATGCCGAACGCGGCCGGGATCCCCACGCTGTCGAACGCGCACCACGTGTGGTGGGCCACTCCGTCGTGGGCGAAGGAGTGGCGTGTCGGGCGCAGCGAGAAGCCGTGTACGCCTGCGAGCCTGCCCTGGTCGTCGATCTCTGCCCGGCCGGCTGCGGCGAGCGAGCCGAATACCTCGGCCGCCAGTCCCGGGTGCTCCGGCGTGATCTCCTCCGGCAGCAGCGCGGCGTGAGCCCAGATCGCCTCTATGCCCGCTGCCACCACTTCCAGTCCCTCGGCTGACAGGTCTGCCCGCAACAGGTCCCGGCCCGCTCCGCAGTCGAGTGGCTCCAATGTGGGTTCCTCTCTCGGTCGATCGGTTCCGCTCAACCTACCGGAGGGCGAAGGCTGAGGATCTCACCCGCGTGTACGAGGCAGGATCCTCACAACCCCTCGACTCCGAGGACGTCCGCCCCTCGTACGACGTCGCCCCTTGCCACCACGGCAGCCACTTCCCAGTCGGATCGCAACAGGACGAGATCGGCGTCCTTACCCGGTTCGAGTGATCCTGCCCAGGCGTCGATACCCAGCACGCGGGCCGGTGTCAGGGACGCCATGCGGCAGGCGTCCACCATCGGCACACCCACCTCGGTCACAGCCCGCTTGAAGGCCTCGTCCATGGTCAGGGTGCTGCCGGCGAGGGATCCGCGTGCGGCTGTGCCCCCGTTGTCCGCGTCGGGCAAGTCGTCCTTCACCAAGCGAGCCACGCCTCCTGCCACCTCCACATCGAGACTGCCGAGCACCCATCGTCCGTCCGCACATCCGGCGGCCGCGATGGCGTCGGTGACGAGGGCCACATGGTCGGCACCCTTGGCAGCGACGACGAGTCGCGCCATGGCTGAGTGGACGTGGACACCGTCGAGGATCAGCTCACACGTCACGGCCGGACTCGTCAGGGCAGCGCCGACCAGGGACGGCTCGCGGTGGTGGAGGGGCCGCATCCCGTTGCAGACGTGGGTGACCAGCGACACGCCGGCCCTGAACGCGTCGACGGCCTCGTCGTAGGTCGCGTCGCTGTGGCCGGCTGCGACGACAAGCCCGGCATCCAAGGCGGCGTGGATCAGGGACGGCGCCCCGGGAAGCTCGGGCGCGATCGTGACCATGCGCAGGCTCGCTCCCCCGGCGGCGGTCAGCGCCGCCATGGCACCTCCGTCGGAGCCGAGCATCGATGTCGGGGACTGGGCGCCGGCACGTACGGGGTTCAGGAAAGGACCCTCGAGATGCACGCCGACGACCTGGCCGGGCCTGCCGTCGTCGAGCCGTTCGTCGACGATCCAGTCGTCGAGTGCCTCCAGGGCCACGACGATGTCGTCCACGGGTGCCGTGACCAGACTGACGAGCGTCCGGGTCGTGCCGCGAGCCTGGTGGAAGGCCGCCGCCCGTGCCGCCTCGTCGGGATCGCCGCCGGTGACAGAGGCTCCTCCGCCTCCGTGCACGTGCAGGTCCACGAAGCCAGGCACGATCCTGCCGTCGAAGAGGATGGAGGATCGGGGAGGTCTGCCCTCGCCCACACCGCTGATCCGGCCGTCCTCGACCGCGATCCACGCGCCGCGCAGCACGTCGTCGGCGAGGACGATCTCGTCGGCGGTGATGACAGTCATGTCGTCACCCCGGCCGGGAACGGATCCGTCGGGCAGGTGGATTGCCAGGCGAGGAGCGCGGCTCCGATCCTGCCCGACTCGTCGACGATGCCTGGAACGCAGAGGCCGACGGACCCGACGGTGGTGCCCGTGCGCTCCGCCTCCGGGCCCACGGCGGTCTCGACGACGGTTGCGACGGCTGCCTCGGGATCGGTGGATGGGGTCTCGGTCCGAACCGTGGCGACGCGGCCCGTAGCGCTGATGGCGGCACCCTTGATCGACGTCCCCCCGACATCGAGGCCCACTACCGTGGGGTGAGCGGGGGCAGGTGCTTGTGGGGTCACTGGCGCGCCGGTGGGCTGTCGAGGACGACGGAGAACGAGAGGCCTCTGGGTCGGTCGGGGTCGAGACCCCGCTCACACGCGAGGGCCACCGCCATGCGTTGCACGGAGACGAGCTCGGCCATCGGCTCGAGGGTCGGTTCGAGCACGGTCGCGCCCGTCGCCCGGATCTCGCCTGCCAGTCCCGGCGGCAACGGTGTGAGCGGCCAGACCAACGTGTCGGGCCCAGCGGCACTGATCGGCCCGTGGCGGTATTCCATGCCGATGTGTGCCTCGGTCCACATGCCGGCGGCCTCACGGCACTTGAGTGCCGCCTCGGCCGCGAGGCCGGCGGCCCAACCCGTCCCGAGGAAGACAAGGTGCGAATGCCGGCCGGGTTCGACCGGCAACGGCCGCGTGACCGCGACCCGGCCGTCCCTGATGCAGCCACCGAGGTCCTCTCCGAGTGACGAGCGGAGGAGAGCCAGCGCGGATGTGGCGAACCGGGTTTGGACTACGGACCGCTCCGCCGCGAAAGGGAGGGCGACGACGGTGCGGGCGTGGTGTGCTGCCGGGGTCGTCGCGTCCGCCGTGAGGACGATCGTGCGCGGCGTGTCGAGCCCCGCGAGGAGGTCGACGACTTCGGTCGTGGTGCCCGAGCGGGTTATGGCGACCACCACGTCGTAGGGGCGCTTCGGCATCTCCGACGCCGCGAACGCATCGGTCTCCCCCTCTCCGGCGGCCTCGCGGAGCCGGGCGTATGCCTGGGCCATGAAGGCCGATGTTCCACAGCCGACTGCCGCGACGCGGGCACCCGGGCCGGGCAGGTCGTTTGGCCGCATGCGGGCGAGAGTTGCCGCGCGCTCCCAGCATTCGGGTTGGGAGCCGAGTTCGGCTTCAACGTGCGACATGGGGATCCGGGTTCATGCGATCAACGGAATCTGCGTCGCGTGAGCTCCTGCCTGGCAGGTCGGAAGTTAGCGGCCCGGGCCGGGGGCACGCGGACCCACGAAGGTCGGCCGCCGGTGTCGGGTAGAGTCAGGCCTCATGGACCCGCTCGAGATCATGGCGGAGTATGCGGCGGCGTGGGAACGCGGTGATCCCGAGGCGGCCTTCGAGTTCTACGCGGACGATGTCCTCATGCTGCTTCCCGGGCGTGGCGCCCTTGCCGGCGAGCACCGCGGACGTGAGGCCGTCGTCAAGACGATCAATGCCCTGCTCCAGCGAACGAGCGAACTGACGGCCGAGATCGAGGTGCTCGATCGTCTCGTGTCGGAGGACCGGATTGCCATGGTGCTCCGGGAGACGGTGGTCCGCGAGGACCAGCGGCTCGAACTTCGCCGGGTGAACGTCTACAGGGTCGTCGACGGGCGGATCGTCGAGATCGACATCTACGAGGCGAACCAGTACGAAGTCGACGCCTTCTTCGGGTGATCCGGAGACCGGCTCTTCATGCGGACCTACTCCACCGGCCGCCGCTTCACCCACCTGCAACGGGCCACGTGCCCGCAGTAGAGGAATAGGTCCGACGGTGAGTCTCCGACCCCAGCCGACGTCACCTCTGTGAGGATCACAGCCCGCGTAGGCGGGGCAGGATCCTCACAACCACGGCAGCGATGCCGCGGCATCGTCTTGCGGCGTGATCGAACCCGCGGGGCAGCTCAACGGAGTCGGCCGGCCAGCCACCGGAACCGCTGCTCCGCCCCGGCCGGCGTGACATGCGTAGTGCACGAGTCGGCTACCACGTCGGCATCACCGACGAGGGCGCGCAGGTCTTCTGCCGTGAAGCGGTGGACGGGCAGCCCCGAGCAGTGCGTCGGGCCGTCCTCGGCGAAGGCGCCGAGAACGAACCCCCCGCCCGCGCCGATCGCGCGGCGCATGGTCGCGGTGTAGCGCACGCGGTCGTCCCGCGCGGTGAGGAAGTGGAGCATCGCCCGGTCGTGCCACACGTCCCACGTCCGTGTCGGAACCCACGTACGGATGTCCGCCACGATCCAGTCCACCGGCGCCGATGCGGGCAGCCGGGCACGGGCCGGTTCGAGAGCGGCCGCCGAGATGTCCAGGACGGTGACCTCATGCCCCTCTTCGAGCAGGTGGTCGACGAGGCGGCCGGCGCCACCGCCGATGTCGAGGATCGAGGCCGGCTGGTCTCCCAGCACCGCATGGACTAGGTCGATCGACGTCGTGGGATGTTCCTCGAACCACGACAAGTCCGTCGGTGGCATCTCCCGATGGCGGCTGTCCCAGTGCGCGGCTGCGTCGAAGGCGGCGTCACCCATGATCCGGCCGGCTCCGCTGCGAAACCTCGGGCATGCGCCCCAGCCTACAAGTGCCCGGATACGGTTTGCGCAGGGTGTGACCCCCGCGCCCGACGCACGACGCCACTTCCCCGACTCCGCCCGCATGCGCCAGACTCCTGTAGAGGTGGCGCCGACGGAGCGCCCCACCGATCCGGGAACTCAGCGTGGTCCGATCCGTTCCGAAAGCAGCCGACGTGGTGGGCGTGCCGTTCCTCCCGCCTGCTCGATTGAGCACGGCGGCGACACGCGTGCGTGGCGCGCTCGCGGGGATGACCAAACGGATGGCACCTCCCCCGGTCGCCATCCTGGAAGGTCTCTTCGGACTGCTCGACCACCGGGTGCTCGTCGCGCTCTGTGATGCCGACGTCCCCGATCTCCTTGCCGGCCCCATGCATCTCGACGATCTGGCCCGGCAGGCAGGAGCCGACCGGGAACGACTCGAACGCCTGCTCCGCGCGGCGGCGGTGAACGGCTGGGTGCGCTTCGACCGGCGTGGCAGGGTCCGGCCTACCCCGTTCACCCGGTTCCTGCGGCGCGACCACCCAGGCGGATGGCGGGCCTGGGTCGACTTCGCCGGCGGACCCGAGATCACCTCCGCAGTCGCCCGCGTGTCTGTTGCGCCCGGGACCGACCCCTTCCTCGCCGCGAACGGAGCGCCGTTCTTCGACTGGATGTCCGAACATCCCGACCGTTGGCGCACCTTCGACGAGGCCATGTCAGCCGGTGCCCGCATGCACGCACTCGCGCTCCTCGCCGCCCTCGACTGGCCGGTGGACTCGTCCATCTGCGACGTGGGTGGCGGAACCGGCCAACTCCTCGCCACCATGCTCGATCTGCTCCCACAGGCAACAGGTACGGTCCTCGACCTCCCCGATGTCGTCGCCCGCGCCACGCAGCGAGAGCGACTCACCGCGCAGGTAGGCGACATGTTCGACGCCGTACCGGCCGGGTTCGACACCTACCTGCTCGTCAATGTGCTGCACGACTGGGGTGACGACGACGTGGCCACGATCCTCAGCACCCTCGCAGCCGCGGCCGGCCCCGCAAGGATCGTCGTCGTCGATGCCGACCACCCGAAGCGGCCGCGGGACCGTATCGCCACCGGAGCCGACGTGTTGATGGCCGCACTCACCGGCGGCGGTCGCGAGCGCGACGGTGGTGCCCTCGCGACCCTGGCCGCAGCCGCCGGCCTGCGGCTTGTCGACTCGACCCGTCTCGCATCCGGGGACTGGGCGCACGAGCTCCGCGTGACAGCCCCGAGAGCGGCGCACCCATGAGCTTCGCCGCCTGCACAAGATGGACCGGATCCTCGCCGAGGATCCCTGACCTGAGGAGATGCAGATGCCTGTCGTCCGAGTCGACAAGGACCTCGACAGCCACACCATGACCGTCGTCGCCGAGTACGACGCCCCGGTCGAGCGCGTGTGGCAGCTCTACGCCGACCCACGTCAGCTCGAACGGTTCTGGGGCCCGCCGACGTGGCCGGCCACCGTCGTCGACCACGACCTCAGCCCGGGCGGACGGGTCACGTACTTCATGACCGGACCCGACGGCGGGAAGTCCTCCGGCTACTGGGACGTGCTCGAGGTCGACGCCCCGCATCGTTTCGTCGTCAGCGACGGCTTCGCCGACGACTCCGGCCGGCCCAACCCGGACATGCCGACGACGCGCATGGAGCTCGAGCTCACCGTGCGGAGCGGCGGCGGGACCACGATGACGGTTCGGTCCACGTTCGCCTCCACCGAGGCGATGGCGCAGCTCCTCGAGATGGGCATGGAGGAGGGCATGCACGCGGCAATGGGCCAGATCGACGGGATCCTCGCCGCGGTCGGCTGAGGCTCGCCCAGGACAACCCGAAGGCGGAGGACCTCAGGCGGTGGCCCCCTGCCCGTGCTCTGCGACTTCCGGGTCTGCATCGAGGCCCACGCACATGCGGAAGACGCGCTCCCATCCCTCGGCCCGGGTGCCGAAACCGGCGAGCCTCGTACGGGCGGTGGCGAGGACGTCGGCGGCGTCGGGGTCGCCGAGTGCGGTGAGGAGCCAGCCGCGGGCGAGGTGCACGACTTCGCGGTCCAGTGACGTGTCGCTCGTGTCGACGACACGCTGCGCGGACTCGAGTGCTGCGCGGGCTTCGTCGGACCGGCCCTGTTGGAAGGCGGCGAAACCGCGGGCCATCGCGATCGTGAACCGGTTCGGCTGCGTGACGAGCGACTTGTCGGTCTCGAGCACGTCGGGGATGTCGTCGACGCGCCCGGCAGCCGCCGCTACGAGAGCGGCCACAGCGCTCGTGTACGCCCTGTCACCGTCGGTGGTAGCGCGCGCGACCGCCTCGTGGACGAGCTCGAGCGCCTGCTCGACCCGGCCGAGCTGGAGCTCTGCGAGTGCCTGCGCTGAGCACGTCTCCGCGAGGACGAACTCGGCCCCGCTGTCCACCGACTTCTCCGCCAGGGCAGCCGTGACCCTGTCGATGTCGCCGAGCTGGACTGCCACCATCATGCGCACCATGAGGCCGAGACTGCGGGTCGCCGGATCCTCGACCGCCTCTCCCTGGCTCTCCAGTTCGGCCTCCATCGTCGCGAGCTCGTCCAGCCGCCCGGTGGCGGCGAGGGCACGACACATGAGGAGAGTGGCCTGGTACATCCCCCACTTGTCGCCGATCGACGTGAACACGGCGCGGGACTCCTCGGCGAGCTCGATCCCGCTTGCGCCCCGGCCGGTCCAGAGGTGTATGCCGGCCAGCAGGTCGAGCATCATGGCGAAGGCCCACCGGTCACCGTCGCGGGCGTCGTCGAGGACCGGCGTCGCGATCGCCTCGGCTGCCACGAGGTCGCCTTCGCGGAGTTTGACGAACGCGAGGAGGCCCTGGCCCCACGCGATCCCCGTGTAGTCGCCCACTGTCTCGAAGTACTCGAGGCTCGACTCGACATAGCGCGCGGCCTCGTCGAGACGGTTCGTGAAGAACGCCCGCATCGCAAGGTGCTGGTATGCCCACGCTTCGCCGCTGCCGTCACCCTCGGCCCGGTACAGGGAGAGTGCCTCGGTGATGGCCTCGTCGGCAGCGGCGGTGTCGCCCTTGAAGATGAGCGTCATGCCTTTGGCGCGCAGCGCGTCGGCCGCGGCACCCGCCTCGCCATCCCGCCGTGCGGTCCCGATCGCCTCGTCCAGCATCTCCAGAGCGGCATCGGTGTCACCTGACCGTTGGGCGATCTCCCCCAGGGAAGTCAGAGCACGCACGACGAGATCGGACCGGGCGTGCACCCGGGCCGTCTCGAGGGCAGCCTCGGCGTCCTCGCGCGCCTCGCTCAGGCGCCGCATCGTGGAACGCACACCGGCCCGCATGATCTGCAGGTGCGCGGTGCGATCGTCGGCGGCCTCGTCGGGAAGGATCCGCAGGGCGTGGTCGAGCATGTGCTCGGCCGTACTGATCGCGTTGTGCCCGATCGCGATGTCCGCGGCCCGCTCGAGCTCGTCGAGCGCCCGGTCGACGATGTCGGTCCCCACATGTGCGGTTGCGCCGATCTCGCCGACCAGTTCGGCGGCGGTGGCGAGGTGGTGGGCGATCAAGCCCGAGTCCTCGTCGCACGTCTCGTCACCGCACCTACGGTCGGTCAGCCACTCGCCGAGCACGGCGTGCCTGCGCGCCCGGTCCGCCTTCGTGAGCATCCCGTACGCGACCTCGCGCACGAGGTCCGAACGGAATGCCCAGCCGTCGGAGTCGACCCGCAGCACGTCGTGGACCTCGAGATCCAGGGGGCCGGTCGTCGTGTCGCCGCGGGAAGCGGCGAGGAAGTCGAGCGCTTCGAGTGAACCGTCGTGTCCGATCACGGCGGCGTCCGCGACGAGCGACCGCAGGGCCGGGTCGAGGGCGTCGACGCGGGCTGCGACGAGGCCGTGCAGTGTGGCGGGGAGGGTGCCCGGAGTCGGTGTCTCGCAGTTCGGGTCCGCGGCCGTCGCGGTCTCGAGGAGGGCGGCGAACTCCTCGGCATACAGCGGGTTGCCGCCGCTGCGGTCCCTCAGCGCGGCCCGCAGAGCCGTATCGGTGGTGTCGGGCAGAAGGGTGTCGAGCAGCGTCTCGGTGTCCTCGTCGCGTAGGGGGTCGAGGACCGAGACGAGCACGTTTCGGCGCCCCGCGACAGGGTTCCAGCGCTCCACGAGCTCGGGACGGGCCGTCGCCACGAACACGATCCGCAGCGACCGCATCGATTCCATGAGCCGGTCGAGGAGGTTGAGGAGCTGTGGATCCGCCCAGTGGAGATCGGTGAGGCAGACGACGACCGGCACGACGGTGGTCAACGCCATCAGCAGGGTCCGGAGCGCGCGCACGGCTTCGTCCATCGCCCGTTCGGCGTCGAGATCGGCGAGAGCATCGGGATGGCCCATGAGATACAGGAGGCCGTCGACACGGCGCTCGACCTCGGCCTGGTCGGTTCCCAGCTTGGCGAGGGCATTCCCGACCAGGGCGTGCATCCGCTCCCGCACGACTTCTGCGGCCTCGAACCGCTCGAGCCCGCAGAAGTCCTGGAGTGCCTCGGCGATCGGCCACCACGGGTTCGTCTCCCCGTAGGGAACGCAACCACCCTCGACCACGAGCATCTGATGCCGCGAGGAAGTGTGCGCGATGAGCTCCCGGGCGAGCCGGCTCTTGCCGATGCCCGCCTCGCCGAGGATGAGGACGAACTGGCCGCGGCCGTGCGCGAACGCCGTCTCGACCGAGCCTGTGAGCATCTGCATCTCGGTGTCGCGACCGACGAGGGGAGTGCGCTCACGCCGGGGCCGGCGACCGGGGCGATTGGCCGTCCCCGTCGCGACCCAGGCCGCGACGGGATCGTGTTTGCCCTTGGCCTCGACAGGGTCGTGCGCTTCGTACTCGACGGCATCCCCGGTCGCGGCCCGTGTGGCCGCACCGACGAGGACGGTGCCGGGGTCCGCTGCGCTCTGCAGCCGGCTCGCCGTGTTCACGACGTCACCCATCGCCGTGTAGTCGTCTCCCGCCTGGATCGAGCCGACGAGCACCTCGCCCGTGTTCACGCCGATGCGGAGCCTGATCGGGAGATCGCGCTCCGCGGCGTGCGCGGTGACGGTCTCCTGCATCGCCAGAGCTGCCCGCACCGCGCGTTCGGCGTCGTCCTCGTGCGTGACGGGCGCGCCGAAGAGGGCCACGATCGCGTCGCCGACGACCTTGTCGACCCTGCCGCCGAAGGCCTCCACGTCCGCCGCGAGCCGGGCGAAGCAGTTGTCGACGAGGTTCTTCACCGCCTCGGGGTCGCGGGCTTCGCTCAGCGCCGTGAACCCCACCAGGTCGCCGAAGACGACGGTCACGACCCGGCGTTCGTCGCCCGGTCCCTCGCCGGCGAGTGGTGCCCCACAGGACGGACAGAACCGGGCACCTCCCGGAACCGTCGCACCGCAGTTGGGGCATGTCGGCGTCACGGCCCGAGTCTAGGTAACCACCCCGGTACGGCTTCGTGGCGCACGATCAGCCACCGGCGCTGATCTCGTGAGTCCGTCATCCGAGGACACATCGTGCCCGCCGTGTGTGACATCTAAGGTCGCATGCAGCAGGGATGTCGACGGAAGGAACCCGATGACACAACTGGTCCGAGTCCAGAACTTCTGCGTGTCGAGCGACGGGTTCGGTGCCGGCGAGGGCCAGAGCCGCGAGCGGCCCTTCGGTCATGCCGACCCCGCAGACTTCATGTCGTGGGCGGGGGCGACGGCGAGTTGGCCCAACCGCACCGACCCCGGCGGCTCCCGCGGTCTCGACGACTACTTCACGCGTGACTTCACCAACAACATCGGCGCCGAGATCATGGGCCGGAACAAGTTCGGGCCCCAGCGCGGCCCGTGGGTCGACCACGAGTGGAAGGGCTGGTGGGGTGACACACCGCCGTTCCACACCCCGGTCTTCGTGCTGACACACCACCTTCGCCCGTCCTTCACGCTGGCCGACACCACCTTCCACTTCATCGACGCCGACCCGGCCGAGGCACTGCAACGCGCCAGGGAGGCTGCCGACGGACGGGACGTGCGCATCGGGGGTGGGGTTGCGACACTGCGCGAGTTCCTCGACGCCGACCTCGTCGACACTATGCATGTCGCTGTCGTACCGGTCGAGCTCGACCGCGGCGAACGCCTCTGGGACTCGCCCGCCGAGCTGACGGACCGCTTCCACCTCGAGGTCGTACCCAGCCCGAGGGGGGTCACTCACCACCTGTTCTGGCGCCGCTGAGCCGCGCGCTCAGCGGAGTACGCGGTAGGCCACATGCACCGCGCCGTTGCCGAAGCAGCGCTCGTCGATGAGCTCGACTGGCCGCAACCCCAGGCACTACACGGTCGCGTTCGATCCTGCTGCGCCAGCTCATCCATGGTGGCATCTCTCACTGCGAACACCGGGATACCGAACTCGCCGTAGATGGCGTGACACCGCTCGGCAACGCTGTGCCCCCAGCACCGGCTAGAAGTGGTGCAGGTGCGACCCTGCCGGACACGGCCCGACCGAGACCATGATGCACCCGTTCGATGCCGAGCCCCGTCGGTACGCAGCGGCGCACCTGTGAGCACGGATCGAAGGACACGAAGGACAGACCGCCATGCCGATCACGACCGGCCTCAACCACGTTGCCACCCTCACCTCGGACATGGATCTCACGATCGGCTTCTATGAGCAGGCATTCGACGCGACCGTCATTTTCGAGGTGCCACAGAGCGGCGATCACCCCTGGATGAAGATCGTCGACCTCGGCGGCGGCGCGATGCTCAACGTGTTCGAGGTACCCGCCGACACGATCATCGGTGAGCGCAGCCGGCAGGGTGAGCGGGGAGCGATCGACCACTTCGCGCTTGCCGTCGCGGACCGCTCCGCCCTGGAAGAGGTGAAGACCCGGATCGAGGCGGCCGGAGCGCGGGAGGTCGGCGAGATCCAGCAGCTCGGCCACGAGTTGTCGTTGTTCTTCCGCGACCCCGACGGAATGGACCTCGAGGTGTGCTGCCCCGCATGACGACCGCAACGTGCAATCCGTATGTTGTGCGGATGGACGATCAGGACCAGGCGGACCTCGGTGCTGCGTGGACGTCGTTGGTCGACGGTCTACGCGAGGCAGGTGAGCAACTCGCATCCGACGCTACGGGGTTGTCCGCCGAGGAGCGGGCCGACGGCTACCGCGCATTGCTGCGGGCACTGAACAACCTCCTCGGCCGGTTCGAGATCGACCGGCAACGGCCCGAGCTCGTGGCATTCAACGGGTGGCGCGAGAGGATGCTGATGGACAACCCGGACTTCCGGTACTGGGTGGCTGACATCGGCGACGACCGCAGCTACCGCGTCACGGGGATGCGCGGCGACGCGCAGTACATGTCGATCACCGTGTACCGCGCCGGTGGGACGCTCGAGGCGGGCGCCGTGGCACGCACCGACAGCGATGCCCTCACCTTCGACGCCGACGGACGCTTCGAGGTCGTCGTCTCACCCCGACCCCCGGCTGGAAGTGTCGACTGGTTGGAGCTGCCGGAGGGTGCCTCGGCGTTGTGGGTGCGTCACTTCCACGGTGATGTGGCACACGATGCTCTGGGCGACTGCCGGATCGAACCGATCGACACGCCGGAGCCCGGACCGTTCATCGAGGTGCCGAGGTTCGTGCACCAGGTCGAGCGGCTGGGCGGGGCGATGGCGGCGATGCCGGCGTTGCTCTCGGCAGCGACGAAAGCCGACGTTGCATCGCCCAACGAGGTGCGGCGTTGGACGGAGATGACCGGCGGTGCCGCGTTCACCGAGCCGGACATCCACTATCTGCGCGGGGCATGGCACCTCGCCGACGGCGAGGCCCTCGTGATAGAGGGGCATGCCCCACCCTGCCGATACTGGAACGTGCTGCTGTACAGCCGCTACGCGAACTCGCTCGACCATCGGCACCGGCGGGTGTCGTTCACGGGGACCACGGCCCGCCTTGCCGGCGACCGCTACCGATTCGTGATCGCGGCGAGCGAACCGGGCGCAACGATCGACTGGCTCGACCGCGAGGGGCGCCCGTTCGGGATGTTCGTGTTCCGCTTCCTGCAACCGGAGACCGAGCCACCGTTGCCGACCGTCCGGGTGTGCCGGCTCGTCGACCTCGCGATGGATCCGCCGGCGTGAACCTATGGCGACGACCGGCTCGCAGCGACGCAGTGCAAGCGGCGTATGCGGCAGCAGAAGCCGACCGCCAGGCACGGCCGGAGCGGTACCTACTCGAGCCGGACCACATCGTCGCGGTCGCCGCGGGCGAAGGCCCACCCGACCAGTTCGCCGATGGGTGGCGAGCGGGTCTCGAGCACTATGTCGGATCCGCTCGGGAAGACGGTCGCCTGAACGCGCTCGGTACGGGCATGGTCGTGTCGGCTGCTGTCTCCCGATTGCGGGCAGGCGCCACGATGGCGAGGTATCTCGACGACCATCCCGAGGCAGCCGCACGTCCCCTCACACCACCGATCGTGATCATCGGAGGCTGGCGGACCGGTACGACGTTCCTCTACCGGCTCCTCGCCACCGACCCCCGCTTGCGTGGCCCACTGCCGTCAGAGCTCACGCACCCGACTCGTGTCGCGCACTTGTCCGACGACGACCGCGAACGGTTCCTCGACGCGAGCTCCCGCTCGCACGACATGCTGCACTTCCTCAACCCGGAGCTACAGCCCATCCACGAGTCAGGGGCACGCCTGCCCGAGGAGTGCGTCTTGGCGATGGGTTCGGATCTGCGCAACTGGGGATTCGCGTCGACAGTACGGCTGGAGTCGTACGCGAGGTGGCTGGCCGGCCAGGACATGGCCGGGAGCTCCCGGCGCTACCGGCAAGTGCTGCAGGTGCTCGACCGGAGCGACGACCGTCGCTGGGTCCTCAAGGCACCGGCGCACACGGCGGAGCTGCCGCATCTCGCGGCAGCCTTCCCCGGCGCGGTCGTCGTGCACCTGCACCGCGACATCGTCGAGACGATCGCGTCTGGTACGAGCCTGTTCGCCGTGTTCCGCGCGATGTACAGCGATCACGTCGACGGCGCCGACGTCGGTCGCTATCAGGCCGACACGACCGAACTGTGGCTCCGCCGGGCAGAGGCGTTTCGCGCCACTCCCGCGTCGAAGTCGGTCACCTTCGTGGACCTCGGCTTCCCGCGGCTTGTCCGTGATCCCGTCGGTTCCATCACCGAGATCTACGCTGCGGCCGACATGGAGCCGCCACCGGACCCGGAGGCGTTCGTCGACAGGTATCACGCCGCATTCCCCCGCCACGCGCACGGTTCTCACGCCTATTCCGCGGCCGACTTCGGCCTCGACGCGCACGCCATCCGCGAGCGGTTCGCCGACCTCGAGAACGCCGGTGCGTGAGCCCCGGGACGCAGTTGCCCCGCTCGGTCTTCAGCGGGCGTCGGTCACGGTTCCGGTGGCTGAGACCCTCGATCATCCCGATAGTCGGGCCCCGCAGGAGGGGTGTACCTCGGTCGACTGGCCGCTCGCTCACCACGACGTCGTCGTCGGCCAGGCTCGCCCAGCCGCCGGCGTCGAGACCGGTCAGCACCTCGGCCATCGACTCGACACCGGCACGGTAGCCGTCCAGGACCGTGGCCCGATCGACCGTCGCTGTCGATCGACCAGTTGCGCAGGCGTGACCACGGGATCGAAGGTCGGACACCATCGCCATGCCGACGCCCGTGACCCGAGGTCAGGCACGCACGCGATAGGCCACGTGCACGGCACCGTTGCCGAAGCGGCGCTCGTCGATGAGCTCGAGATCCAGGCGCAGGTCGGCCGGGAAGGCCGGCTTGCCCGCTCCGACCGTGACCGGGGAGATCACCAAGGAGATCTCGTCCACGACCCCGGCGCGCAGGGCGTGGGCAGCGAGCCCAGGTCCGCTCACCGAGAGATCGGCCGCCGAACTCTCCTTCAGGCCCCTCGCCTCGTCGACGTCGAACGAACGCACGATGCGCGTCCGCTTCGTGATCGGTTCAGCGAGGGTCCTGGAGTACACGAGCTTGTCGGAGTCCTGCCAGGCGGCGGCGAAGTCGGCCTGGATCACGGACTCCGCGGCGAAGGAGGGGTCCGTCTCCCAAACAGCCATCGTCTCGTACATGCGGCGGCCGAGCAGCTGGGTGCCGACACCGCGCATCAGGCCGTTGTAGAAGACGTGCACATCCTCGTCGGGCTCCGCGAAGCCGAAGGAACCGGTGGCGTCCTCCGTGTAGCCGTCCAGGGAGGTGTTGGTTGCGTAGATGAGCTTGCCCATGCATTGCCTCCGGACTGTCCCGCCCCTCAGGTGCCGCGCCTCACCATGTCGGCGCACTTCTCACCGATCATGATCACAGCGGCGTGGATGTTGTTGCTCGTCACCTGGGGCATGACCGACGCATCGGCGATCCGCAGGCCGTCGACACCCCGAACCCTCAGCGTCGCGTCGACCACCGCCATCGGGTCGCTCTCCGGTCCCATCTTGGCGGTGCCGCACACGTGGTACTCGGTGTCGGCGTGCCGGCGAAGCGTCTCCTCGATCTGGCGGGGGTCGTCACGGTCGTAACGGATGAGCATCTCGCCCCGATAGGGATCGAACGGGGCGCTGTTCATGATGTCCAGCGCGATCTGGGTGCCCTTGACCAGAGTCTCCATGTCGTAAGGGTGGTTGAAATAGCGGGGATCGATCAGCGGCGCCACCCGCGTGTCGGGACTGGCGAGACGTACCTCACCCACGCTCTTGGGGCGGGCGAGCAGGAGGTGGGCCGAGTAGCCGTGACCGAGGTGGAGCTTGCGGCCGTGGTCGTCGCCGATACCGACGATCAGCTCCATCTCCATGTCCGACACCTCGACGTCGGGGCTGGTGCGGTAGTAGACGCCGGACTCGGCCGCGCAGCTCGTGACGAGGCCGCGGCGATGCCGGCGCCACTCCCACATCGCCTTGAGCAGCCGCGCCACCCCCGTCGCTGATATGCCGACGGTGTGGTCGTTGATCCGGGCTCGGTAGATGAGCAGCGCCGAGATGTGGTCCTGCAGGTTCTGGCCCATGCCTGCCACGTCACGGATCGTCGGGATGCTCAGCTCCTGCAGGTGCGCGCCCGGCCCGATCCCCGACGCCATCAGGATCTGCGGCGTGCCGAAGGCCCCCGCCGACATCACGACCTCGCGTCGTGCCCGCACGGAGCTGCTCCGGTCGCCTTGCCGGAGCTCGACGCCCGTCGCTTTGGCATGCTCGAAGAGAACGCGGGTGACGTGGGCTCCGGTCCGCACCTCGAGGTTGGGGCGGTCCAGGTTGGGATGGATGAACGCGGCGGCGGCGCTGTGGCGTTCACCGTCCTTCTGGGTGACCTGCACGTGGTAGCAGCCGTGGTGCTCGGCACCGTTCGGATCGGGGTTGAACGGGATCCCCTGCGCCTGGCAGGCCCGGAGGAACACGTCGTTCAGGGGGCTCGGGCTGCGCAGGTTGGTCACGTGCAGCGGACCGTCCACCCCGTGCAACGGCGAGTCGCGGTGGATCGCGTTCGCCTCGGACTTCTTGAAGTAGGGCAACACGTCGTCGTAGCCCCAGCCGGGATTCCCCAACTCCGCCCACGCGTCGTAGTCGGAGCGGTGGCCGCGGGCGTAGATCATGGCGTTGATCGCGCTGGACCCACCGAGCGTCTTCCCGCGGGGCTGGAAGCCGCGTCGCCCGTCGAGCCCGGGCTGGGGCACGGTCTGATAGTTCCAACTGTTCACACCGCGAGGCATCGCGACCGCGAAGCCCAGCGGGGCGCGGATCAGGACGTCACGACCCTCGCCGCCGGCTTCGAGCAGGCAGACCGTGACCGCGGGATCCTCGCTGAGGCGGCTCGCCACGACACAACCGGCCGAACCGCCGCCCACGACCACATAGTCGAACTCGTCCACGCCCGTACCGTAGACCGGCGCGTGCAGCGGCGGCGATCGGCCGCGCTTGGCCACACTCACGCCTCCCAGACCCCGCCTCGGCCATCGCGGGACAAGGCCATGACGAGCTCTCGAAGACGGACCTAGATTGCCTCCATGGGCGATCCAGTTCTGCTCGTGATCGAAGGCGACGCCGACGCCTTGGCCGAGGTGGGCCGTGAACTGGAGGATCGCTACGGACGCCACTACAACGTCATCTCGTCGCCATCCCCCGCCGATGCCCGATCGCGCCTCGAGGAATGCGCCGCGTCGGGCTGCGAAGTCGCGTTGGTCCTGGCCGGCGCAGAGTCCCCGGACGAGTCCGGGAACGAGGTGCTGGAGGCGGTCCGGGACCTCCATCCCCACGCGAAGCGTGCCCTGCTGGTCGGCTGGGAGGGCTGGGGCGACAAGACCACGGGGAGGGCGATTTTCACCGGGATCTCGGACGGCCAGTTCGATCACTATGTACTGCGGCCCGTGCACTCACCCGACGAGCTGTTCCACAACACGGTCTCGGGCATGCTGCTCGAATGGGCCGAGGCCAACCGGGCGGCCCCCTACACCGTTCAGATCGTGGGTGAGTCCTGGACGGGGCGGGCCTACGAGCTGCGGGAGGCACTCCAGCAGTGTGCTGTCGTGCACAACTTCTGCCTCGCCGACTCTGAGGAAGGTCGCGAGATCGTCGCCTCGGTCGGGACCTCGACCAAGCTCCCTTTCATCAAGTTCCCCACCGGGGAGGTCCTCGAGAACCCGACCAACGCCGAGATCGCGCTCGCCACAGGGGGGCCGATCGAGCCGGGACGCATGGAGTTCGATCTCATCATCATCGGCGCCGGACCGGCGGGGCTCTCAGCCGCCGTCTACGGTGCCTCCGAGGGGTTCAGCACCCTCGTCGTCGACAGGGGCGGGATCGGCGGGCAGGCCACCTCCAGTTCCCTGATCCGCAATTACCTCGGCTTTCCCCGCGGGATCACGGGCCGCCAGCTCGCCCAGAACGCCTACAACCAGGCCTGGGTCTTCGGGGCGGACTTCGCATTCATGCAGACCGTGACCGCCGTCAGCCGTGAGGACGAGCAGCTCCTCGTGACCGTCTCCGACCTGGGCCCTCTGCGGACCACGGCTGTGCTGCTCACCACGGGGGCCAGCTACCGCCGCCTGGGCTTGCCCTCGATCGAGGCCCTACTCGGAGCGGGCGTGTTCTACGGCGGCTCGACGTCGGAGGCTCCGGGCATGGCCGGCCGCGACGTCTTCATCGTCGGGGGCGCAAACTCCGCAGGACAAGCCGCGCTCCATCTTGCGAGGTACGCCCGCAAGGTCACCATCGTGGTCCGGGCGGGCACCCTCAGAGCGGGCATGTCGGACTACCTCGTCCGCCAGATCGAGGGCACCGCCAACATCGAGGTGCGTCTCGGCACTCAGATCGTCGACGGGGGTGGCGACGGCAGGCTCGAGCGTCTCGTCCTGCGCGACCTCGCGACTCGTGACGATGTAATTGTCGCCGCGGACGCTCTCTTCTGCCTCATCGGGGCACAGCCGAACACGTCGTGGCTCCCCCCGGAGATCGCCTGCGACAACGACGGGTTCGTTCTGACGGGACCGGACCTGCCCGAACACCTCGTGGCGCGACGAGATCGGAGACCGCTGCTGCTCGAGACGAGCCTGCCGGGCGTCTTCGCCGCCGGAGACGTACGCCACGGCGCGGTCAAACGTGTCGCCTCGGCTGTGGGCGAGGGTTCGATCGCCGTTCAGCTCCTCCACCAGTTCTTCGCAGCGGCGGGACACCAACCGCGCGGGATCGGGTACGAGGCTGCCGCCGGATCCGTCGAGCGGACCGGCTGATGGAGGCAGATCGCAGTGGGTTCCGGATGGGACGCCTTGACCATGTGCACATCCGCGTCCCGGATCTTGACGCGGCCGCCCGGTGGTACGCGGAGCATCTCGGCTTCGAGCCCGTGGCGGCCTACGACTTCTGGGCGAAGGGGATCGAGGGTGGCCCTCTGCAGATCTCGGCGGATGGCGGCCGCACGATGCTGGCCTTGTTCGAGGCCAGTGAGGATCATCCCATGGTGCCCCAAGCAAACGGAGTCGCCTTCAGCATCGACGCCGACAGCTTCATGTCGTTCGCCCGTTCACTGCCCCGCGGGATCGACACTCCCCGCGGTGAGCCCCTCGTGATCACCGATCTAGTCGACTTCGACCTCTGCTGGGCGTTCAATCTCGTCGACCCGTGGGGCAACCAGTACGAGCTCAACTGCTACGACCACGCACGCGTCCGCACAGAGCTTGTGGAGGCCGACGCGGTGGACGTCGACCGCTACTGGCCGCGTGAGCTCTACATGGCGTTCGGCGACAAGGCGCCACGGATCACCTGAAGCCATCGGGGGGCGTCGGCCACTCGACGTCGACGCCTGCGGCTGCGCCGGGGTGCTTCTCGAGCCAGCCGCGCGCGAACTCGCAGCGGGGAATGATCGTGAGCCCGTCGCGCGTGGCGCGCTCCAGTGCCGCTCGCACCAGGTCGGCCCCCAAACCCCGTCCGCCGAGCTCTTCGGGCACACCCGTGTGGACGAGGACGAGTCGCTCGCCTTCCACCTCGTACTGCTCGATCCCGCCGAACGGAGCCCTGCACGTGATCATCCACATCCGCACCGTCGCGGCGGATGCCGCCAGTCACGCTCGAGACCGGTCACATCAATCCGGCCCGCGCAACGGGTCGATGAGGCGTAGGCCGGAGAAGCGACCGAAGCCTCGGTCCGTCGTGACCCACGTACCGCCCTGCTCGATGGCGAGTGCTGCGAGGTACGCGTCGGGGACGTCGTTGCCCCGTAGGCGCATCGCGGCCACGAGCTCCCGGAACAGATGCCAGTGGCGCCGGCCCGGCTCGACGAGATCAACCGCCGGCGACGCGAGAAGCGCCTCGACGAACGCCAGTGCCTCGTCAGACGGAGTCGGGTCCTTGAACACGCGGGCGTGGGTGACCACGCGCAGGAAGCCGCTCACCACCAGGCCGGGCAGGCCAAGCGGTTCCACCCCGCGGCGGGCCTCCTCCAGCCAGGCTCGTGCCCTCGCGTGGTTGTGCATCTCGGCGCGGTGGGCGTAGACGAGGACGTTCACGTCAGCGCAACGCATCGACGCCGACACCCTCGTCCATCAGTGTCCGCAGAGCTTTGGAGTCGTCGAGGTCCACGCCCGGCATCAGGCCGCTGCCCAGGTGGACCGGAAGCTCTGGCAGATCGCCACCCTCGACGGAGCCCCGTCGGAGCGCCTGGCGTACAGCGTCCTCGATGAGCTCACCGACAGTGCGGGCAGTGCGCGCCGCCTCCTCCTTCACCGCCCGGTAGAGGTCGTCGTCGATGCGGATCGTCGTCCTCACAAGTTGGCATCATAGCATCGGTATCTGATGATTTGTCATCTACCCCCCACCCCTCAACATGCGTTCGGTCGGATGACTACGCTCCGCAACACGCCGATACCGTCGTCGGGTGCCGCTCGAACCGGGGGAAGATGAATGGGACACGACTGGACCGCGCTGCTCTGGCAGCAGTCGAGCGCACTGGCGGATCTTGCCGACGCGCTCGACGATGCAGATCTCGATCACGTCTCGCTGTGCGAAGGCTGGACGGCACGTGACGTGTTCGGCCACATGCTGGTCGGCCACACCACACAAATGCCGAAGATCCTCGCTCTCGTGGTGTCCTATCGCGGCAACATCGCCAAGGGCTCCTACGAGAAGTCCAAGGAGCTCGCTGCCGGCCTCACTCCCGCCGAGATCCGTACGCGGTGGCGATCGGTGGCAACGGAGCACACGCTGAAAGGCATCTCGCGGCTGATTCCCAAGCGGGACGGCTTCCTCGACCACTTCGTCCACGAGCAGGACATACGCCGTCCCCTGGGCCTGCCCGCACCGACCGACCAAGCCCGGCTCCAGCCGGCCCTCGACGCCGCCGTGACGGTGAGCAGCCCGATATTCGCCCCGGCCAAACGCGTCAAGGGACTCCGGCTCGAAGCGACCGACCTCGATTGGACCCACGGCGACGGACCCTCCGTCCGTGGCAGTGCCGAGGCGCTTGTCATGGCGGCCGCCGGACGGACGGCTGCGATCGCCGACCTCGAAGGTGACGGCGTCGTGAACCTCACGGCCTGAGTGCGGAGACCGTGTGTTCGTCGCCGTCGTGGTCTCAGCCGGCGGGGCGGGTCAGTCGGGTCGTCGCGAGCAGTGACCCATCCGGCAACTGGATCCATCCGTCCTCGACGGCGAAGCCGTCCTGGGAGTGGAAACGTGTGCATCCGGGCCGTGAGGAACTCGTCCGGCAGTGCCGTCCAGGTTGCCTGGCCTGCCGGACCGGCACCTTGTTGCAGGCGGCGACTGCCACAGCTAAGTTCACTAGTTGAACTCTCGATCCATATACCGGTGAGAAACCGGTGAGGAAGAAGCCAGGTCCCGGGGGACACCATGACAGACAGCGACGGCAACGGCTGGCACAAGACCGCCTGCATCCTCTGCAGCATCAACTGCGGCCTCGAGGTCCGCACGGAAGGTCGTGAGATCACTCGGGTTCGCGGCGACAAGGACCATCCGCTGTCGCGGGGATACACGTGCGAGAAAGGTCTGCGCGTCGGTCACTATCAGGACTCCACGCACCGCCTCACGAGCCCGCTGCGGCGCCGCGCCGACGGCAGCTTCGAAGAGGTCGACTGGGACACCGCCATCGCCGAGATCACCGGCCGCTTCGCCGCGGTCCGCGACACCCACGGCGGCGAGTCGATCTTCTATTACGGCGGCGGCGGACAGGGCAACCACCTCGGCGGCGCCTACGCCACGGCAACGCGTGCTGCTCTCGGGTCGGTGTTCTCCTCCAACGCTCTCGCGCAGGAGAAGACAGGCGAGTTCTGGGTCGACGGCCTCCTCTACGGGCGACCGCGCTGTCATACGACCGGCGACTACGAGCACGCCGAAGTCGCCGTGTTCGTCGGCAAGAACCCGTGGCAGTCCCACGGCTTTCCCCGTGCCCGCACAGTCCTCAAAGCGATCGCCGCCGACCCTGACCGGGCGATGATCGTCATCGACCCGCGCCGCACCGAGACAGCCGACCTCGCGGATTTCCACCTGCAGGTCCGCCCCGGCACCGACGCCTGGTGTCTCGCCGCGATGTTGGGTGTCCTCGTCGAAGAGGGCCTCATCGACAAAGCGTTCGTCGAAGCGCACACCACCGGTTACGAGACCGTCGAAGGCGTCCTCGGCGGTGTCGACATCGGCGCATTCTGCGACCGCTGCGGCGTCGACGAGTCACTGCTGCGGGACGCGGTACGCCGCATCGCGGACGCATCCTGTGTCGCCGTGTACGAGGACCTCGGCGTGCAGCAGGCCCCGAACAGCACGCTCAACTCCTACCTCGAGAAGCTCGTCTACCTCCTGACGGGCAACTTCGCGAAGCCGGGCACGATGAACATCCACACCCGCTTCGCCAGCCTCGGAGGCGGGGGCGGCGGCTCCCGGGTCACACCCGTCGGCGGGCACCGCATCGTCGGTGGGCTGATCCCGGCGGCGGTGATCCCCGAGGAGATTCTCACCACCCATCCACAACGGTTCCGGGCAATGCTGATCGAAAGCTCGAACCCGGCGCACTCCCTGCCGGACTCCGCTGACATGCGGGCCGCGCTGGCGGCACTCGACCTCGTCGTGGTCATCGACGTCGCCATGACCGAAACTGCCCGGTGCGCCGACTACGTCCTCCCCGCCGCGAGCCAGTACGAGAAGTGGGAGACGACGTTCTTCAACCTCGAATTCCCCCACAACGCCTTGCACCTGCGGGCGCCACTGTTCGACCCCCTCGACGGCACCCTGCCTGAACCGGAGATCCACCGGCGGCTGGTGCGCGCACTCGGCGCATACGACGAGACCGACCTCGAGCCTCTGCGCGAGGCCGCCTCCGCGGGCCGGGCGGAGTTCACCGCCGCGTTCCTCGGTTTCATGGCCCAACGGCCCGACCTCGTCCGCCTCGTCGCGGTCGTGCTCTACGAGACGCTCGGACAGGCAATCGCCGCCGACACCGGAGACGAGCGGGTCGCAGCCACCGCGGCCATCTGGGGCCTCGCCCAGACCACGGCGATGACCTATCCCGCCGCAGTGACTGCCGCCGGGTTCGCCGACGGCAACGCCCTCTTCGAGGCGATCTTGGCCAACCGTTCCGGTGTCGTGTTCAGCGTCGACGACGAGGACGCCACGTGGCAGCGCATCCTCCACCAGGATGGCCGTATCCATCTCGCCCCGGAGGAGCTGCAGTCCGACTTCGCGGGCCTCGCCACAGCGGGTCTTCCCATCGACGCCGACTACCCGTTCGTGCTCTCCGCGGGAGAACGCCGCGGCGACACCGCCAACACGATCTTCCGGAACCCCTCGTGGCGCAAGCGAGACGACGGTGGAGCGTTGCGCATGTCACCCGGCGACGCTGCCCGTCTCGGTGTCGGCGACCGCCACCTCGTCACGGTAACGACACGACGGGCCAGTACCGTCGCCGCAGTCGAGGTGACCGACACGCTGCGGGACGGCCACGTCACGTTGCCCAACGGACGGGGCCTCGACCAACTCGACCCCGACACCGGTAAGCGCATCCGTGACGGCGTCGCACCGAACGAGCTCACCTCGGCCGGCGACCGCGACCCCTACGTCGGGACGCCATGGCACAAGTACGTGCTTGCCCGCGTCGAACCGGTTCCCGCCGTGGAATCTCCGTCGTGAAACGGACCCGCTTCGATGACTGGCCCTGCGGGATCGCCCGCACGGCTGACCTCGTCGGGGACTGGTGGACACCGCTGGTGTTGCGCCAGGCGTTCTTCGGTGTGCGCCGATTCGACGACTTCGCGACGAGCCTCGGCATCCCGCGGGCAAGCCTCACGGCCCGCCTCGACCGCCTCGTCGAGGAAGGCGTCTTCGAGAGGGTTCCCTACGCCGAGAGCCCGGCCCGCTACGAGTACCACCTGACTCCCAAGGGCGAGGCGTTCCTCGACGTGCTCCTTGCCATGTGGCGTTGGGGCGAGGACTGGCTCAACCCCGCCGACAACCCGATCCCCGTCCAACTCGTCGACTCGGAATCGGGTGAGATGGTCCGGCCCAAGGTCGTAGACGAGACCACCGGCCGGCCGATCGAGCCGGCCAGGCTGGGGTTGGCGCCGGTGATCCCAGGACGTCGGGACCAATGACACCTAAGATCGAGCGCGTTGGCAGAGTCCGGGGGGATGAACATGACGACCGGAGACCTTGCGTACGCATTCTCGCTCGCCCGTGCGGTTCTGGCGAACGTCGGACCCGATCAGTACGACGACCCGACACCATGCGCGTCGTGGGACGTCCGGCGGCTCATCTCACACTACGTGGGGGCGAGCTACTGGTTTGCCGACTGCGTCAACAACGGCGTCGCTCCCGAGGACGACACGACTGAGTCGACCGACTACACGCAGAACGACCTCCTTGCCGCCTACGACACGGGTATCGCAGCCGCGATCGAGGCGTTCGAAGCCCCCGGCGCCCAGGACAAGATCGTGAAGCTGCCCTTCGGCGAGCTGCCCGGCCGCGTGTTCATGGGCATCGCTACGAATGACGTCTTCACCCACGCCTGGGACCTCGCCAGAGCGACCGGCCAGCCGACAGACCTGGACCCGGAGTTCGCGGCGAAACAGACCGAGGCAGCCCGGCTCTTCGTGTCCGACGCCATCCGCGGGCCGGACGGGTCACCCGCGCCGTTCGGCCCCGAGCAGCCCGCCCCCGACGGAGCGTCGGCAGCCGACCGCCACGCCGCCTTCCTCGGCCGAAGCCTGTGAGGCCCTCATCGCCACTCTGCGGACGAGTGATATCGGCATGCCGGCCATCCGTCATTTCAGTACCACTCGTCCGGATGCGTGACGGCAACGGTCAACCCCGTCGATACGGCGTGGCGCCGTGCCACTCAGCCGTGCCACTCATAGGACGGTCAGGTTGGCTTCGGTGGCGGGGGGCACCGCGGACAGGTCAATCGCACGGTCGAACGTGACGAAGCGACCGGTGTGCACGGTGGCCAACGCGAGAAGGTACGCGTCGCTCACCTGCCGGGGACCGTGGATGCGAGTTGCGTCCAGGAGTGCGGTGTCGAGCACGCTCACGTCGCAAGTCCAGAACTCGTGAGCGGGATCAGCGCACGCACCCGCAAGTAGTTCCAGCGCCACAGCAGGAGGAACGGGGCTCGGGTATCGGGGCTGACTGATGACGCGGACGAACCCGTTCTGGGTGATCGCACACGATGCCCAGCCCGACGCGATCTCGCCATCGATCCAGCGCCGAGCCCGACCGTGATCGACGTGGTCGGAATCGAACAGCGCCAGCAGCACGTTGATGTCGAGCAGGGCTCTACTCACTCGGGCTCCTGCTCGCGGAGGTCGTCGATCAGCGCATTCGACACGGCGGCACCTCGGTGAGGGAGCGGGCAGAACCCATGGAACGCCTCTGCCCGGACGTGACCGGCTCGGCCTTCCTGTCCGGTCAGCGCCCTGCGGGCGAGTTCGGAGAGGACCTCTCCGGCGGTCCGGTTCTCCCGTCGAGCGCGCTCCTTCACAGCAAGGAGGACATCCTCGTCGATGTTGACAGTGGTGCGCACGCATCTGATGCTAGCACATCATGGGTTTGCAGGTCAGGCTGACGCAGGGTGGCGTGATGGCTCGACCTGACGTGCTCGTGGTCCTTTCAGACCAGTAGCGTCCGGACTCATACTGCGCAGTCATACCTGCGACTCCCGCTGTCCTGGATGTGATCGCCGTGCCCGTGACGGAGGTGCAACCGGCCAGAAGACCGGGATCCAGCTACCGTCACACGGATGAACATCCAGCAGACACAGATCACCGCCAACGGCCTCGATGTCGCATACCTCGAATGCGGCGAGGGGCCACTCGCCTTGCTGTTGCACGGCTTCCCGGACTCGCCACGCACGTGGCGCCACCTCATGCCGAAGCTCGCCGGCGCCGGTTTCCGGGCCGTGGCACCGTGGCTGCGGGGCTACGCACCCACCGGCGTGGACCCCGAAGGCCGCAACCAGAACGGCGCTTGCGTGATGGATGCCCTGGCCCTGCACGACGCACTCGGTGGCGAGAGTGACGCCGTGATCGTGGGCCACGACTGGGGCGCACGCATCGCCACGGGCGCCACCGTGCTCGAGCCCGAGCGCTGGCGACGGATCGTCACGATGGCCGTCCCCCCGGCCGGCGCCGTGGCGGGCGCCTTCTTCTCCTACGCCCAACTGCGCCGCTCCTGGTACATGTTCTTCTTCCAGCACCAGCTCGCCGACGTCGCCGTGACGATGAACGACCTGGAGTTCATCGGCCACCTGTGGGACGACTGGTCACCCGGTTACGACGCCTCGGCAATCGACCTGCCGGCGGCGAAAGACGCGCTGCGTGACCCGGCCAACCTCGCTGCCGCGCTCGGCTATTACCGGGCGACGCTCAGCGGCACCGGACTCGTACCCGAGCTCCAGGACGCCGAAACAGCGTGCAGCGGCACACCGCCGCAGCCCCACCTCTACCTCCACGGCCGCACCGACGGCTGCATGGGAGCAGAGGTGGCCGCCACCGCCGAGGCCTTCCTCCCCTCGCCCGGCTCCCGATTCCTGATGATCGATGGGGCAGGCCACTTCCTCCACCTCGAGAAACCCGACGAGGTCGACGCCCTCGTACTCGAACACGTCGCGCGCTAGCCGTGATGCCGGTCAGGGAGAGGGCGGCTGTGCCGAGGTCGATGATCGTGCAGCGCACATTCGCTCGTGACCGGCCGAGCCGGCTGCCCGCGGTCACGAGTGGTCTCCGATGGCAACGCCGTACCGCTCGGCCTCAATGGCGGCCAGGAGTCCTCCTCGACCATCGAGCAGAAAGCGGCAGCCGCGGGCCCGCCGTGGCCACGATGTCGTCGCCGGTGGTCATGGCTGAGCACCTGAGGCCGCCGGCGAGGGGTGCACGATCACGTTGCCGCGCTTGTGGCCGCTGTCGACGCGGCGGTAGGCGTCGACGATGTGTTCGAGGTCGTAGCTGCTGTCGTGCACGACGGTGAGATCGCCGCCGGCAACGCGGTCGAGGAGGAACTCGATGTCCGAGACCCTTTCGGGAGCAGAGCCCGCCACCACGTTCCCGTGGGCCCGGATGTTGCCCCACAGACTCGCCACCGCGAGCACCAACCTGCCACCCTCGGCGAGGAGGCATCGACCGGAGCCGATGGTCAGGTTGCCGACGCAGTCGAGCACGATGTCGAAACGGGCGTCGGTGGCAGCAAGGTCGTCGCTCGAGTAGTCGATCACGTGGTCGGCACCGAGGCTGGCGACCAGGTCCTTGTTGGCAGTACTGGTAACCGCGGTGACGGTCGCCCCGAAGTACTTCGCGAGTTGCACTGCGTTGGACCCGACCGCCCCGGACGCACCATTTACGAGCACCTCGTCGCCGGACGCGACCGACGCCTTGTCTCGTAGGAAGTACAGGGCCGCGGTGCCACCGAAGATCACTCCGACGGCATCGTCGAGCGTCACACCCGCCGGCACAAACGCGACGCGGTCGGCCCGTGCCACGACGAACTCGGCGTGGGTGCCGAGCCTCGTGCCCGTCATACCGCACACTGCCTGCCCTGGCACGATCCCTGCGGCGTCGGCACCGACCGCTTCAACGACACCGGCGAACGTGTTGCCGATGATGCGGCGGCGGGGCCGCGTGACACCGAACACGAGGCGAACGAACGGCCCGAACCCGGAGGGGAAGCGGGCACCTCGGATGCGGGCGTCGCCGGAAGTGACCGCGGTGGCGTGAACGCGCACCAGCACTTCGCGGTCGGTTGCGTCTGGTCGTGGGACCTCACCGACGTGCACGACCTCGGGTGGCCCGTACCGGTCGACGATCGCCGCCCGCATCACACCAGGTGCTGCCCCCTCGGCGGTCGCGGATCTGACCCGGCGGGCTGGCATTGCTCTCTCACCCTCTCACGACATCGGAGCAGGCGCGCCGCTTCCGAGCTCGGGCATTCAGGCACCGGCACCCACGGCGGGGATGTTGCGGCTCGCCGATGATGGACGGGGGTCGAAGGCGGCGTCCCACACGCTGCGCCCAGCGTTCAACCCTCATGAGGGGATACAAGCGCGGACCGGTCGGACACACCACGGCCGAAAGTCCCGATTCACAGCCGAGCTCAGACGAGATCGATGGAGTCATGCGGATGCCGATCTTCATCGGTCGGCTCCTCTCGTCGTGTGCCAGGAGATCGTACTGATCGAACGCCGCCCAATCAGCCATCAAGGCCTCGGCAGGCCCCCGGCCCCCGGCCCCCGGCCCCCGACGAGAGCACTCAACGCAGACGTTCACGAATGGTGCGCAATTGCCGGTATTCCGTCATTTCTGCCCACAACGTGGCCTAAGGGTGCGGCATCTCGAGTCGCTCGCCTGGTCGGCGGGGGCTAGGTCGCGCCGAGCGTGTAGCCGGTCATCGAGATCGACCCGAAGGTCGGTCCGGCGACGAGCACGTCCAGTGTCTCCCCAGCCGTGGCGGCGAGGGCGGCGACGTAGACCAGCGGGATGAAGTGGTCCGGGGTGGGTACGGCGAGGCCGAAGTCGTCATGGTCGGCGAGTTCGAGGATGTCGCCCGGACGTTCGCCGAGCAAAGCGCTGGCGGCTTCGTCGAACCGGTCGTTCCAGTCGTAGGCACCGCCTGGCCGGCTCCAGTCGATGCGCTGCAGGTTGTGCACGATGTTGCCGCTGGCGACGATCAGCACCCCTTCTCGTCGCAGCGGGGCGAGGCGGGCGCCGAGGTCGAGGTGGTAGTCGAGTGGCTGGAGCGCATTCAGGGACAGCTGCACCACCGGAACGTCCGCATCGGGGAACATGTGGGCGAGCACCGACCAGGTGCCGTGATCGAGGCCCCAGCTGTCGAGGTCGAGACCAACCCACACAGGTGCGACGGTGTGGGCGACGAGCTTGGCGACCCCGGGATGACCCGGAGCCGGATAGTCGAAGGCGAAGAGCTCGTCGGGGAAGCCGTAGAAGTCGTGGATGATTCGGGGCCGAGTCATCGCGGTGACGGCGGTGGCGTTCGTGTACCAGTGAGCGGAGATCGCGAGCACAGCGCGAGGTGCCGGGACGGAAGCCCCGAACGCCCGCCACGCCTCGGTGTAGCGGTTGTGCTCGAGTGCATTCATCGGGCTGCCATGCCCGACGAACACAGCCGGCATCAGGGACCCAGCCGGGTCCGCCGTGTCTGTCACGTCGAGGGTCCTTCGATGGCGGATGTCTGCCTTTCCAGGGCGGCACGGTCCCAGTCGGCCGTCACCGCCGCGGCTTCATAAGTGCTCTGCAGGAACTCGAGGAGCAGCGCATCGGGGTCGGGAGCGGTGCGGACCAGCTCGTAGGGCACGACGAACTCCAAGAGCTCGTCGTCCCAGCGAGCACCGACCGGCTCGATCGAGGTGTCGCGGTAGCCGGGAGGCTCCGGGTACGCGTACGCGTAGAACACGCCCTCGTCGCCCGGAGGGCCGGGCCAGTAGCCGCAGCTGCTCACCTCATGCGAGTACGCCTCCCACATCACATGGGGCCCACAGTTCGGAACGCCCCCCGGATGCGGCGGGGCCGTCCGCCCCGAGAAGCGGGTGTACGCCACGTCGAGCGCACCCCAGAACACGTGCACAGGGCTGGCCTTGCCGACGAACCGGGTCCGGAACACCTTGAACACCCGTTCCATCTCGACAAGTGCACGCCAGAACCGCTCCACCGCGGCGGGGTCGTAGCTCGCATGCACCTCGTCGGCGGGGAAGGGGATAGCACCCGGGATCTCGACCGGGACCGGCCACACCTCGGTCGAGACCCCGAGCCCGTCGAGCATGGCAGTCGTCGCGGCGTAGAACTCGGCGACGGACCGGGGACCGAGGTCGAGCGATCGACTCTGCCCGGTGACTGTGGTGACCTCGAGGCGATGGTCGAGGAAGTCGAAGTCGATCTGGAACGCCGGCCCGGTCGGGTGTGGCATCAGCGACGTGGTCAGGCCCCGCGCCGAGACGTAGAGCGGAACGTTCCACCAATGGTTGATCAGAGGTTCGTTCACCATGCGGATCTTGCCGACGACCTGGGTGTACAGGTGCAGCGTGTCGCGGGTGTCCTGCCACTCGGCGACGGGAATCGACGGCCACGCTTCGGCTCCGGTTGTGCGCATGCGGTCCCCCCCTGGCACGGTCAACTGCGGTATCGGGAGTCTCGCCCAAGGCGTTCTCCCGCGGCGCGCTCGCGGCAGGATACTGCCTGCATGCTCCAAACCAGATCACGCGATTCAACCCCACTCTCCCGACCGGGCACGGCCAGCAGAGTGAACCCGGCCTCTCGCACGCGACCGAGGTCGAGAGCCGTACCCGGCGGCAGCTCGAGATCCGGTCACCTCGGCACGCGTCCTGCACCGTCATGTCGATCACGCCCTCGACCGAGCCCGTAGACGGCATAGGGGGCGAAGGTCCGCTCGGCAGCACGGGTGACGTTGTCGGTGCTCATCACGGCGCGCAGCACGATGATCGCGTCATCAGGAGGTAGGTCCGGTCGGAGTGGAAGCGGCTGCGTCACGAGGCCCCACCAGCAGACCCAGTTGAGGATGATCAGGTTGGGGATGACGATGCCGGTTCCTGGCCGCGGGCGACTGGCGCCTCGGTTCCTCGTCGAGGTGGTCATCCTCGTCCTCAGCTCCAGGCTCGGTATCCGTGTCCGCCGGAGGTAGGGTCGGAGCTCAACTGGGCAGGTGCCCGACCATCTTCGAGGGGTCGACGATCCGGTCGTAGTCGGCGGCGTCGATGAACCCGGTGGCAAGGGCCGCCGCGCGCAGCGTCGTGCCCTCGTCGTTGGCTCTGTGGGCGATCACCGACGCCTTGTCGTATCCGATGACCGGGCAACACACGTTTGACACCGCCCCCACCGGCCCCCTCCCGCGAGGAAGGCCCAAGTCGCTGACCTGGGCCTTCGCTCACAAGTTGGTGGCGGGGGCAGGATTCGAACCTGCGACCTTCGGGTTATGAGCCCGGTCGCGGCGTCCGAGGTGGTGAGGAGGTGTTCGCGAACGTGCTGGTCAAGGTGGGTTTCTCACTCACCGATCGCCATGCAGGCCGCCAGGTCACGGCCGGTCCGGCGCCGTTCGTTTGACATACATTTGACACGAGGCCGGGACGTGACTCACGGTTCGATTGACGTCGGGATTCGGACATCGCCGAAGGCGGTCCCAGCCGAAGCGCTCAACACCGCGCGACTGAAGGTCCATCAAGAGCTCGCGAGAGGTCGCGGACAACCCGCGGGGATCGACGTTCACGTCCAAGGAGATAACCCAGGACCATCCGTCATCCTCGAAAGACCATTCCTCCCTTCGCACTTCTGCCCGGAACTGAAGAGCTCGGGAATCGACGACGCTCGTGACCTCGAGTGCTCCAAGGACCCCGGTCTCGCGATCCACGAGGTCGAAGTAGTGCAGCCCGTTCGGTCCGCGAGGCAAGTCGCGGCGCCTCCAAGCGCAACCGAGCACGGCTGCCACCGAGCGCGCTGCCATGTCTTCCCTCTCGCGGTCCATAGGTCGTGGAGACTAGGCCACGACCGCGGCCACTTCCAGGATTTGCCACCAAGTCCTGAGATGCCACGCGTGCCGTCAGTAACGAGTCGGCCTCTCGCTCTCGAACAGGTCCGGGACGCGGCGAACCGGGGTGTCGATCCGCAGCCACGCCGCCTCCTGAAGAGCGGCTTCATAGTCGTTCTCGTCCCGTATGCACAGCGCCATGATTGCCGACCACGGCACGTGATCCTTCACCAAGAACTCGGCCATCCACTCGTGCTTCGCCTTCGGGCCGGACCCGTGCTCACGCCAGGAGTGGTCCAGCCGTTGCGCGCTATCGAACGCGCTCGGCAGCTTGGCGAAGTCGGCTGTCCAGACCACCCCGTTCGCAAGGGGGTGGCGATCGGTCCAGACGACGGTCTCCGCTGCGAAGCTGTGGGCGCTCGCGACGAGCATCACAGGAACGGAACCCCGTCCTCCATCTCGCTGCATCACGTACAGCGCAGCGTTGCGGGTGAGGACGTAGAAGGGCACGAAGTCGCCGAGCATGAGCGGCCCTGTCCCCTTGGCGACGACGGGCACCGCGCGACGCAGACGTTTGGCCTTGATCTCGGGATCGCCGTAGTTCGTGGGTGCGATGCCTCGCGTCGCCAGTTGAGCGTCGGACCAGAGCCCACCCGACAGTACGACGCTCTCCAGGTTCTCCAGCCAGGTCATGTGAAAGACCGGGGTCGGGAAGCGATCGAAAGTGGGAAGCCGTTTCCAGCCCTTCCTCACCAGTCTCACCCCCTCCGTGTGTCACACGGGCATCAACTCGTCCTCGTTCGTGGCGGGGGCAAGGTCGATCCAACCCAGGTAGGCGAGAGTATCGGCGGCTCCGACGATCTCGTCCTCGGTCGCGGGCGGCTCGCGTCGCTCCTTCCAGCGCTTCACTTCGGCCACCAACTCCTGCTCGTCGATCCCCCCTCCCCCCCGGGCACGCTCCCTGTTCATCAGCGACTGGGCAACGTAGTGGACAGAGGCTGCTATCTCGGCGGCTCGCGTGGTAGGGAGGCGCAGGAAGAGGTCGGCAACTCTGTCGATCTCCGCCTTCCAGACATCGAGCTCGTCAGCGAATGGTGTCTGCGAGTCCCGCAGGGTCCGTCCCGGGCTGACCACGAACATGCGTCCCCTGCGTGTCTCGTCGACGAGGCCGTTGTTGACGAGCTTGGCAAGCAACCTCTTCAGCCCCTCCGCGAACGGACCGTACGGGCCGCGCTCGAACTCGAGACCTGTGGCTATCCCCGCTTGAGTGGCGAAGTAGGCGATCTTCTGCAGGGCGACGCGGCCAAGTGGGTAGTGATACCTCTCGTTGCTGATTCGATCCACAATGGCAGCCAACGCCACGCCGGCTGCCGGCACACGGGACTCCGGCTGTGCGGCGCCCTCCCCACCAGCGTGTTCCAAGAACTCGATCTCCAGCTCTGCATGCGGGGTATCGAAGGGGGCGTAGAGCTCGACGGGAATCCCCAGGCGGCTCAATCCGCGGAAGAGCGTCGGTCCGACGATGCGCCATTCGAGCTGCCCTTCACCACATCCGAGTGGCGGCATGGCCAGGGACTCGATTCCCCACTCCCGGTAGTGCTCAGCCAGGTGGTCCAGGCCTTGGACAATGGCGTCGAGACGCGACGGCGACCGCCAGTGCTCCTTGGTCGGGAAGTTCAGGATCCACGGCGATGTGAGGCGCTTGTGTAGGTATGGCTCTCCGAGACGGACCTTGCCTGCCTCGCAGAGCTCCACGTACTCGCTGTACATGTCGGAAAAGCGCTTCTTGAACTGCAGGGCGATGCCCTTGCCCATCACACCTACGGTGTTCACCGTGTTCGTGAGCGTCTGGGCGTCGGACTTGAACAGGTCGCCGATCCGCACGCGAACGTTTGAGGCGGCTTGGGTCATCGGAAGAACATCCTCGCTTGGACCTCGACGGCCAGTGTAGGGATCATCCGGGACAAGGCAGTGGCGGACTCGTCGGACACGACATAGGCCCTGAGGATGTGGTCGACCTCGACCTGTCGGGGAACCAAGACCTCGGCCATCATTCGCTGCTTGTGCCACCTGTCACGCCAGTACGTGGCGAAGATCTCGCCGTGGTCGAGTCGTAGGAGGCCCTCCTCTGCCGGGAACCAGCGTGGTTCGGCACGGGCGGCTGCATTCATGTCGGTCACAATGATGTCCGGCAGATCGAGCACAGCAGATGAGAGACGCAGGACGGCAAGTTCCTCGGCAGGCACGCGTTTCGCCAAGTCATAGTCACGCAGGAGCCGAAAGAGCATGGCGTTACGGGCATTGAAGTAGAGCGGCACGTATTCGTGGACCTGGAGCCCGCCGGGGATCCGGCGCGTCGCGCGACGCTCTTGCACCTCGACGTTCGCCACAGACCTGTGAGCCAGACCCCCGACCGCCTTCTTGCACAGGATCCCACGCTGCATGATCGATGACAGGTTGTCCACGTGTGCGATGTAGTGGAGCTCTCGTACGTCGGAGCGGTCCACCAGTGCTACCGCCACCTGGAGCGGACGTATTCGACTGCGTCTGCGACGTTGAGGAGGCGGGTGGAGTTGTTGAGGCGGACGTAGAGATCGGCGTCGTTCTTGCCACCGCGGACGTAGGTGGGGCTCTTTCCGGGTTGCACGTCGATACGGCAGACGGTGCCGTCGGGGAAGGGTTCGAAAGTGACCGAGAGGTTGCTTACCGCTGTGGGGCCGAGGGCGTTGTCGAGGAGGCTGGTCAGCCAGAGCTCGAAGCCGTCGATGTTCTGCTTCTGGCCGAGGGTCTTGAGATCTTTCTCGATGCCGAAGACCTGACCGGAGTCTTCGATGCCTATGAGCAGCGTGCCGCCGTGGGCGTTCAGGAAACCGGCGACGGACTTGACGACCATCTGTTCGATGACCTGGTCACGCTGCTTCGTGGCGAGGTTGACGCGGGCGGTCTGCTTGAACTCGACGCGGCTGCTCTCACCTTGCGCGATGAGCTCTGCGACCGAGGCCGGGCCCGGCCCTTCGAACGCCACGGTTGCGGCGCCGGGGGTGACCGTGGCGTCGATCCGCACTCCGGCCTCCTCGGCCTCCAGCCGCTCCAGCTCCTCGGGTTGCTCGGGCACCTCGACCCAGATCTCCCGGCCCGTGTCCCGCTCCACATACGAGAACGCCGTCTTCGCGTAGTCGTGGGCGGCGAGCTTCTTCAGCTGCTCCTTGACGCGGCGGCGTCCCTCGAGGGCGAACTCGAGGTACTCGCGCAGCTCCCCGTGGCTCCATTCGCCGTGGGGGTGGAGGATCTTGAGCAGACCCGACGTGGTCTTGCGGACGGCCTTCTCGTCCCGGGCCGACAGGTGCGAGCCGAGAGCGAAGTCGGCGTCGATCGCCCGCACGTGGCTCTGCTTGCGGAGCTGGCGCAGGGCTTCGGCGAAGTAGTCGGACACGAACCCGAAGTGGTCGGTGAAGAGGCGCTCCTCGAGCTTGGGGACCTCCCAGCCGGGCAGGTAGTAGTGGAGCCGGTCGAGGAAGGCCGGGTCGATCATCGCCTTGGGCAGATCGGCGAAGAGGTGGGCGGAGCGGACGAGCTCCTGGTGGGGCTTGGACGTGTTCCCGACGAACACGAGCGACGCCTCGGCAGGGACCTCGTCCTTGCCGCGCGCGAACGAGCCGGACTCCATGTAGTCCTTGAGCATGTTCACGACGGTTGGGTCCGACAGCTCCAGGCCGGCGACCTCGTCGAAGGCGACGGTGTCCCACGTACCGAGGAGCCCGACCCGGCCAGTGGAGAGGTTCACGAAAAGCTGCGCGACGGTGACCTTGCCGCCCGAGATCAGGATCGAATTCGGGTTCGACTCCCGGTAGACGAAGCTCTTGCCCGTCCCCCACGGTCCGAGCTCGATCAGGTTGTAGTTGCGTTCGACCATCGGGATGAGCCGAGTCAGGGCGATGAGCTTGCCGCGCAGGTCGTAATGGGCGGGTTCGAGGCCAATGCTGCGCACGACGAGGTCGAGCCAGTCGTCACGGCCGAAGCGAGCGCGGCCGGCGACGTAGTCGTCCATGTCGAATGCTGCGACCTGGATCGGCTTGAGAACCCGGATGTAGAACGGCCGGCGTGTGGCCTCGTCGTCCTCGGCGTTGTAGAGCAGGTCGAGCTGTGACCAGACGCCGCCCTGTAAGAGACGGTCGTACCTGTAGACGACCTCGTCGGGTACGTGCACGTACTTGTCGCCGAAGTTCGTGAGGTGCGCCCAGAAGCGATCCTCGCTCGCGACGAGGCGGACGTCGACCTTGTCGATGAGACGGTGCTGGCCCCTGCGTTTGAGGTCGGCCTTGGCCTTCTCTGCTTCGTCAGGTCTGATGAAGTTCTCGCGCAGCGTCTGGTTCACGACCTCGAGCCCGGTCGCGATCGCTGCCGGGTCGTCGGACGCGCAGTACTTGCCGAGGAGGAACTCGAGGACGTACACGGGAACGTTCGCGCCGACCTTGACCTGGCGGACGAGGTCCTTGCGGACGACCCGGCCGGGGAAGACCTCGGCTGCGCGCCGGTCGAGGCCGTCCAGGTTCGGCGCTTGGGGGGTCTGTTTGTTCATGCGAGATCGTCCTTGACGGCGATGTCGGCGGCGACTTCGGCCTCGGTGGAACCGAGCCGCACACCGGTCTTGGCGTCGAGCACCTCGAGTCGCACGATATCGCCTCGCGTGAGGTTCTCGGTCACCTGGAACGCGAGGACCGGTGTCTGTCGCTGTTGGAGGGTGACGGTTCCGCTCTGGCTGTCGTATCCGTCGCCGGAGACGACACGGGCGACGACCTGGCCTGCCTGCCGGCCTTGTGCGACTGCCCGCACTGCGATCTCGCTCGTGAAGAGGTCACCCGTGAACTCGAGGGCGGCGGCGAACGTACCGGTCATGATGCGTCCACCGGCGATCTCGGCGCTCACCTCCAAGTTCGGGGCGGGCGCGGCCTCGGCGAAGTCGACGACGACGACGGGGATGACGACCTCCTGGGGGGACAGGCCCCCGTGGAAGAACTGCCTCGACCCGCCGCTCTTGAACACAGCGAGGCCACGCGGGGTTATCAGGTCGACGTCGCCCGGAGTTCCTGCCTCGCTCACGGGAACCCGTATCGCCGCCGGCGGTGTCGTCCCGCCTGTGCCGACCCACACGCGGCGATGCAGCTCGCCGGTCCCGCCCACAGGCGCGTCGATCGTCCTGTCGTCTTCGAGGCTGCGGGGCAGGGCGATGAACCCGTGATCGGACGTGATCACGACACGACCGACACCGGCATGACCGAGACGTGCGACGACCCGGGCCAGGATCTGCACGACGAGCGAGAACTGCGGCCAGGCGGCCTGGAGCATCCCCGACTCGCCCTGCACGTCGAGCTCCTGGGAGCGGATCAGCGCCACAGCGCTCGTGCCGAGCTGTTTGTGAAGCTCCCGTTCGCTCTGCTCGGCGACCGTGTCGAGTGACTGGTCGAGGACCCCTCCCGCGTGTGCTGCCCGTAGACGGTCGACTCTGTCCTTGACGGTCGCGACCGGCTGGCCGTCGACGGTCACCGCCAGCTTGCCGGAGGAGACAGTGAGACTGAGGTGTCCGCCCGCGTCGGGGGTGAGATCAGCCATCCCGACAGGCGTGATCGTGGGGACGGCCGCGACCGCAGCATGAGTTTCGACACGGCCGGGGAGACCGGACAGCTGGTCGGCGAGCTCACAACCCAGTTCGTAGCGGAGTGCGTCGACCCAGACGTACGCGACAGATCCCTCGGCTGTGCGCACCCAGCGGTCGTGGATGTCGCCTTGGTGGACGAGGCCGCCGCTGTCCAAGCCGGACTGCACGACAGAGACCGCCATGGCCTGCATGATCGCGTCGAGCCACGCCTCGTAGGCGGCGCGTGCCTGGTTGATGAAGACGTCGAGGTCTCCGTAGCTCTCCAGGGCACCGCGGGCCAGCTCGTAGTGGCGGTGCGTCCGGTCGACCTCCCAGCCCTCGTCTGCATACCAGGCGAGCACCTCGGCGCCGGTCTGCGTTTGAGGGGGCGGAGTCGACTCCAGTCGATGTCTCAGCTCGGCTGTCGCCTGCACCGCCTGCCAGCGACTCGCACGGCCTGTCCACCCCGCCGTGTCGACGTCGGGTCGGCACCACGGCCCCTGAGACCGGGAAAGTGCGAGTGCGGCGGCTTCGTGCCACGCGCCTTCGCCGAGCAGGTCGACGGCATGGGTCAGGACCTTGGTGTCGACGGCAGGCGCGGCGTGACAGGTCTCGAGTCCGGGCATCCAAACGAGATTCGGCGCCAGGGCGAGACTAGACTCGGCCTCACGAACGAGATCTGTGTAGACACGGCTCGTCTCGGGATGGCGTCGCCAGCGGTCGACGAGGTCGAGGCTGCGGCGACGCTGCTCCGCCGAGACCGGCGTCCAGGCGGATTCCAAATCCTCGGGCAGACGGCCTGTCGCGGCTGCGATCTCGGTGAGGACGAGCTGGCGCAGCAATGCACCACGGAACGTGTCACCGGCACCTGTGATCTGCCCTCCGAGCCTGTCCGCGACGAATGCAGCCGCCACCTCCCACATGCCCTCGGCATCAAGCACGTCGTCGTGCTCACCCAACGTGAGCTTCGTCACGATCTGCGTGGTGTCGCTCGACCCCAGGGCGCGGACGAGACGGACATCGGCGCTCTCACCGCTCTCCAACGCGGCTTCGACGTCGAGGACCGCGCGCGCCGCGTCGGCGAGCTCGCCGATGCGCTGCTCGCTCAGCTCACCGCCGAGGGCATCCCTGACGAGTGTTCCTAGGCGACGCACGAACGGCTTGGCGGCGACGCGTAGCTCAAGCAGGGGGTCGTCCTCGGGTGCGCGTACGGGGACGTAGACGACCATGCACGGTGGTTCTTCGGCGGCGAGCAACGGTTCGACCCGGCTGCGCAGCTCGTACCAGCTCCCGCCGTAGGGTTCGAACGCGGCTTGGGGCGGGCAGATCTCAGCGGCGACGTCGACGTATTCGCCGTCGGTGTCCTGCCACAGCACGAGGCGGTGCTGGGTGACCTTCTTGGCGAGCTCGACCGCCAGGGTGTCGCGCAGCGCGCTCACAGCACGTCCTTGAATCGGGACACCGTCGCCCACGGGTACTTGCCGGCGCGGATCTCCTTGCGGGTCGCAGCCGCGTCCTTCCATGCCGGGACCAGGTCGGCGACGACGGCGGCGTTGAGGATGATGCCGTCGTCGGCGTCGGGCTCCCATCCTAGCTCGGCGACCCGTTCGGCCTCGGCTCGGAAGGCGCGGACTTCCTCGGTGAGCTTCGTCTCGGCATGGAGGTCTTCGGTGACCTTGCGTACCGAGCGACCCGCACCGCCCTGGGCTTTCTCGTCTTCGAGACGCACGACCGCCTCAGCAGCGAGACGCTCCCGCCTGCGCGCCTCGTGTGCGACGGCATAGAGCGTCTCACGCGTGAGAGTCGGCACATACACCCAGACCCCCCACGGTGCCTTCTTCAGGGTCAGCTGCCAGTAGATCGGGGCTTTGCGGCGGCTCTTGCTGTACCGCTTCAGATGCGACTTGAAGAAGTCCCGCCGCAGATACTCGCGGACGCTCCTGCGACCGAGGATCTCCAACATCTCTGCGACGATCGCGTCCGGATCGTCGAAGAGGACCTGTGCCGCGGCGATTACCGCCGCCTCGACATCCCAGCGGTGGCCAGGTTCGTCGACGAGGACCCGATTCGGCGGCAACTCCAACGGATACCCCTCCGGCGCATCGACCGCGGGGAACCCGTCCGGACCGACCAACATGCCAGGTGGACACAGCGGCACCGGCGCGAACAGATCCTCCGACAGCGGCGGGGCGAGGGACGGATCCCTGCCGATGCGGACATCCCACCTCCCCATCGCACACCCGAACAGATAGGAGAAGATGTCTTCGGCGTACTGCTCCAGATACCCAGGCGGCAGAATGCCGAGCTCCTGACGGGCAGCAACCAGCACCTCGGGGTGACGCTCGAACGCGTGTGCAAGTACTTCGAGGCGGCGGTCCGCGAAGTAGGTCAGATTGGCGATCGCCCGTGAACCGCCCTTCTCCTCGACGACCTCGTCGATCAGGTCGTCGATCGGCATCTCGTAGCGGCGCTCGAAGACGACCCGCTCCTCATCCGTCAAGAGTTCTCTCACATAGGAAAGAGGATGAGGGCCGATCTCAGTGTCGACGTATTCGAGGCCCGACTCGTCGACAATCATCATGTCGTTGACCGCTCGCTCGGCCACCAGTGACCGGTCGAGGAGCTCCAAGTGGGATCTTTCTATGCACGCCAGACGGATCTCCCCTGCTCTCCTTACAGAGCCAGCGGGACTATCCAAGCCAAGGAATCGTCTCGTAGTCTCGCCCCTCGAGTCGGCACCCGCAGCCAACTCGATCATCTCGCCGGCCGCAGCCACCAGTTGCCCTGAATCGCCTTGGGGGCACGACAACTTCTGTACGATCCCGACCTCGTAGCTACGGGACGCCCCACCAGAAGACACCTCCTCACCCGCGGCAACCATCGAGTCGATGAGGGCCTGATAGAGGCTCTCCTGACCCCGGTGTGGGTGGGGTAAGGGCGGAGGCCCCCACGGCTGTTGGGGTGTAGGGCTGGTTGGGGGGTCCGCGTGACGCGCACGAACCACGACAAGGATCACGGGTGTTCAAAGCCT
>JADZDR010000033.1 GCA_020850945.1 Acidimicrobiia bacterium | reverse complement strand
GACCCTCGAGGACCTCGCCGGTCAGACGATCGGAGTGCAGACCGGGACGACCGGCGAGACCTACGCCAAGGACCACCTGCCGAGTGGAGCCGAGATCAAGTCCTTCGACACGGGCGAGGAGATCTTCGCTCCCCTCCAGGCGGGAGAGGTCGCGGCCGTGCTCCAGGACTACCCGGTCAACGCTTACCGCGCCCTCCAGGACGACCAGGTCGTCGTGACCCAGACCTTCCCCACCGACGAGCAGTACGGCTTCGCCGTGCGCCAGGACAACTCGGAGCTCCTCGAGGCACTGAACGGGGCTCTCGAGACTGTGCGTGGCAACGGCACCTACGACGAGATCTACGCCACCTGGTTCGGGGAACAGGAAGACAACTGACCAAGAGGGCGCGGCGGCGGCTCGGCCGCTGGGCGGTGTACGCGATCACGGCCGTCGTCGTGGCGGCCGTGATCGTCACTGCGGACTGGGCGACGCTCCAGCGGGTCTTCCTCGATCCCGAGATCGCGGCCGAATCGTTTCCCGGCATCATCACGATCGCCGCGAAGAACACGCTCATCTTCACCGTTCTCGGGTTCACGGGAGGTCTCGTCCTCGGGCTCTTCCTCGCCCTCATGCGCCTGTCCTCGATCACGCCCTACCGCTGGTTCGCGGCCACCTACGTGGAGGTCTTCCGCGGCATTCCCGCGGTCGTGACCCTCCTCCTCGTCGGCTTCGTCCTCCCGATCGCCCTCGACGTGCGCATTCCCGGGACCTACGGCCCCGGCAGCGTCGGCCTCGCGATCGTGGCGGCGGCCTACATGGCGGAGACGATCCGGGGTGGCATCGAGGCCGTACCCCGCGGGCAGGTCGAGGCGTCACGTTCCCTCGGCATGAGCGGACCGCAGACGACGTTCTGGATCGTGATCCCCCAGGCGTTCCGCATCATGTTGCCCCCCCTCACGAACGAGCTCGTACTGCTCCTCAAGGACACGGCCCTCGTCGCGCTCGTCCTCGGCAGCACGGCGGCGACGGTGGACATCTACAAGTTCGCCCGCAACGAGGTCGCCGACACCTTCAACGGCACGCCCCTCGTCGTCGCCGCCTTCGTGTACCTGCTCATCACGCTGCCCCTCACCTACCTGGCTCGCTGGCTCGAGCGGCGTGGGAATCAGAGCAGATGACGGCGGCCGGCCCCGACCCGGACGTGCCGGCGATCCGCATCGAGAGGCTGCACAAGAGCTTCGGGACACTCGAGGTCCTCCGCGGCATCGACTTCCAGGTCGACGCCGGCGAGGTCGTGTGCGTGATCGGCCCGTCCGGTTCCGGCAAGTCCACGCTCCTGCGCTGTGTGAACCTCCTCGAGGTACCGACAGCGGGCCGCGTCCTCATCGAAGGTGTCGACATCACCGATCCCGAGTGCGACGCAGACGCGGTGCGGACCCAGATCGGCATGGTCTTCCAGCACTTCAACCTGTTCCCGCACCTCGACGTGCTCGGCAACCTCACGATCGCGCAGCGCCGTGTCCTCAAACGTCCCAAGGACGAGGCGGGCACCGTCGCCGCAGAGGTCCTCGCCCGTGTCGGGCTCACGGACAAGATCAAGGAGTACCCGGCCCGCCTCTCCGGAGGTCAGCAGCAACGCGTGGCGATCGCCCGCGCCCTTGCCATGCACCCCGACATGATGCTCTTCGACGAGGCGACGAGTGCGCTCGACCCCGAGCTCGTGGGAGAGGTCCTCGACGTGATGAGGCGCCTCGCGAGCGAGGGCATGACGATGATGGTCGTGACGCACGAGATGGAGTTCGCGCGCCGTGTCGCAGATCGGATCGTCTTCATGGACGAGGGTGTCGTTGTCGAGGAGGGACCGCCCGCCCGTGTGCTCGACGACCCAAGGGAGGAGCGCACCCGCACGTTCCTGTCCGCGGTCGCGCAGCACTGAGCGGCATTCGGTTCAGCGGCCGGCACCCTCTGCATCCGCCTCGAGGCGGGAGGCGAGGACCTCGCCCCACTGCCGCGCGCGTTCCTCCTCACCTGCAGCGAGCGGCCCTTCCGCGTGCTCGACGAAGAAGCTCATCGGTTCGTCCACGAGGATGAATCCGCGGTGGTGGAGGCGCCGCGCGATTGCGTGTGCCGCCGAACCGGTGAGCACGCGAGGCTTGTCGAATCGCGTGTCGAAGCTCGCCGCCTTCCCGCCCCCCGACTCGGGTAGGTGGTGGAACCAGTCGCGCAGGCCCTCGCCCGTTGCTGCCTCGTCGAGCTCGTGGGCGGGCTTGGCGGGGTCCGCCTCCATCTCACGTCTGTGCTCCTCTTCGACCGTGTGCTCGCGGCTCGTCGAGGAGGTCATGCCGTGGGCGTGCGTGGGTCCACCCACGACGAGGAGATCGGCGCACGCCATGCGCGCCTCGGTCGCGTCGTCGACCGCCAGGGCCTCGGCCTCGATCGAGCCCCCGAGTCCGGCGGCGATGGCTGCGGCCACCGTGTGCGTGTTCCCGTACAGCGATTCGTAGACCACCAGCGCGCGCATCCCGGCCTCTCTTCCGTGTGACGACTCTCCACGCTCCACGCGCGACGATTCCACGACGGATGACCCAAGGGCAGGGGCGAACGTCACGGCCGCCTGGGCCCGTGGACCGTTTCAGCCCAGCGTCGAGGCCGGGGCCTCCTCGACGGCAGCCGCTTCCCGCCCCGTGCTCGCCGGGGGGGCGGTGGCCCGCTCCTGCCTGCGCAGCTCGCGACGGCGCTGCCACCACTGGGGGGGAAAGCCCCACTTCTCGACCGGCGAGAAGACCTTCACGACGAGGAGGAGCAACGGCCAGGGCACGAGGAAGTAGAAGATGCGCTGCACCACGATCGGCCACGAGTCGAGAGTGGGGACGAGGCCGAGCCACGTCACGGCCCAGACGACGATCAGGAGCGGCACCTGGTGCCAGATGTAGATCGTGTAGTTGCGAAGTTCGAGCCAGTCCACGAAACGCGTGATCCCGGGGAGCTCGCTGAAGCGGATCACGACATCCCGTCCCCAGAGTAGGAGGGCGGTGGCGGCAAGCCCGGCCGTGACGTAGGCAGCCGTCGGCGGGAACTGGTTGCCGTGCATACCCGACCAGTAGGCGTCCGGGTACGGCCCGGCCGCCATGACGGCTGTGAGCAGGCCGAGCCCCAGGAACACCCAGGGGAACCAGCGTCGCACCGCGGGCCGGTCCTGGTAGCGGTCCCTGTAGAAGAACCCGAGGTAGCCGAAGATGCCCCAGACGGCGAAGAGCTGGAAGATGTAGACGACCGGGAGCGGGTTCGAAGTGTGGCCTGTCACCCGGTTCACGGCGTCGAAGAAGAGCGGGCTCAGGGCGAGGATGGCGAGGAAGGGGAGGCGCCACCGTGGCCTGTCGTAGATCCGAACGAAGAGTGGGAAGATCGCCGTGAGGAGGAGGAACGCGGCGAGGAACCAGAGGGGCGCCATCGTGATCCCGAAGCAGTCGAAGTGCGGGAAGGGGACGATCCAGGTGAGGGCCTTGAGCGGGCTCATCGAGAACCAGGCGTTGTCACTGGGACCGTTGCCACCGCACTGCCCCGCACCCGCCGACCAGAGCGAGAGCTGGATCGTCACCAGTACGGCCGCGAACACGTAGTAGGGGACGAGGAGGCGGGTGTAGCGCTTGCGGTAGAACGTGCGTATCCGTCCGCGTGCCGCGTCGCGGCTCAGGGCACCGAACATGCCGAGCCAGACCGGGGGGATCCAGGCGAACAGCCATGTCGCCCAGGCCATGAAGTGCCAGCCGTACAGGGTGTCCATGCCCGTTCCGGACAGGTTGTCGACCACGACTGCCCAGCCCCAGTGGACGAAAGTGAGCGAGAACACGGCCGCCGCGCGCATCGTGGTGAGGAAGCGGTCCCGGTCCCCGCGCGGGGCGGCGGCGTCCGTGGCAAGTGATGGCGCGGCTGGATCGGGTGCGGTCATCTGGTCTCCCCTTCGGGGTTCGACCCGGGAGCGGCCGGATCCTCCGCCCGGCGCTGTGCGAACAGCCAGTCACACGAGAGGACGGCCTCGTCCCGTTGGTTCGTGACGGTCGAACTGGCTCGGATCGTCCCCATCGTGTCGCTCTTCGCGACCTTCTCCGTGATCTCGAAGGTGACCGAGACGCTGTCTCCGAAGAACACCGGTGCCCGGAAGCGCACCTTGTCCATGCCGTAGAAGGCTTCCAGCTCCCCCGGCACGAGCGGGCACATACCACTCACGACGGCGAGAGTGAGGAGGCCGTGCGCGATGCGCTGTCCGAACCGGCTCTGCGCGGCGTACTCGACGTCGGTGTGCAGCGGGAACCAGTCACCCGAGAGCATCGCGAAGTTGACGACGTCAGTCTCCGTGATCGTGCGAGCCTGCGACCGCCACGTCCTGCCGACCGCCGTCTCCTCGAACGTGGGGCCGAAGAGCCCGTCGCCGTGTGGTGTCATGGGGACACCTCCGTCCCGGTAGGCAGGGAGAGCCGCTCGGACTCGGCGAGTGAGCTCCAGAACGTGAGGAGGTCGGGCCCGGCGTGGGCAAGCTGGGCGAGGGGGCCGCACGTCGCGACCGGATAGCGCAGGCAGCCGACAGCGAGGAGGTCGATACCGGCGACAGTCGCCACACACTCCTCGGCGAGCCGGACCGCCTCCGACACGACGGCAAGCTGGAGGCGCGCGCCCATGTCATGTGCCGTCTCTTCCGGGAGCGAGACGGCGAGAGCAGGATTCGGTTCCGGTGTCCCCCCGTCGTACACGAAGAAGCCCCTGCCGGTTCCACGGCCGAGATCACCCGCCTCGACCATGCGATCGAGAAGGGCCGGTGGGTGGAATCGCTGTCCGTATGCCGGTTCGAGCACGTGACGGGCAACATGGCGCGCCAGGTCGATCGAGGCGGCATCGAGCATTGAGAGCGGCCCGAACATGTAACCGGCAGCATTGGCTGCTGCGTCGACATCAGCCGGTGTCGCGCCCGCTTCGACGAGCTCGACCGCTTCCAGGAGGTAGGCGAAGAGGATCCGTGAGACGACGTAGCCGGGAACGGAGCGGACCTCGACAGCCGCCTTCCCCATCGTGGAAAGCGTGCGGCGCATTCCGTCGAGGGCTCTCTGGCCGATTGCCGGCGGGAAGGACACCTCGACGACCGGACTCGTCTCCGTCGGGTACGCGAAGTGGAGGAGGGCGACGTCACGCCCGAGCAAGCCGCGCTCGATGGAGGACGACGTCGTCGCGAGCCACGCCTCCGGTGCCGCATCCCGGGCCCGGGACAGGACCGACAGCTTCGTCTCCACGTCCTCGGCGACAGCCTCGATCACACCCCCGACGTCGGAGGGGGGTTCCGTGGTCGTCGTGACATGCGCAGCCGCCGCCTGGGCCACGCAGAAGAGCGGACCGCGCCGCTCCAGCCGGTCGAGTGCCCTGTGAACCTCCTCGAGGGCGGCCTCCAGTCTCGCGGGGTTGCGCCCCACCATGACGACGTCGAGTCCTGCCGATGCGAGGGCGGCCGCCGTGGTCGCGCCCATGTGTCCGTTGCCGTACACGGCGATCCGTTCGCCGTACGTCACCGCGAAGAGATCCCGTGTCATGAGGCCATGCAGACGGCGTCGTGTGGCCGCGAGGTGCGGGTCGTCCAGGGCACGTGACAACAGCTTCAACTCGAGCTCGGGCAGGTCGGCATGTGTGGCGGACAGGAGCTCGTCGCTGACGTGGGCGGTGGCCGGTGGCAGAGCACTCGCGATCGGGCGGGGGCGAAAGCCCGCCGGAGCTGTTCCGTCGCCGCTCCCGTCGAAGCGGGTCCACGCGTGCCCCGTCATGACCGACCCCTGGAAGAGCATGTTCGCAGCGACATCCCCCCGGATGCGCGCCGGCAGGTGGCGCGTGAGACCGAGCAGAGGGGGGATTCCGTATCGGACCTCGGACGTGCCGAGCCTTGCCGCCGGGGTGACTTCGAGGGGAAGCCGCGCGGCGAGGGCGAAGGCGGGGCCGAGACAGCGCCCGGCGACGACCATGCGTACGCGCGTCGTATCGAGCTCTCCCAGCAGGTCGGTGAGACGGCGCAGGAGTGGGTAGCCGCGTTCCCTGTCCTCGGCCAGTTCATCGAGGTCGTAGGAGGCGCCCCAGTCGGCCGCCGTCAGCACGACGTCGTGGCTCGGGTCGTCGCACGCAGCCGAGACGAGGTCGATGAGTGGGATGAGGCCGAGCGATCCGGCTTCGGGGCGCGTGGCGAGCCGGTGCTCGGTCACGAGTTCAGTCGACGTGCGGGGTGAGGCGGGCCGCCGCGTACGTCACGCCGACTCCGACAGTGGTGCAGACGACCTCGGGTGCGTCCGCGACCTTGTCGAGGTGCTCGTACATGGCAACCGGCACGCACGCCGTCGACAGGTTTCCGCGTTGGGCGAGGTTGTCGATGATCTGCCAGTTGTCCGGCATCTCCTCTGCCGTCGCCTTGAGGACGGGTTTCGTGCCCTGGTGCGGGACGATCACGCCTGCGTTCGCCGTCGAGCCCTTGCGGACGCGGTCGAATCCCTCCCGCATGCAGAGGGGCGCGAGTTTGCGGGCGAGCTTCGTGTCGTGGGTCCAGCGGTACTCGTGCCCGGACTCCGGTGTGAGACTCGCCATGCGCTCGTCCACCGCGTCGTCGGTCTGGTAGAGGTCGAAGGGTTCCTTCCAGCCGGTGATCGGCTGCACGATCACCTCGGTCGGTGCACCGTCGAACTCCGAGAACGTGGACGACTCGGTCTCGTGCAGTTCGAAGACGGGCTGCCGGCTGGGTACGGGCTCGTTCGTGAGCACCCAGGCACCGCCCGCGTCGCCGAAGATGAAGGCGTCGGACGGGTAGCGGAACTGGCGGGCGAACGACGTGATCACTTCGGACCCGGTCACGACCACGATCCTCGCCTGGCCGCTGCGGATCAGTCGCGCAGCCATGTGGACGGAGCTCATGAACTGGGCACATCCGCCGTAGGTGTCGAACGTGGATGCCTCCGCGATCCCGAGAAGCTTGAGGACGCGCACGCTCGTCGACGGCAGGAGGAAGTCGAACATCGACGACGCCGTGAAAACGTGATCGACGTCGTTGGGGTCGATACCGGCGTTCTCGAGGGCCACGCGGGCCGCCTCGCTCGCGAGGGTCTCGTTGCGCACCTTCTGGCGGCGACCATCCGCGAGGTCCACGACCGAGTACCGCGACTCTACGCCGGTCGCCGACGCGTACTTCACTGCCGTCTTGTCGGAGCAGTTGAAGTACGGCGCCAGATCCTGGTTCGTGTACCTGAAGGGAGGGAAGTGGGCACCTTGGCCCACGAGGAATACTCGTTCTGTCTGTGCCATTGCGCGTCCTGGGGGCGACGGTTCCCTCTCTGGGTACCTGAGCGGCGATATATCGCCGCTCAGGTACCCAGAGAGGACGTGAAGTGATCCGCTCCTGTGGACTTCGACGGTCCCCGAGGCGATCCTTCTCGTTCTTCTCGCGACACCGTCCCACACGCCGCTCGCGGGCCAACCGCGCGGCGGGGTGCAGCCGGGTATGGTTGTCCGCTACGCCGCGTGGCAGCGACGAGAGGCATCAGAGGTACGAGATGGAAGTCCGCAAGCTCATTCGCAGACCACCTGCGACGATCCGACCCTCCACGACGTTACGTGAGGCCGCGCGGACGCTCGTCGAGGAGAACGTCGGCGCCCTTCTCATCGTGCAGGGTGGATACCTCGTGGGCATCATCACGGAGCGGGACATCGTGAGCTCCGTTGCAGACGACGAGTCAGGGCACGAGCTGGACGAGAGCGTGGACGGCTTCATGGCCGAGGAGCCCTTCCACGTGTCGTCCTCCACCTCGGTCGGGGAGGCCGCCCGTGTCATGACCGAGAAGGGCATCCGCCACCTGCCCGTCGTCGACGGGAACGACCTGCACGGGATCATCTCGATCCGCGACCTCCTGTTCGCGGCCCTCGAGGAGACTGCGGCCGAGGCGCGTGCCGACTGGGCCGACTACCTCGTTCCCGACATCCTCTCGTCTCCCGCCGACGGCGGCTGACCTATCGGGTCGTTCTCGTCACAGCAGGCCCGCCGTCGCCAGCTCCTCCCGCAGATGGGACGGCGTGCGGAAGTGGTGGGTTCGGAAGCCGAGCTCCGCTGCGGCCCGCACGTTCACCTCGGAATCGTCCACGAACAGGGTTGTCGCCGGGACGAGGCCGAATCGCTCTCGCACGAGGTCGAAGATCTCCCGTTCGGGCTTCACGACTCCCACGTGGCCGGAGACGACGATGCCGTCGAAGAGGTCGAAGGAGGCGAAGCGGGCGCGGGCGATGGGGTACGTCTCCGCCGACCAGTTCGTGAGGGCATATGCGGGAACGCCGCGTGCCTGCACGGTGGACACCATTCGCGCCGTCCCCTCGATCTCGTCGCCGAGCATCTCGTCCCAGCGCGTGCGGTACGCGTCGATCTCCGTGGCATATGCGGGGTGGGCGGTCGTGAGGTCGGCCACGGCCTCGGTGAAGGGACGGCCCCGGTCCAGTTCCGCATTCCATGCCGGAGTGCACACGTTGGCGAGGAACCACTCCATCTCGGCGGTCTCGGCGAACAACTTCCGGTAGAGCCTGCGCGGATCCCACTCGACGAGGACGCCCCCGAGGTCGAACACGACCGCGCGCAAACAGGCCTGGCCACCGTCTTGCATCGCTTCAGGGTAGTGAGACGAGACGGCGCCCTACTCTTCTGCGCATGACCGAGACGATCACGCTTCCCGACATCGAGGAGGAGCAAGTCACCCGCGGGGATGTCGAGACCGACGTGCCCTGGGTCGTCGTCGTATGGGACGATCCCGTCAACACGATGAGCTACGTCGTCCACGTGTTCCAGCACCTGTTCGGCTTCTCCCGCGCGAAGGCGACGAAGCTCATGCTCGCGGTGCACACGGAGGGCAAGGCCGCCGTGGCGCACGGGACGAGGGAGAAGGCGGAGCACGACGTGAACAGACTCCACGCCTACGGTCTCTGGGCCACGATGCAGAAGGACCGCTGAATGGCACGCCGTCCCTTCAAGCACCACTCCGGCGGCGTCCTCGTACGTCTCGACGCCGCCGAGGCGGAGCACCTGCGATCGTGGTTCGACGAGCTCGAGACCCTGCTCGACGACCCGACCGTGCTCGGATCCGACGTAGCGCGTCGACTCGCGCCCGTCGCATATCCGGACGACCCTCTGGCCGAAGACGAGTACCAGCAGCTCAACGCGATCTTCATGAGCGAGGAGCGCCGCGAGGCACTTCGCACGATCAGGCAGGTTCTCGGCGAGTCCGGTGAGCCGGGTAGGGGTGTGCGTGCGGTGGTGCCCGCCGACGACGTCGAGGCGTGGCTCATGTCCGTGAACCACCTCCGTCTGGCGCTCGGTACGTGGCTCGGCGTGGAGCAGAACGTCGATCCCGGCGTGGGACCCGACGATCCCCGGTTTCCCCACTATGCCGGCTACATGCAGCTCAGCTGGCTGCTCGAGGAGTTGCTCACTGCCGTCGACCCCGCCGCGGCCGCGTGGGAGGGGGAGCTCGACGGCTGGACCGAGGTCTTCGACGATCCACTTGCCTGAGTTGAAGACCGGACCTCAGGATCCGGTCACGGCGAGATCGAGAAGCTCGACGCGACGCGCTGGATCAGAGTCGACCATGCGGCCCGGTTCGGCGGATCGAATCCCATGGCGTCGAGGACGAGCACGCCGATCACGAGGGCGTGGCAGAAGCGCACCGTCGTGTCGATGTCGACGTCGGGACCGAGCATCCCCTCGTCACGGATGCGCTCGATGACGTCGTGGAGACGGCTGTCGTCCTTCTTGAACTGCTGGGAGAGGAAGCGGCCGACCTGGGGGTCGCGGCGGGCGGCGGCGAAGGCCTCGAAGAGGAGAGCGCTCGTCGCCCGGTCCGGTGACGTCGCAAGGCCGGTGCCGAGCTCGGTGAGGAGGTCGAGAGTCGACCTGTCGCCCTGTCCGCCCTGGAGCAGCTCCTCGAGTTGCTCCCCCCCGTACTGACGCACGGCTTCGAGGAGGAGGTCCGTCTTGCCCGAGAAGTTCGCGTAGATCGCGCCGGTCGTGAGCCCGGCCCGGCGCGCGATCTCCTGCACGCGGGTGCCGTCGTAGCCACGCTCGGCGAACACCTCGGCGGCGGCAGCGAGCAACCGGCTTCGCGTCGTGTCGCTCCCCCGCGGGGATGCCCCTTCGAGGTCCACCAGCTCGGAAGTCACGTCGGCATCCACTGGGCTCATCATAACCGTTATTACGTGCCTCACCAATGCGGATCCCGCGCACAGGGGGCGCTATGGTCGCCTCCCGTGACCCACCCAGAGACCTCGACTGCCGGCTCCCACCTCGACGCGGCGGCATTCCTCGGCATGGAACCGGCCGACGTTCCCCTCCGCTGGAGCATGCAGGTCACACCCGGCGTCTCCTCCGGCTTGAACGCGCTCTTCGGCGGGTGCGGCCTCGCCGCGGGTGTGGTCGCGCTCGAAGATGCCACCGACCGGCCGGTGGTCTGGGCGACGGCGCAGTACCTCTCCTTTGCCCCGGTCGGGCAGGCCCTCGAGATCGAAGCCGTCGAGATCGTGCGTGGCCACAGCATGTCGCAGGGGAGGGCTGTAGTGCGTCACGCCGGGGACGAGATCCTCACGGTGAACGCGGCCCTCGGCGCCAAGGACCGGGATACCGCCGGCATGTGGGTGGAACAGCCACACGTGCCTCCGCCCGCGGATTGTCCGCTGCGCGAGCTCCCCGTCGGCGCCAAGGACACGCTCGCGACTCGCGTCGAGATGCGCCTTGCCGACGCCCGCGGCCACGAGGAGCTGTCCGGCACGCCGGCAGCAGGCGGGCGTAGCGCCCTGTGGGTGCGCATCCCCGAGATCGACACGAGCGTGGAGACCTCGGCCGCGAAGCTGTCGATCCTCGGTGACTACCTCCCGTTCGGGGTCGGGCAGGCACTCGGACGTCCCGCCGGCAGCACGAGTCTCGACAACACGATCCGCATGGTGAGTCGGTATCCCACGGAATGGGTCCTCGTCGACATCCGGGTGCATGCCGTCGCCCACGGCATGGCAACGGGCACGGTCTTCCTCTGGAGCGACGACGCGCGCCTTCTCGCCGTGGCGAGCCAGACGGTCACTGTCCGGGTGTAGTACGTCCCGGGCACGGGCGGGGGTTGATGAAGAAGGTGCACTCCTGGAGCGATCCCCAGTTCACGTCGCGAGGCGCGTCGGTCGCCTCGGCCCGCCGGATCGGCCGCCCGTCCCTCGTCCCCACGTCGCCAAGGTCGGCGTCGCAGTCGGTGCCGAGGAGCGAGCAGGACGACACTGCGTCGATGACATGCCACAGACCCTGGCGGTCGTACTCGTCCTCGGGAAAGAGGAACGGGATCGTGAGCGGTGCCGTGTGGTCCCCGCCGAGCTTGGGGGCGAAGGACACGTCGTCGAAGAAGGTAACGTGCTCCTTCTGCGAGTACGGCACGTCAAGGGCGTGGAAGATCTCGATGCCGATGCGGTTGTCTACCCACGTGTCCTTCTGGCCGGCGATCACGG
>JADZDR010000032.1 GCA_020850945.1 Acidimicrobiia bacterium | reverse complement strand
CCGGACAACGCTCGGACCCTACGTATTACCGCGGCTGCTGGCACGTAGTTGGCCGGGGCTTATTCTGCAGGTACCGTCACTTTCGCTTCGTCCCTGCCAAAAGCGGTTTACAACCCGAAGGCCGTCGTCCCGCACGCGGCGTCGCTGCGTCAGGCTTTCGCCCATTGCGCAATATTCCCTACTGCTGCCTCCCGTAGGAGTCTGGGCCGTGTCTCAGTCCCAGTGTGGCTGATCACCCTCTCAGGCCAGCTACCCGTCGTAGCCTTGGTGAGCCGTTACCTCACCAACTAGCTGATAGGCCGCGACCCCGTCCCGAACCGGCGGACCTTTCCTCGAGGGGCCAGGTGGCCCCGTGAGGGTATCCGGTATTAGACCCAGTTTCCCAGGCTTATCCCAGAGTTCGGGGTGGGTTGGTCACGTGTTACTCACCCGTTCGCCGCTAGGTCTTCTCAAGGATTACTCCAAGATGGACCCCGCTCGACTTGCATGTATGAGGCACGCCGCCAGCGTTCGTCCTGAGCCAGGATCAAACTCTCCGTTTGAGAATCGGGACTGCTCGGCGCGCAAGGCACGGAGCGAGTCTCAATCCCGGAAAGTATGCCGGCCACGGGGCCAAGGCCTGTGGCCGGCGACTGGTTCAGACGCGTTGTCTGCATCCAGATGAATTGTTGAGCTTCAAGGTTCCGCGACCGGGTTTCACACCGGCACGGAACCCCTCGCACACCCCGGGTACTGGTGTCACTTTCACGCTTGTGGCGTGATCGTGTAGCCATACCCGGGCATTCGACGTTTTTCCGACATGTTCCGATTTCAAGGTGCCGGCGTCGGTTCCGGGGGCCATCTGCCTCGGCAGACGCTTCCCCATCACGACCGGAAATCGTCCGGGACTCCCGCTCGGGACCGTGGTCTCCGTCTCGGGCCAAGAAAGAAGCCGCCCGAGGGCGGCTTGTCTGCGCTCAGTCTGTGCGCTCGCCCTCGACGTCTTCTGACAGACCCCTTCGTCGGCTGACACCGGCTCGTCGGTCATCCCTCGCATCGCCGAGGGGATCCCTCTCCGATGCGGCTCGCCAATCTATCACCCAGCCGCACAGCCGTCAAGGAGATGCAGTCCAAGACGTGCTTCGGGGGCGGAGATTCGATCGCTCCGCCAGGCCGGGATGGGTTGATCCCCCAACTATAGCACCGCTCTTATGCGGACGAACCGCCTCTTTCCCGCCTGAAGGACGCGGCCATCGAGGCTCACCGCGCCATAGTGGGCGTCACCGGCCGGCACCCGGTCGCCGTCGAGGCGTATGCCGCCCTGGTCGAGGAGGCGCCGGGCCTCACCCTTGGACACCCCGAACGCCGCCGAGACGAGCTCGACGAGGCCGACCTCGCCTCCGGGCATCTCCCCTCCCGGCAGACGGGCCGGGATCTCGAAATCGGGTACGTCCTCGGGTACACGTCGCTCCCGGAACTGGCGGTCGAACGCCCCTTCGGCCCCTGCGCCGGCACCGGCGCCGTGGTACAGGTCCACGACATCGCAGGCCATGCGTCTCTTCGCCTCGTTCGGATGCTCGGTTCCATCGCGCAGGCCGGCGGAGAGGGCCTCCACCGTGTCAGTCGGCCACCACGCAGCGAGGCGTGCATAATCGACGATGAGCGAGTCCGGGATCGACATGAGACGGCCGAACATCTCCGCCGGTGGGTCGTCGATGAAGATGCCGTTCCCGAGGCTCTGGCTCATCTTCTCGGTACCGTCCGTGCCCACGAGGAGGGGGACGGTGCAGACGGCCTGGGGATCCCGCCCCAGCGCCTGCTGCAGATGCCGGCCCATGAGGTTGTTGAAGGTCTGGTCGGTGCCGCCCAACTCGACGTCGGCGTCGACGGCCACGGAGTCCCGCGCCTGGAGGAGCGGGTAGAGGAACTCGATGAGGGATATCGGCTTGTGCGCCGCGAACCGCTTCGCGAAGTCGTCCCGCTCGAGCATCTGGGCGACCGTCGTGTGCGTCGTGAGCTCGAGGACCTCGGCCATGTCCATCGGTGCGAGCCACTCGTGGTTCGGGTGGATCTCGAGCCGCTCGGGGAGCAGGATCTGCTCCAGCACACCGATGCACTGCTCTGCGTACTCCTCGACCTGGGCCGATGTGAGGCGCTTGCGCGTCTGCGACTTCCCCGACGGATCTCCCACCTGGGCGGTGAAGGTGCCGAGGATCAGGACGGCAGTGTGCCCACACTCCTGGAATTGGCGCAGCTTGCGCAGGACGACTGCCCAGCCGAGATGTACTCGCGAGGCTGTGGGGTCGACCCCCAGCTTCACGCGCAGGGGGCGTCCTTCGCGGACGGATGTGCGCAGCTTGTCCTCGAGTCCCCCCACGGGCAGCTCGTCATGAAGGCCACGCCTCAACAGCTCGAGCTGATCGGGTATGGGCGGGAACTCGGGCATCGGCCGGAATCTAGTGGTCTGTCCGGCCCCGCCCCACTGTCCTCTTCATCAGGATCTCGACACGGTGGGTGGCGACGTCGTACACCGCTCCGGTGAGGAGTGTGCCGGGCAGCACGTGGCCGCTCGCGTCGAGCCGCTCGAGGTCGGCGGTGAGACTCGCCTCGAAGGTCGCCTCCAGCGGCATGAAGTCAAGGGCCGGCGGCATTCCGAGGCTCAGCCCGGCATCGGCACGGATCGTCTCGTTCGCGATCTGGGCAAGGCCACATCCCGTGTGGTGGATCACGATCACGCTGCGTGTGTCCATGTACGTCTGCGACAGCACGAGTGCCCGCAGGACGTCCTCGGTTACGCGGCCCCCCGCGTTGCGCAGCACGTGGGCATCACCGGGTTTGACGTCGAGAGTGCTGCGTAGGTCGATACGAGCGTCCATGCACGTGAGGACCACGAGTCGGCGGGCGGGAACACGCGCGTCGTCCCGGTCGAGTCGAGGGGGGATGTCCTGATTGCTGCTCATCTCGGGATGCTGCGAGCCTGGCCGCATGGTCACGTGGCCGTCAAACCCCGGAGGGCTGGATGCCGGTTCTGCCGAGGGTGTCGGTGAGCTTGGGCAGGGCAGACCGCACGTCGTCGACGATGCCGAAGTCGGCGAAGCCGAAGATGGCTGCGTCGGGGTTGCGGTTCACCGCCACGACCGTCGTCGCCCGGCGCATTCCCACGACGTGTTGCAGGGCGCCACTGATGCCACACGCGATGTAGAGGTTCGGGGCCACGGTCGCTCCGGTCTGGCCGACCTGGAGGGCGCGGGGGGCGAGCCCGGCCTCGATCGCGCCCCGCGAGGCCGCCACCCGTCCGCCGATGGCACGAGCGAGGTCCTCCACGAGGTGCCAGCTCGCGGCATCGCAGCCGGCACCGCCGGCGACTATGACGTCCGCCTCGTAGAGGGACACCTCGGCGTGTTGGATCGAGCGGTCGAGCACCTCGACCCGTAGGTCTTCGGGCGCGACCTCGACAGGGAGTTCCACGCGGCCGGCATCGTGCGGTGTCCGACGGCGGGGAGCGAAGACGCCGGGGCGCACCGTCGCCATCTGCGGCCTCGTCTCGGGGCAGATGCACGTGGCAAGGACTGCGCCGCTCATGGCGGGCCGCTCCTGGTGGAGGAGACCCGAGTAGGTCTTGCCACGACGCTGCCAGTCAGCGATCCGCAGGTCGATGCAGTCTGCCGCGAGACCTGTGTCGAGACCGGCCGCCACGCGCGGTGCGAGATCTCGACCGGTGGTCGTGGCGCTGAACAGGACCATCTCCGGAGCGTGGGCCCTGATCGCCTCGATGAGAACACGGGTGTGCGGTTCGCACCTGTAGGGAACGAGGTGCTGGTCTGTCGCCGTGAAAGCCACGTCGGCTCCGTACCTGAAGGCTGTCTCGGCTGCAGCGTCCACATCCTCACCCATCAGGACCACACCGACCGCTCCCCCCACGCGAGGCGCAAGTGCGGCAGCCTTGGACAGCAACTCCAGTGACGCGACGGCAAGTTCGGAATCGACGACCTCCCCCACCACCCACACGCGGGCATCGCTCGACACCGCATCCGAGAACTCGGGCTCTCCCTGCCCTTCCTCCTCGGCTGGTGTCGCCGCCTGTGCGCCGAGCGCTCCCGCCTCGAGGAGACGAGTGGCCAGGTCCGCATACGACAGGTCAGGTCCGATCATCCGGCAGTCGGTGTGGGCGACGGGCACCGGCGACATGTGCGCCACCTTCGTCGGAGACGCCTCGAGCCCGACACGATCCGGGCCGAGCCCGAGGTCTTGTGCCGAGAGGAGCTCGATCTCCGCCGCCGCTGCCCGTCTGCGGTCCGGCAGGGTCGCATACCTGGGCTCGAAACCCGTCTCGGCGACTGTCACGAGAGAGGGAAGGGGAAGGCGCAACCGCTCGAAGCCGCCCTCGACGATGCGCCGTACCACGAGGGAACCGCCCTCGACGTCTATCGCCTCACACCCCGTCGCCTGCGGGATCCCGAGCCGAGCAGCCACCTGGGGACCGACCTGGCCGGTCTCACCGTCGAGCGCGGAGATACCACAGAGCACGACGTCGAACTCGCCGAGGTTCGCGACGGCAGCCGCCAGGGCATTCGCTGTTGCCCACGTGTCCGAGCCGGCGAAAGCGCGATCACAGAGAAGGATCGCTCGTCCGGCACCGAGCGCGAGCGCCTCGCGCAGGGATTCCTCCGCCTGTCGAGGGCCCATCGACAAGACGCAGACCCCGTCGGCGATCTGCAGGCCGGCTTCGAGCGCATGCAGATCCGCCGGGTTCGTGATGGCTGGGGCGGCAGCCCGATCGATCGTGCCGTCCTCCCGCAACCTGACGGATTCCGCCCGCACATCCGGAACCTGCTTGATCAGGACGACGGCCCGCATGCCGAGACCCTACTTCGGCTTCGTCCACCTTGCCCCGGCACGGTAGACACACTTGGAGGTCAGCCCACCGGCCGGCTCAGGTACCCCGAATCGGCATCGCAGAACCGCCACGGCCGGCCGGCGTCGTGCCCCTTCACGCCGACCCGCGGCCCCGTCACGATTCGCCGCGGTGCAGGACCCGCCACGAGGTGGAGGTGGCCTGCGTCGAGGCGCCGGCCGTCGTCGGTACGGCCGAACCCCATCGCCTTCACGAGGCGGGCCGGACCCGCGCACAGGAGCCGCGGATCCGCCACGCCCCGGCGGCGGGCCATGAGGTCGAGGCCCGCGGTCGGCTCGAGGGCACGGAGGAGGATCGCACCGGCTTCACCCGCCGCATGCGCGACCACGTTCGAGCAGTAGTGCATGCCGTACGTGAAGTAGATGTAGAGCCGTCCGGGCGGCCCGTACATCGTCCTGTTGCGGGCGGTCTTGTATCGGTGCGCATGGCTGCAGTCGTCACGGGCCTGCCCGCCGTATGCCTCGACCTCGACGATCCGTCCCGCCGTGCGCCGTCCGCCCTTCACGTGGACGAGCTCACAGCCGAGCAGCTCCGGCGCGACCTCGTGCACGGGGCGGGCCAGGTCGACGGGGAGGGGTACCGTCATGCCGGGAGTCGCTCCGCTCGCGCCGCAATGCGTTCCCGGAGGATCGCGACGGCGCCCCGCACTGCGTCCGGGTGGGGGCCGCCCGGCACGCGGCGCCGCTCGACGCACGCCCGAGCCGAGAGCCACTCCCCCGCGCATGCAGAGAGCGCCGGATGCACGGCGGTGAGCTCCTCCACGGTCACGGACCCCAGGGACCGGCCCTGCTGCACGAGGTCCCCGACGAGACCCCCCACCATCTCGTGGGCGCCGCGGAAGGGGACACCCACCGCGACGAGAGCCTCGGCGAGGTCGGTTGCCGCCGCACTCCCGCCCGCGGCAGCGGACTCGAGACGGGCGACGTCGAACTCCGCCGTCGCGATCAGCCCCCGCATCGCCACGAGCCCGAGCTCGAGCCGGCGCAGGGCCGCGAACGTGGCGGCCTTGTCCTCCTGCAGGTCCCGGTTGTAGGCGAGCGGCAGTCCCTTCACGATCGTGGTGAGGGAGACGAACGCTCCGAGTACCCGTCCCGGAAGTGCGCGGGCGAGCTCGGCCACGTCGGGGTTCTTCTTCTGGGGCATCATCGACGAGCCGGTCGCCCACGCATCGTCCAGGTGGACGATGCCGAACTCCTCGCTCGACCAGAGGACGACGTCCTCGGCGAGGCGCGACAGAGTCGTCGCGCAGATCGTCGACGCGGCGAGCAGGTCCATCGCGAAGTCGCGGGACGCGACGGCATCCATCGAATTGAGGAAAGGTCGGGCGAACCCGAGTGCCGCCGCGGTTGCAGCGGGATCGATCGGCAGTGTCGTCGTCGCGAGTGCGCCCGCGCCCAAAGGGCACGTGTCATTGCGATCGCGGGCACCGACGAGTCGTTCGGCGTCCCGGTCGAGAGCGGCTGCATGCGCCGAGAGGACGTGCCCAAGAGTCGTCGGCTGTGCCCGCTGCAGATGCGTGTAACCGGGGGCAAGAGTGTCGGCGTGCTGCGCGGCGTGGTCGCAGAGCACGAGACCGAGCCCGTCGACGGCCACGGCGAGCCGGAGGGCCGCCTCGCGACACCACAGGCCGAAGTCCGTCGCGACCTGGTCGTTGCGGCTGCGGGCGGCATGGATGCGCCCACCCGCATCGCCACACAGCTCACCGAGCCGGCGTTCGATCGCCATGTGGATGTCCTCGTCCTGGTGCGAGAACGCGAACGAGCCCGCCTCGAGCTCCGACCTGATCCTGTCGAGGGCGTCGCTGATCGCGTCGTGGTCGGCATCGGACAGGAGGCCGCATGCGTGCAGCATGTCGGCGTGGGCGCGGTTCACGGCGATGTCGTGAGGCAGGAGCTCACGCTCCACGTCGAGGTCGACGCTGAAGTCCCACAGCGCCGTCGCCGGATCGGCGGTGAAGCGTCCCGCCCACAACGGACTCCCGTCCGTCGGTGACGTCATCTCTCCTTCACCTGCGCCCAGCCCACCGTCGGCATTCCCCAGATGCGGACGAAGCCCTCGGCGTCTGCGTGTGTGAAGGAGTCCGCGTCCGTGTACGTCGCCAGTGACTCGTCGTAGAGCGATACCGGGGACCTGCGTCCGACCACGTGGCAGCGGCCGGCGCTGTAACGCAGGCGTACCTCGCCTGTCAGCCCCTGCTGCGTCGTCGCGAAGAAGGCGTCGACTGCTTCGCGCAGGGGCGAGAACCAGAGCCCGTCGTAGACGAGCTCTGCCCAGCGGATCTCGAGGCGTGCCTTCTCGTGCAGAAGGTCGCGCTCGAGGCACAGGTCTTCGAGGTGGCGGTGGGCGTCGATGAGGGCGAGGGCGCCGGGCGCCTCGTAGATCTCGCGGCTCTTGATGCCGACGCGGCGGTTCTCGATCATGTCGAGGCGCCCCGTCCCGTATCGGCCGCCGATCTCGTTCAGTGCCACGAGCACGTCGAGGAACGACGCATCACGCGTGTCGAGGGAGGACGGGATGCCGTCGGTGAACCCGACCACGACTTCGACCGCGTCCCGCGGCGCCGAGCTCGGATCAGCCGTCCAGCCGTAGGCTTCTTCGGGCGGTGCCTGCCACGGGTCCTCGAGGATGCCGGCCTCACACGATCTCCCCCACACGTTCTCGTCGATCGAGTACGGGCTCGCCTTCGTGAGCTCGATTTCGATGCCCTTGGCGGCGAGGAGGTCGAGCGCTTCGGGACGGCTCATCTCCCAGTCCCGGATCGGCGCGAGGACGTCGAGATCGGGCGCGAGAGCCCGCACGGCAACCTCGAAGCGGACCTGGTCGTTCCCCTTGCCGGTGCAGCCGTGTGCGACCGCGTCGGCGCCGTGGCGGCGCGCCGCCTCCACCAATGCCGCCGAGATGCACGGCCGCGAGAGGGCGGAGACGAGCGGGTAGCGACCCTCGTACATCGCGTTCGCCGTGAGGGCAGGACCGAGATAGGCGTCCGTGAAGTCGGCACGGAGGTCGAGCACCTCGAAGGCGACGACCCCCGCCTTCTCGGCCCGCCCAGCGGCACGCTCGCGCTCCGACGGCTGACCGAGCTCGCCGTACACGGCGACGACCTCGTGCCCCTCGTCTGTGTAGCGCGCGGCCACAGCCGTCGTATCGAGGCCACCCGAATACGCGAGGACGATCTTCATGTGTCTCCTTCCGGACGTGTTCGATCTGCAAGGCGGGTTAGAACAGCCAGCACGCCTGCCCCCTGCGTCTTCTCGTCGGCGCAGACGAACAGCGTGTCGTCGCCGGCCACGGTGCCGAGGATGCCCTCGATGTGCGCGCGGTCGAGAGCGGCGGCAACCATGCTCGCGTGGCCCGGCGGCGTACGCAGCACGGCAAGGGGACCGGACGCTTCGGACTCGACGACGAACTCACGCAGGACCCGGGTGAGGGAGATGCCGTACGGCGATCCCTCCGCAGTGAGGGCATAGCGGATGCCATCGGGTCCACGCACACGGAAGGCCCCGAGCTCCTCGAGATCCCGGCTCACGGTCGCCTGCGTCGTCTGCACGTCGCGCTCGGCGAGAAGAGCGACGGCGCGAGTCTGGGAGGTGACCGCACCCGCGGCGAGGAGTTCGGCAAGTACCGCCTGCCGCCGTGCCTTCATGCGCGATCTCCCGTCACCTCTGCAATCGAGTCCCTCAGGATCCGCACGGCTGCGTCGAGGTCCACGAGGCTGATCACGAGTGGAGGGAGGAAGCGGATCGTGTCAGGCAGGACCGCGTTCACTATGAGGCCATTGCCCAATGCCGCTTCGGCAACTGCGGGCGCGATGGGAGCGTCCAGCCCGGCAGCGAGCATCAGGCCCATGCCGCGCACCTCCTTCACGTGCGGCACGTCACGCAGCAAACCGGCCAGGTGATCCGACTTCTCCTGCACGCGGTCGATCGTTCCGTCAGCGGCGAGGGCATCGAACGTGGCTAGGGCTGCTGTTGCCGCGAGGGGATTCCCACCGAAGGTGCTGCCGTGGTCGCCGGGCCCGAATGCGTCCGCGATGTGCTCGGCGGCCACGACCGCACCCACCGGCACACCGTTCCCGAGTGCCTTGGCGGAGGTGAAGACATCCGGTGTCACGCCGTAGGCCTGGAACGCCCACCAGCAGCCGGTACGGCCCATGCCGGTCTGGACCTCGTCGAACACGAGGGCGACACCAGCGCTGTCGGCCACGTCCCGCAGTCCCCCGAGGAACTCGCCTGTGGCGGGCACGACGCCGCCCTCCCCCAGGATCGGCTCGACGAAGACCGCTGCCGTCTCCTCGTCCACGGCTGCCGCGAAGGCGTCGAGGTCGTTGAACGGCGCGTGTACGAACCCGTCCGGGAGCGGCTCGAAGCCCTCCCACTTGGCGGGCTGTCCGGTCGCAGCCAGGGTCGCGAGCGTACGGCCGTGGAACGAGCCCTCCGCGCACACGACCTTGTGCCGTCCCGGCCCCGCCCACTTGCGCACGAGCTTCAGGGCCGCCTCGTTCGCCTCTGCCCCGCTGTTGGCGAGGAACACGCGACCCCAACCGCCCGCGGTGTCGTGGAGGCGCCGGGCGAGCTCCTCGGCAGGGAGCGTCCGGAAGAAGTTGCTCGGCTGCACGAGCGTCGCCGCCTGGTCTGCGACTGCTGCGGCCACACGCGGGTCGGCGTGACCCAACGCGCACGACGCTACCCCGGCCAGGCAGTCGAGGTACTCGCGTCCGTCCTCCCCGAGGAGACGTGCGCCGGAACCCGACACGACCGTGACGGGAAGCCGCCTGTAAGTGGGCATGAGGTAGGACGTCTCCACGCTCACGTCGCGGCCTCCCCGGTCACCTTCGTGCCGATGCCCTCGGGTGTGAAGATCTCGAGGAGGACGGAGTGCTCGATTCGGCCGTCGAGTATGTGAGCTGCGGCCACACCGGCGTCGAGAGCGTGGAGGACGGCTGCGACCTTGGGCAGCATGCCGGTGTGGAGACCGCCTGCGTCGTACATGCGTCGCAGACCGGCGGTGTCGATCTCGGACACGAGGGAATCGGCGTCTCCGAAGTCCTCGTAAAGACCCTCCACGTTCGTGAGAACGATCAGCTTCTCGGCCTCGAGTGCACCTGCGAGGGCACCGGCGGCCGTGTCGGCGTTGATGTTGAAGGCGTTGCCGTCCTCGTCCATGCCGACCGAGGCCACAACCGGCATGTAGCCGTCTTCGAGGAGACGTACCACCGGTCGCGGATCGACGCTGACGATCTCCCCGACGAAACCGAGGGCAGGATCCTTCGGCTCGCACAGGAAGAGGCGCCCGTCGACCCCCGAGAGACCGACCGCGTGCGAGCCGTGCGCGTTCAGGTGCCCGACCAGTGTCCTGTTGACGTCGCCGAGCAGCACCATGGCCGTGAGCCGCATCGTCTCGGCATCGGTGACGCGCAGGCCCCCCACGAACTCGGGGGAAGTCCCTACCGTCTCCATGAGGCGGCTGATCTGGGGTCCACCGCCGTGGCAGAGGACGACGTCCACGCCCACATGCTTGAGGAGCAGGAGATCCCGCGTGAACGCGGCCGCGCTCGCCGTCGCCTCGGTGATCTCTCCCCCGACCTTGACGACGACACGGGTCCCGGCGAACTCCTCGATGTAGGGGAGTGCCTCGAGCAGTGTCTTCGCCTTCGCCTGTGTCTCGGCGAGGTGACGGGCGGACGCGCGGGCGTTTCCGCTCACGACGTCCCCATGTTCTCGTCGACGTAGTCGTGCGTGAGGTCGCTTCCCCACACCTCGGCCCGTCCCGCCCCAGAGCCGAGGTCGATACCGATCACGATGTCGCGGCCTCGCATGTGGGCAGTGACCGCCGCCGTGTCGTGTGCCACGGCGACACCTCCCCGGCACACGACCACCCCGCCATAGCTGATCTCACAGGCGGACGGGTCGAAGACGGCACCACTCGCCCCGGCATCGGCGAGGACGCGACCCCAGTAGGGATCCTCACCCGCGAGCGAGCACTTGACCAGCAGTGATCCGGCGACAGCGCGGGCGACACAGCGCGCGTCCGCGTCGCTCGCAGCGCCGGTCACGTCGACGGTGACCAGCTTCGTCGCCCCCTCCGCGTCGGCAGCCATCTGCCGGGCAAGAGACCGGCACACCGCTGCGACCGCGCCTGCGAAAGGCGCATAGGCGGGGTCCTCCCGGGTCTCGATCTCCCGGGTTCCCGCGGCGCCGTTCGCGAGGAGCAACACGGTGTCGTTCGTCGACGTGCATCCGTCCACGAAGACGGAATGGAAGGACTCCTCCATGGCTGCGCCGAGGGCACGTCGCAGCACTGCCGGCGCGGCGGCCGCATCCGTCGTAACGACGGCGAGCATCGTGGCCATCGACGGCGCGAGCATGGCCGCACCCTTCGCGATCCCGCCTACTGCCACCTCGCCGCCATCGACCCGGCACTTCTCGACGGCGATCTTCTCGACAGTGTCCGTCGTGAGTATCGCGCGGGCGGCATCCATGCCTCCGTCGGCTGAGACTCGCCTCGCGGCAGCCTCGGCTCCGCGGACTGCGATCTGGGCGTCGAGCTCGACGCCGATCAGCCCGGTCTGGGCGATGAGGACCTCCTCGGCCTCACATCCGAGAGTGGACGCCACTCCCCCACACATGGACTCGGCCACGTCGATCCCGGCTTCACCCGTTGCAGCGTTCGCGTTCCCCGAGCTCACCACGACGGCCCGGAACGCCCCGTGACGGGCGAGTCTGCGCATCGACACGATGACCGGGGCGGCGCGTACCAGGTTGCGCGTGAACACGGCGGCGGCCCGCGCCGGCGGTCCCGACGCGATGACGGCCACATCCTTGGCGCCACCGCCCTTGATCCCAGCGGGGACACCGGCCGCCGACCAGCCCTGCGCCGCGCAGACACCCACCCCCGCTGCGCTCACGGATACACCCCCTCCACGGGTAGGCCGAGACCCTCGTCGAAGCCGAGCGCGATGTTCGCGTTCTGGATCGCCTGCCCGGCGGCGCCTTTCACGAGGTTGTCGATGACGCCGGCCACGATCACACGACCGACTCGCTCGTCCACGACCACGTGGAGAACCGCGAGGTTCGATCCCCGCACCTGCTTCGTCGACGGTGGGACCGCCTGTACGACGACGAACTCCTCGTCCGCGTAGGCGTCTTCGACGGCTGCGTGGACGGTTGCAGCGTCGACACCGTCTCTGAGTTGGGCGGATACCGTGGCGTGGATCCCACGCACCATGGGGGCGAGATGCGCGGTGAAGCTCACCTGCACATCCCGGTCGGTGGCGAGAGCGACGGCGTACTCGATCTCCGGCGTGTGCTGGTGGTGTGCGATCCGGTAAGCCCCGAAGTTCTCGGCGACGTGGGCGAAGTGGAGGTTGGGCTTCGGCGTGCGGCCCGCGCCGGACGTACCGGACACGGCGTCGACGACGACGACACCCTGCACGGTGTCGGAGGCGATGAGCGGCGCGATCGCGAGGACGGCGGCCGTCGGGTAGCAGCCGGGGCTCGCGATCCGATCTGACTCGCGGATGTCGTCCCGGAAGAGCTCGGGCAGCCCGTACGTCCAGTCCTCCATGTACTCGCCGGCGCTGTGTTCCCGTCCGTACCAGCGCTCGTAGACGACCTGGTCGTCGAGACGGAAGTCACCGGAGAGATCCACCACGACCCCGCCCTCGATCTGGGGCAGGACACGCATCGATTCCCCGTGCGGCAGCCCCGAGAACACGAGCCCGCATGCGGCGATGTCCTCCTGGCTGTCCTCGATGCGACGCATCGGCAGGTCGGCGTAGTACGCGATGTGGGCGTACAGGTCGCCGATGTTCTGGTCGGCCTGGGTCTCAGCCGTGACGACCTGGACGTCGATCTCGGGGTGGTCGGCCAGGAGGCGGAGCAGTTCGGCACCGGAGTAGCCGCTTGCGCCGAGCACGGCAGTCGGTATGCTCATCGGCCAACCATACGGTTGATTGCATGATCATGCAAGCAGTTAAGGGCTGCGCTCCGCCGCGACGACCCTCGACCCTGGCCCACGCCGCGTCAGGCTTCGGCGACGGACAGCGTGCCGACCCGATACGAGTAGACGACGACGTTGTCGATCTTGAGCTCCTCCACCATCGGGAAGCCCGTGTCGTCGTCGAAGAACCACGTCTCCTCTTGATGTGCCGTCTGGTCTCGCAGCGCCTCGAACGCCTCGGGCGCCTGTTCGCCGCACTCGGCGTAGACGTTGAGGCACGAGATATCCGCTTCGACACGCCACGCGTACGTGGGACGTCCCGCCACCTCCGGCCCAGCGAAGCGTTCCGACGGGCGGTCCTTCTCGAGCTTCTCCCGGTCGGCCATCGCCCCACGTACGTACGGCGGTAGCGCATCCTCCGTGTCGAGCTCGCCTTCGGATGCCGTACCCGAGCGCGTGTTCCCGCTGCGAAGCTCCGTGCCGTCGGCCTCGAGGTAGTCCCCCACGGAGGACACCTGTCGGCCGAGCGTGTCGGAGGCGGCAACCTTGGAGTCGGACGTGGCGGTCAACTCCAGCTTCCAGTGCGTCTCGTCGACGTAGTCGAGGGTCCACTCCCGCGTCACCGGCGGGAGGGCGAGTGACTGCGGTGTCCCGGGCGGCAGCTCGCTCGTCGTGAACTCGGTGTGCAGGGCAGGGAACGGGCCGGCCAAGGACACGGTTACGGCCGCAGTCGTGGCTGCGGCGAGGACTGCGACGGCTAGCAGGCACACGGCCAGCACACGTCCGAGCACGCGCGAGGATCTCCTTGGCTTGCGATCGACCCGCCGAGGGTAGCCCTTCACGCAGCCCGCACAGGGGTCGAGCCGTGCCGATGAGACCGGGGCTGCGGTGGTGGGGACGCGCTGCCTGCCCTGCGCTACCTTGCCTTCATGCACGACCGGGTGAAGATCGACGTGTCCCCCGCCGGAATCGCCGATGTCCGTCTCAACCGACCCGAGAAGCGAAACGCCCTCGACTACGCGATGTTCGCCGGCATCCTCGATGCCGTCGAGGAGCTGGCCGGGGACACGTCGGTTCGCGTCGTGGTCCTCTCCGGTGAGGGTGCCGCGTTCTGCGCCGGACTCGACTTCGGTGTCTTCGCCGGCACGGCGGAGGGACCACGCGTGAACCTCCTCGCCCGAGACGAGGGTTCACCCGCCAACACGGCCCAGCAGGCCGTCTGGGGTTGGCACACCCTGCCCGTACCCGTGATCGCAGCCGTACACGGCCAGGCCTACGGTGGTGGCTGCCAGATCGCGCTCGGGGCCGACATCCGCATCCTGCACCCGGAGGCGACGATGTCGGTCATGGAGATCAAGTGGGGCCTGATCCCGGACATGTGCGGTCCCCAACTCCTCCCGCGCCTCGTCGGCATCGACGTCGCAAAGGAGCTCACATGGACTGGACGTGTGGTCGACGCCGACGAGGCGGTGCGCATCGGCCTCGCGACCCGCATCGCCCCCGACCCCCTCGCCGCAGCTCTCGCGCTCGCAGGTGAGATCGCCGCCAAGAACCCGGACGCGATACGCCTCGGCAAGCGTCTCATCGAGGAGAGCGCGGCCGAGAGCGACGCCGCCGGTCTCCTCCTCGAGGAGGAATCCCAGCTCCGCCTCGTCGGCAGTCCGAACCAGCTCGAGGCCGTGCAGGCGAACTTCGAGAAGCGCCCACCCCGCTTCGAGGATCCGGCCTCGACCCCCTGACGGGGCTCGGCTCGGCGACAGTGAAGAGGTAGCGCACCGGTGGAATCGCTGCTCATCGCCTTCGGCCTCGTCTTCGTCGCCGAGCTCGGCGACAAGACCCAACTCGTGGCACTCAGCCTCGCCGCCCGCTACCGGCCCCTCCCCGTCCTCGCCGGCATGGCCATAGCCCAGATGCTCGCCCAGGGCCTCGCCGTCGTCGTCGGTGGCCTGCTCGGCACGGCCCTGCCGACGACGGCGATCTCGATCGGCGCCGGCCTCCTCTTCCTCGGCTTCGCCGCCTGGACCCTGCTGGGTGACGACGGCGAGGAGGAGGTCGAGATCGGAGACAGGTCCGTGGTCCTCGCCGTCGCGGCCGCGATCTTCATTGCCGAGCTCGGCGACAAGACGATGCTCACCGCCGGTGCCCTTGCCGCGCGGGGGAACCCCGTGCTCGTCTGGCTGGGGGGCACAGCCGGTGTCATCGCCGCCGGCGGCGTCGCGATCCTCGTCGGCAACGTGCTCGGGGCACGCCTCCCGAAGCGCACCGTCCGCTTGATCTCCGCCGCCCTCTTCGCCGTCTTCGGCCTCGCCCTCATCGCCGACGCGATCGGGGTCTTCGGCCGCTGACCCCCGTCGACAGGCAGTCGGAGTCCACGGCGAGACGTCAGCTGCGCAGGACGGCGCCGAGGTCGGCGCACGCCGTCACGACATCTTCGACCGCACGCGTCACGTCTTTGTCGGTGAGGGTGCGGTCGTCGGCCTGGAACGTGACCTCGAAGGCGAGGCTCTTGTGACCCGCGTCGAGCGGATCGCCCCTGTAGACGTCGAAGAGGTCGACACCGTGACAGAGTGGACCTGCCGCGTCCCTGATCGTCGCCGCGAGACGGGCAGCCGGCATCTCCTCGCCGACTACGAACGCGAGGTCCACGCGCGCCGCCGGATAGGACGACACCGGCTCGTACGCCTCGACGCGACCGGCGTGGGCGACGAGGAGGGGGCCGATCTCGATCTCGGCCACGAAGGTCTCCACCGCCACGTCGAAGGCGTCTGCCACCCGCGGGTGCACCTGCCCGAACCCACCGACGTCGCAACCCGCGATACGAACTCCCGCCGCCCGGCCGGGATGCAACTCCGGCCCGACCTCCGCCGTCCCGTCGACCTCGAGCTCGAGGCCCATGTCGGCGCAGACCGACTCGAGGAAGCCCTTCATGTCGTACACGTCGAACTTGCGAGCCCGTCGTGTTCGATGCACACGCGCGTCGAGGTCGACTCCGCTGAAGACGGCGCCCAGCATGATGCGCTCCTCGGGCAGGAGCTCCCCCGACGGCGCGAACACGCTGCCGATCTCGGCGAGACGGATCGATCGCATGCCCCGCGCCGTGTTGTAGGCCGCGCCCTGTAGGAGGTTGGGGACGAGCGAAGGCCGCAGGTAGCGATTCTCCTCCTGCAGCGGGTTGAGGACGACGACTCTCGCCGGATCTGTCCACCCCAGCCTGTCGAGGATCTCATCCGACACGAAGGTCGTCGTCTGAGCCTCGTCGGCCCCCGCCGCGAGGACTGCGTCGCGCAGGCGGCGTTCTGCGTGTTGCGCGGCTGTGAGCCCACCGACCCGGTCCCGGCCGCCCGGCAGCGACCTCTCGATGTTGTTGTAGCCGTACAGGCGCGCGATCTCCTCGACGAGATCGATCTCACGTTCGAGATCGACGCGCCACGTCGGCACCCGCACGTGCAGCTCGAGATCGTCACCACCAGTGCTGTCGATCTCGATCCCGGCGAGGAGCTCCAGCATCAGCGCAGGCTCGAGGTCGGTTCCGAGAAGCCGATTCACACGGGTGGGTCGGACAGACAGGGCCCTCGGGGTGGGGTCGGCCTCCTTCACGTCGACCGTACCCGCACAGACCACGGCCCCGGCCACGTCACGGAGCAACTTGACAGCCCGCAAGGCCGCCACCTCGCACACCCCCGGATCGACACCCCTCTCGAAGCGGGCAGATGCCTCGGTGCGCAGGCCGAGACGCTTCGAAGTGCCCATCACGGACGGTGCCGCGAAGTTCGCCGACTCGACGAGCACGCGGGTCGTGGCGGGCGATACCTCCGAGTCCTCACCACCCATGACACCGGCGATCGCGACGGGCCGCTCCGCGTCGCAGATGAGCAGATCCGCCCCCACCAGGGTGCGCAACTCGCCGTCGAGGGTTCGGAGCGTCTCACCCGCATGCGCGTCCCGCACGACAACGGCGTTCCCAGACAGCAGGTCGAGATCGAAGCCGTGCAGGGGTTGGCCCCACTCGAGCATCACGTAGTTGGTGACATCGACGACGTTGTTGATCGGCCGCACCCCGCACGCCTGCAGTCGTGCCGCCATCCAGGCCGGGGACGGGCCGATCGTGATGTCCACAGCGGCAGCGGCAACGTACCGAGGGCAGCGTGCCGGGTCGTGCACCTCGACGGAGGCCAGCGTCGCCACGTCGGCTCCGGTCGCCTCGACGGTGCTGTCCGGAACGCGGAGGGGCAGGCCGAATGCAGCCGCGACCTCGCGAGCGACTCCCACCATCCCCATGCAGTCCGGTCTGTTCGGTGTGATCTCGAGCTCGATCACCGTCTCCGTGAGACCGAGCACGGTGGCGACGTCCCCACCCACCTCGACAGCGGAGTCGAAAACGAGGATCCCGTCGTGGTCTTCACCGACCCCGAGCTCGTCGGGCGCACACAGCATCCCGTGCGACGTGATCCCGAGGGATCGCACCTCACGCACGTCTATCCGCAGACCGCCCGCGAGCACGGCTCCCGGCAGGGCGAGCGGCACCCGATCCCCCGGACCGAAGTTGAACGCCCCACACATCACCTCGCGGGGACCCGAGCCGTCATCCACGATGACAAGTTGCACCCTGTCCGCACCCTCGATCGCGCGGCACTCCTTCACCTCTGCCACCACCACGTGATCGAGGGGTGTCGGGGTGTGCACGGCCTCGACGATGAGGCCGAGGTCGTGCAGGCGCGCGGCCAGGACATCGACGTCGACATCGACGGGCGTGAGCTCCCTGAGCCAGGAGAGGGGCACCTTCATACGAACTGCTCCAGGAACCGGACGTCGTTGTTGTAGAAGGTCCTGATGTCGTCGATGCCGTAGCGCAGCATGGCGACCCGCTCGACACCGAAACCGAACGCGAACCCCTGCCAGGTCTCCGGGTCGAAGCCGACGTTGCGGAGGACGTTGGGGTCGACCATGCCGAGGCCGGCGATCTCGAGCCACTTGTCCTCCCACCACACTTCGAGCCCCGCCGACGGCTCCGTGAACGGGAAGAAGTCCGGGAAGAGCCTGATGTCGTAACCCGGACCGAAGTACTCGTGACAGAAGTGCTCGATCGTGCCCGCCATGTCGCCGAACGTCACGTCGGAATCGACGACGAGCCCCTCGACCTGGTGGAACTGGGCGCTGTGCGTTGCATCCTGCGTCTCGTTGCGGAAGACGCGGCCCGGCATCACGTGGTAGAGGGGCGGTTGCGTCGACTCCATGAGCCGCACCTGGACGGGTGAGGTATGCGTGCGGAGAAGTGTCGCCTCCGTCGCGTCCGGGACCCGGTCGGCGCCTGTGCCGTCGGTCCCACTCGTATCGACGTACAACGTGTCCATCTCGGACCGGGCCGGATGCCACGCCGGGATGTTGAGCGCCTCGAAGTTGTACCACTCCGTCTCGACCTCGGGCCCGGACGCGACTCGGTACCCCATCGACAGGAAGACGTCGCACATCTCGCGGATCACGCGCGTGATCACGTGCCGGTGGCCGTGCCGCATGCGCCGTCCCGGGAGGGTGAGGTCGAGGCGCTCCCGCTCCAGCATCTCGGCCTCGCGTGCGAGGTCGAGCACAGCGCGCCGCGCGTCACAGGCGGTCTCGACACGGCGATTCGCCTCACCGAGCGCCTTGCCGAGAACCGGCTTCACGTCGGGTGGCGCCTCGGCCAGCCCACGCCGGATCTCGGTCAGGCGCGACTTGCGTCCGAACACCGTCGATCTCGCGGCATCGAGGGCCTCGAAGTCACCGGCGCGCTCGATCTCCTCCACAGCCGCCGCGGCGATGCCGTCTATCTCCTCGGTGAGTGCGCCGATGTCCAGGTGAGGTCTCCGGTCCGGGGAACCCTCGGAGTATAAGAACCGCTCCCAGGACGGGGCGACCCGCTTATCCGGCCCCGTGGGAGTCAGCGGCGCCCGGGAGGCGCACGGTGAAGGTCGTTCCTCCGGCCACGCTCGAAGTCGCCTCGAGGCGGCCGTCCTGCGCCTCGGCAAGCCCCTTGGATATGTACAGGCCGAGACCCGTGCCACTCGGTCGCCCCGGGCGCTCACGCCGCCAGTACTTGGAGAAGATCCGCGGCAGGATCTCAGGCGGGATGTAGCCGGTGTCGTGCACGCCGATCTCGGTCTCTTCGCGCTCGGGCAGACTCCGCGAGGAGACCGTGAGAGGCGCATCCCCGTACTTGACGGCGTTCTCGACGAGGTTGGCCACGATCTGGAGGACCTTGTCGGGATCACCGATCACGGCGTGTTCTGGGGACACGTCGACATCGATCTCGACACCTCCCGCGCCCTCGACCGCCGACCTCGCCTGGGCGACGGCCCGCGACACGACATCGGCCACGGACACACGCTCGCTCGCGAGGATGAGCCGTCCGGCCTCGAGCCTGCTCACGTCGAGCAACTCACCCACGAGACGCGTCATGCGCTCGGCTTCGGTGACGATCTGGCCCAACATCTCCTCGCGCTGGTCGGACGTCACGGCGTCACCCTTGCGAAGGAGGAGGGATGCAAAGCCGCGCACGCCGGTCAGAGGCGCGCGGATCTCGTGTGCCACGGTCGCGACCATGCGGGCAGCGCCGCTCTCGAGGCGCCGGCCCGCGAGGTCTCGCAGGCTGATCACTGCTCCCGCGAACTCACCCGCCTTGCGCTGCAGGCGCGCCGTGAGAGCGCACTTGACCATCCTGCCCCCGACATGCATCAGGTCCACTTCGAACTGGGGGACGGCCCGCACGATCCGCAGGTGGACGACGCGGGGCCAGGATTCGACGTAGAAGCCCTCGGCATCGCGGGGTTGGAGTCGTCCGAAGAAGGAGTCCCACAACAGCTCTTCCTCGTGCCAGCCGAGGAGTCGCTCCACCTGCGAGTTCACACCGACCACGATTCCGGACGCGTCGACGCTCAGCATCGCGTCGGGCGAGGCCACGCTGTCGAGGAGCGCTGAGTCCGGCAACATCCGCTGACAAGCTAGTCAGACGAACGGACCCCTCCGGACAACCGGCACCCTTGCGATCACACGGCCGACGGCTCGGGTGGCACCGCGTCCTCGCGGAGTCGCGCGCAGTCGCCGTACTCGGCGAGATCGATCGTCGAGTCGATCGCGCCCGTGGCCGTGTCGAGCTTCACCACGGATCCGGCCGGCGCATCCGCAACCCAGATGTTCGTACCGTCCACCGCCATGTCGATCGAGACGAGGAAGGTGCCCGAGATCTCCGTGTCGTTGTTCGTGGCGGGATCGATCTTGGACAGGGTCCCGCTCTCGTTCCCGACCCATACCGCCCCGTTGGCGAAGGCAAGGGCATGCGGATTGGGGTCCACCTTGATCGTCGCCACCACCTTGTTCGTCGCAGGGTCGATGCGGGATACCGTGGCGCTCCCGGTGTTCGTGACCCAGACACTGCCCCCACCCTCGACCACATGGAGAGGGCCGAGGCCCACCTCGACAGTGGCGGTGACCCTGTTCGTCGCCGGATCGATGCGCGACACCGTGTCGTCTCCCGAGTTCGTGACCCAGACGCCGGTCTCCCCGGCCGCGACGTAGTGCGGGAACTCGCCGACCTCGATCGTTGCCGCGAGCGTGTTCGTCACCGGGTCGATCCGGTGGAGCTGGTTCTCGGACTCGTCCGCGGCCCAGACCGCACCGGCACCGGACGCGAGGCCGAGCGACCCGCCTTCGAGCTCGACCGCGGCCTCCGACCTGTTCGTCGAAGGATCGATGCGGACGACGTGCTCCTCCACACGGTTGCCGATCCAGGCGGAATCGTCGGCGAACGCCACACCCGAGGCGGACCCGCCGGTGTCGATCGCGGCGGCTATCTCCTCGGTTGCGGTGTCGATGCGGACCACGATCCCGCACGCGAGGTCGGAGACCCAGACCGAACCCCCGCCCACGGCGAGGCTGTCCGGCTGGAAGGGCTGCCCCGGTTGCGGGCCGGGTTGACCTTCCTCGTTCGGGCCGGGTGGCAGATCGTTGCCGGGACCATCCGTATCGAAGGGAGAGAGGGCGTCGTCCCGGTCGACGAGGCGGGTGAGCGCGAGGGGCACCGCGAAGACGAGGACGAGGGCTGCCACGGCGAGGCCGATCAGGAGGTTGCGGGTGGCGTTGGACTTGGGGCGTTGCGGGCCGGGTGACGGTGGCTCATACCCGGGCCACCCGCCGGGGGCTTGCGGCGGCCCCCACCTTCCGCCCGGCGCGCTGCTGGGTGGTGGCGGTGGCGGTTTCGTCCACGCCTCGTTCGTGTAGGGCTGGGGTGGAGGCGGGCTGAAATCCGACGGAGGCCGCGGCCATGTGCCACCCGGCTGACCCGAGCCCGGGTTCGGTCGATCAGGGTCGGACACGGCCCACTCCACTCCTCTTCGCGAAACGACGCTGCACACATCACCTTAGGTGGCCTGGCACAGCTCCCACAGCAGGATCGCGCCCGCCGTGGCGGCGTTCAGGGACTCGATCGGTCGGGAGAGCGGAATCGTCACAGCGCAGCCCGCACGTTCGAGGATCTCGGAACCGAGGCCGTGTGCCTCACTGCCGAGCCAGAGCACGAAGCCGTTCCGGCAGTCTGACCGGACGCGGGCAGGGAGCTCCCCCCCAGCCGACACGGCAGCCACGTGGGGCAGCCGGGATCCGAGATACTCGAACACGTCGTCCGAGTCGAGGTCGGCGCCGAGCCCGACGGAGAACACGGCGCCTGCCGATGCCCGCAGGACTTTCGGGTTCGTGAGATCGCAGCTCCCCCGCGTCGTGACCACGGCATCCACTCCCAGGGCCGCCGCCGTGCGCACGATCGTGCCCACGTTGCCGGGGTCGGACATGCGGCAGAGGACCACGGCCCGTACCACCCCTCTGGGAACCGTCCGGTCGGGCGCCCAGCGGGCGACGGCAACCACGTCTTGGGGATGCACAGTCGTCGCGATCTCACGCAGGACGTGGGCGTCGACCACGAACGACTCGACGGCGAATGCCGCCAAGTCGTCCTCCGCATCACACGTGAAGAGCTCGAACTCGACACCGGCCTCTGCGGCACTACGAATGAGGCGCCTGCCTTCGAGCAGGACCAAACCGCCGGCGCGGCGCTGCCTCGCGCCGGCGAGGGACCGGGCCCGCTTCACGCGGGGATTCGCGAGTGACGTGAGGTGCTTCAGGCCGAGTTCACCTCGGCCTGCGCCGGCTCGCTCGCGAGGGCCTCGCGAGCGACATCGCACACGGCCGCGAACGTCTCGGGCTCGGCGACGGCAAGATCGGCGAGGACCTTGCGGTCGAGGTCGACGGCGGCGAGCTTCAGACCGTGGATGAGGGTGTTGTAGGTCAGGCCGTTCTGGCGCGCGCCGGCGTTGATGCGCTGGCTCCAGAGACGCCTGAACTCGCCTTTGCGCGCCTTGCGATCCCGGTACTGGTACGAGAGCGACTTCAACTGCTGTTCGCGGGCTTTGCGGTAGCTGATCCGCTTCTGGCCGTAGGTACCCTTCGCCTGGGTGAGCACCTCGCGGCGCTTCTTCTTGGAGTGAACTGAGCGCTTCACGCGGGTCATTGCGTACCTCCTGTCTGTGGGCAGCCTCCGGCTGCGTAGGCAATTCGTTGCGGACCGGTCAGGTGGCGGGGTGGTCAGCCGCCCAGCAGCCGCTGCACGTTCTTGTGGTCGGCCTCGGACACGAGCGTGGGTCGGCCGAGACGGCGGATGCGCCGCTGCGTCTTCTTGCCGTTCAAGTGGCTCCGGTAGGCCTTGCGCCGGCGGATCTTGCCGGTGCCCGTGACGCGGAATCTCTTTGCCGCGCCCCGGTGTGTCTTCATCTTGGGCATCGTCGCTCCCTTCGTGGGATTCGCAGATCTCTCTCGTGGCCGACCGTGCGTCAGACCTCTTCGGCAGCCGCTTCGCTCTCCACGCGCTCTGCGACGGCTTCGACCTCTTCGGCTTCGACCTCTTCGCTGTCGGCGTCTTCGCTGTCGGGGCCGGCTTCCACGTCGCTGCCGTCTGCCTCCTCAGGCGACTCCTCCACCTCGGCCTCGTCGCCGTCGGGCAGGTCCGACATCTCCCCCTCCACCTGCTCACGACGGCGGCGGCCCTTGCCCTTCGTCTTCTTCCGGCGCTCCTCGGGTCGGACTTCCGCCTCGGCTCTCGCGTCCTTCTTGAGCGGGTTCAGGACCATGATCATGTTGCGGCCGTCGAGCTTGGGCTGCGCCTCCACAGAGGCGATCTCCTCGAGATCCTCCGCGAGCTGATCGAGGATCCGCTTCCCGAGCTCGGTGTGGGTCATCTCCCGCCCGCGGAACATGATCGTGATCTTCACCTTGGCGCCGTCGTCGAGGAAGCGCACGACGTGTTTCTTCTTCGTCTCGTAGTCGTGCACGTCGATCTTGGGCCGGAACTTCATCTCCTTGACGATGACCTGCGCCTGCTTCTTGCGCGACTCCTTCTGTCTCTGGGATTCCTCGTAGAGGTGTTTGCCCCAGTCCATGACCTTGCAGACGGGAGGATTCGCCTGAGCCGCGACTTCGACGAGATCCAGACCCTTCGAGCGGGCAAACTGGAGCGCCTCTGGCACAGGCGTGATCCCCATCTGCTCACCTTCGGGCCCGACAAGTCTCACCTCGCGGGCGCGGATGCGTTCGTTGACCCTGGTGTCGCGTCGTGCGGTGATCTGTACTCCTCCGGTGCTCCGGGGGACCCCGTCCGCCACGACGAGATCCCGATATGTGGAGAGAGACGACAGGAGGGTACGGCAGGTCGAAACCGGCCCTGACCCTTCGGTCGCCGCTCCTGGCAGTCGCCCTGGGGTGAGGGGAGACGAACTCGTTCGTCTGGGATCCCCTACTTGGTGCGAGTAGCGTCCTGGGAGCCGATCCGGCTCCGGGGACGCCGGTCAGTATACGTAGAGCACGACGGAGGTGTCGACGAGATGGAACGCAAGTTGTGGACCCCGGGTGGCGACGTGCCCGTCGGCAAGCGGGATTCCGGGGCTCCAGCGCCCGCCGGGGCAGACGAGGCGCATGCCGGGCCGCACCATGATCACGGGGTTCCGCCCGAGCTCACGGAGGAGCAGGTTGCCGAGATCCGGGCCGCACTCGAGCAACTCAAGCAGATCCCGGTCGAGGAGTTGATCCTCAACGAGATCAATACCCTCGCCCAGGTCGCCCAGCTCCATCTGCAGCCGGGGGAGCTCGACCAGTCACGTCTCGCCATCGATGCTGTGAGGGCTCTCACCGCGGCAGCCGGCGACCGCTTCCCACCGGAACTGCATGCGCAACTCGACGAGCTCATGAGCCAGCTCCAGCTCGCCTATGTCCAGGTCGCGAGTGCTGCCAGAGGGGACGCGGGCGCGCCAGGCGGGGATGCCGGTGGCTCCTCCGAGGCCTGAGGAAGCCACCCCGCTCGAGCTCGTCCGGCGTGCCCTCGTCGGGTTCGGCCTCCTCGTCTACGCGTTCGTCGTCTGGGCGGCCATCGCCGCCTACCGGCGCAAATGGATCGGGCGGGGGTTGCTGCGCCGCATCTCCACCGGCTTCGGCCGCACGTTCGTCCGCGCGGCCGAACGCGAGAAGGCGGGCCTGATCAAGGTCGGCCAGGTCGGCAGCCTGCGATCCGACCTCATCCCGGCCGAGATCACCGATGAGCTCAGCAAGCTGCAGGACCGTGTGGCGCCCCACCCGTTCCCCGAGATCCGCGCCCAACTCGAATACGAGCTCGGCAGACCGGTGGACGAGATCTTCGCCGAGTTCGACGTCGACGCCATCGCCGCGGCAAGCCTCGGGCAGGTGCACCGTGCCGTCCTCGAGGACGGCACCGAGGTGGCCGTCAAGGTCCAGTATCCGGGTATCGAGAAGGCCGTCGCCGTGGACATGGCGGTGACACGCCTCGGCCTCTGGGTCTTCAACTTCCTCACGGTTGCCGACACGCGCCGCATCTACGACGAGCTGCTCGAGGCGATCCACGGCGAGATGGACTACATCCGGGAAGGCGAGACCGCCGAGGAGGTCAACCGCAACCTGGGCCTGGCCGAGGAGCTCGCGGGGACGTACGTGATCCCGCACATCCACTGGCAGTACACGACCAAGCGTGTTCTGACGATGGAGTTCCTCCACGGCATCAAGATCAACCACCAGGCCGAGCTGCGGGCGGCCGGCTTCGACATCGACGAGATCGCGCTCCGCACCGCGAAGATCTTCCTCCGCCAGATATTCATGGACGGCCTCTTCCACGCCGACCCACATCCGGGCAACCTCTTCGTGGATTCCGAGGGGCGCATCGTGCTTCTCGACTTCGGGATGAACCGCCGCCTCGAGCCCCACATCCGGGACGCGATCCGGCGCAACCTCGTGGCGACGATCACGATGGACGTCGACATGTACGCCGAGACGCTCGCCGAGGCCGGGTTCGTAGACAGGTCCGACCTGCCCAAGGTGCGTGAGCTCGCCACCATCCAGTTCGATCCCCGCTTCTTCAACCTGTCGGCCCGCGAGTCCGCCCGCATGGACTTCCAGTCGTACTTCGGCGAGACACGCGAGAAGATGCGTGACATCAAGTCCTTCCAGCTCCCCAACGGTGTCGTGATGTGGGGGCGGGCACTCGGCCTGCTCATGGCGCTCTGCGGCGAGCTCTCCCCGGATGCGCGCCCCAACGACGTCGTGGGCCCCTACGTCCTCGAGTTCCTCCAGGGCTGACCGGGTCCCGCACACACCTCAGGTATCCAGTTGTCGTCTGGGGCCGGTCATGGGGTCGAAGCGGCCCCGGGACAGCCGATCCCGGCGGGCAGGTCGATGTGGACCGCCATGTCGGTGACCGCATCGGTGGGTAGGCCGAGGAGGAGGTCGACGAACAGGTCGCCGGTCTTGGGGACACGGGCGACGCCGACGAGACGCAGATCCCCCCACTCGTCCATCGGTGCGCCCGTGAGCGTCGTGAAGTCCCCCGAGGAGACGCCGGTCGTGAGGTCGGTCACGACGGCAATGGGGGTGGTGCGCCATGTGCCGACGACCGGCTGGAACACGGCATCGAACGCGAGGTGCACCGACCCCGTGCATGCATCGAGGACACCGCGCATCTCGGCCGGCTGGATCTCGACTCGTGCCTGCGTGAAGGGCGGGAACATGAGCAGGGGTGGCACGTGCAGCGAATCCACGGGGACGACCACCTCGTGCGTCGCCCCCGGGGTGCCCGTGACGGGGGTGAGGTCCAGCCCACCGCCCGACCCCTTGCCGTCGTACGGGAACCACGGGAAGCGACGCCCGATCTTGAGACGGCTGTCGGGACGCACCTCCATCGATCCGCGCGCGGACGGGTCGACCGAATCAGCCGGGCAGGCGGGGGGACCGCCCGCGAAGTGGACGTGGACGGGGAGATCGGCTGATGCCGCGGCGGGGAGCCGGAGGAGAGTGTCGACGAGGACGTCTCCGGTTGCGGGCACCTGCGCCGTGCCGGAGAGCCGACCAGACCCGAGCGCGTCGAGGGGGACTGCGCCGGACGTGAGCGGAGTGACCACCGAGAGCGGGGTGAGCCGGCGGGAGCCGACGCGGGGTACGAAGACGGCGTCGAAGTCGAGCTCCATCTCACCCGAGCAGACATCGAAGGTCCCGTTCAGGTCACGTGGGACGATCTCCACCTCGAGCGGGAGGCGGGGCAGGAACGGGACCATCTCGAGGGGAGGCACGGTCACCTGCGCGGCAGGGAAGTGGAGCGCGTAGACGCCGGGCGACGTCTCGACGGCGCTCCCCTCCCCCAGGCCTGCCCTGCCGTCGTAGGCGAAGGCAGGCAGGGCACCGATCGAGAGCGCGGCATCGGCGCCCACGCCGAGGCGGACTCGGCGTGGCAGGGGATCAGTCTCCCCGGTGGCGGGACGTGGGGTGGCACACGTGACCCCGGCCACCACTGAAGTCACCGTCACGAGAAGCGCCAGACGACGCCCGAGCCGACCCCACATGCCACGACTTTACAGCGTTCAGCGGGAGTGGGGAAACGCGGCCCGGGGGGTTGTGAGGATGTGACCCGCGTACGCAGCGCAGGATCCTCGCAACCCTGGTTATTTCACGAGGGGGTCGCGGGGCAGACCGAGGATGCGCTCCCCGATCTGATTGCGCGTTATCTCGGTCGTCCCGCCCGCGATCGTCATCGCCCGCGAGAAAAGCATGCCGAACGTCGCCATCTCGGCGACACCCTGGTCGAGGACGACGGCACCGGTTCCGAGGAGACGCTGTGCGAGGTCGCCGGCTGTCTGGGAGTTGAGGGCGGTCAGGAACTTGGTGACGTTGCCCTCCGGCCCCGGTCCGGTGTCGGCGACCGCCCGCTCGACACGGCGCAGGTTGACCGCCTTGATGGTCGCCGTCTCGGCGACGTAGAGACCCACGTCGCGCAGTAGGAGCGGATCCGTGCAGTCCGTGGTGCGGGTGAGCTCGACGACGTTGATAGGAATGGGAGCGGCCGAGCCACCGCCGATGCTGAGTCGCTCGTTCCCGAGCGTCGCCCGCGCCACGGTCCAGCCCGCGTCGACGTCTCCGACGACGTCGTCGTCGGAGACGAACACGCTGTCGAAGAAGACCTCGTTGAAGAGGGAGTGCCCCGTGCACTCCCGCAAGGGGCGCACGTCGACACCCTCGGCCTTCATGTCGACCACGACCGTGGTGATCCCGGCGTGCTTGGGCTTGGAGAAGTCGGTCCGCACGGTGGCGAGGCCGAAATCACTGATCTGGGCCCCGCTCGTCCACACCTTCTGCCCCGTGATCTCCCAGCCGCCGTCGACACGTACGGCCTTCGTCGTGATCCCGGCCGCATCGGATCCGGCACCGGGCTCACTGAAGAGCTGGCACCAAGTGAGGCGACCTTCGAGGGTGGGGCGCACCCATCTCTCCACCTGATCCCCGGTACCGTGCTGGGCGATGGTCAGGATGACCCATCCCGTGATCCCGAGGTCGGGCATGCGGACCTTGACCCTGCGGAACTCCTCGTCGATGACGAGCTGCTCCAATGCCTTGGCCTCCCGGCCCCACGGCTTCGGCCAGTGCGGCTGCACGTAGCCGGTGTCGATCATGCGTGCGCGGCGCGTGCCGTTGTCGGGCAGCGACTTCAGCTCTTCCGCCGCCCGGCGTGCCTCTTCGCGATACTCCTCCGCCTCGGCAGGCAACTCGAAGGCGTGATCGCGCTTCACGCCGTCCTTCGCAAACCGGGCGACGTCGAGAGCGGCGTCGTCGGGAGGCAGGAGGAGCTGCAGTGTCACGGCCCGCCGCAGATACATGTGGGCGTCGTGCTCCCACGTGAAACCGATCCCGCCGTGTACCTGGATGTTGCGCTGCGCGTTGCGCAGGAATGCCGGCAGCGCCTGCACGGCGGCGACAGCCGCCGCGAGCTCGATCTGCGTGGCGTCCCCACCTGCCGCGGCCCGTGCCGCGTCCCAGACGGCTGCCGTCGCCGCCTCGGCCTCAACGAGCATGTCGGCGCAGATGTGCTTCACGGCCTGGAACATGCCGATCACACGCCCGAACTGCTCACGCACCTTCGCGTACTCGGTCGCCTCTTCAGTGCAGAGGTAGGCGCCTCCGACGGCTTCGGCCGAGGCGAGGATGCGGGCGAGGGCGAGGCCGAGCGGCCTCGCGTCCCGGAGGAGAGCGCTGTCGTCGACGTCGAGGCCCGCGATCCCGACGCGGGCGCTGCGACGCGTGGGGTCGAGGTTCGTTGCCGTCTCGAGGCTCACGCACGAACCTGTCCCACCCCGCGTGTCCACGATGACGAGATCTGTCCCCACGGCCAGGACGATCAGATCCGCGAGGCCGGCACCGAGGACGACTCCCGCATCACCCTCGACCACACTGCCCTTGCGCTGCAGGTTCCCCTCCAGACCGAGCGCCGCCGTCACGGTCCCGTCGGCGAGACCGGGCAGGAACCGCTCCGCCTGGGCGGGACTGCCCCGCTCGGCGATGACGGCGGACGCCATGACCGTCGGCAGGAACGGACCCGGCGCGACGGCACGGCCGAGCTCCTCGAGCACGACGACGAGCTCGGGGATGGCCCCTCCCGATCCGCCGTACTCCTCGGGGATGTGGAGACCGAGCCAGCCGAGCTCGGCGAGCGGCTCCCAGAACGCGGGCAAGGTCTCGTCGGAGGCGTCGAGCTGCGCGCGTGCGGCCTGGCGCGCCGCGTGCGCCTCCAGGAACGACCGTGCCACCGCCTCGAGCTCGGCGTGAATCTCGTGGATCGCTATCGACACCCTGCCCTCCCGCTGTATCCGGCCCCACGTCGTTCCGGGGCCACGCGGCCAAGGATATTGGGCGCCTCTACCCGAACGGGATTCTCACTCCACGATCTTCGTCACGGGCAACTCGATGATGTCCTCGGCGCCGCTGTTCTTGAGGACGGGGATGAGGGTGTTGATCTCGTTCTTCGCGACGACGGTCTCGACGGCGTACCCGGTCGCGTGTGCGAGCTCGTTCACGGTCGGGGACTTCATGGACGGCAGGACTTCGAGGATGCCCTCGAGGTCGGCGGCGGCGCAGTTGAGCTTGACGAGGACGCGGCCGCGGGCATTGACGGCACCCTCGAGAAGCGTCTGGATGTCCCGGATCGCGCGTTGCTTGACCGGATCCGCCCAGACCTCCGGGTTGGCGATGAGCTCCGGATAGCTCTGGCACAGCTCGGCGACTATGCGCAGTCCGGCGCGGCGCAGTGACGAACCTGTCTCGGTTATGTCCACGATCGCGTCGACGATGTCGGGGACCTTCGCCTCGGTCGCGCCGTAGGACAGATAGATGCGCACCTTCTTGCCGAGGTCGGCGAAGAAGCGCCGTGTGATCTCGGGCAGCTCCGTCGAGATCTTCGCGCCCTCCGGCAGGTCCGCGGCCGTCTCGATGTCCGAGTCCGCCGGGACGGCAAGCACGGCACGTGTGGGGCGGGCACTCACCTTGCTGAACGGGATCTCGCACACGGACACGACCTCGGCCTGGGTCTCGGTGATCCAGTCGCGGCCTGTGATGCCGATGTCGAAGATCCCCTCCTCGACGTACTTGCCGATCTCCTGCGGACGCAGGATCCGCACCTCGGCGATGCGGGGGTCGTCGATGGTCGCCCGGTAGTCGCGATCACTCGACCTCTGCACGGGTAGGTCGGCATCCTCGAAAAGGCGCAGCACCTGTGCTTCGAGACTCCCCTTGGGGACGACGAGGCGCAGTTGCGCACCCGAGAGGGCCGGGTCGTTCATGGGCTCTCCTCGATACTGGGCAGGTGAAGGCGTTGTCCGGTCAGGGTGGGATCAGGTCAGGCGTTCTTCGCCATGGCGCGGATATGTCGGAGGATGTCGGCTGCCTCGATCGCCCCGACCGCGGCGTCCCAACCCTTGTTGCCGGCCTTCGTGCCTGCCCGCTCCACCGCCTGCTCGATGGTCTCCGTCGTGAGGATCCCGAAGATGATGGGCACCCGCACGGCGCGGGCGACGTCCGCTATCCCCGCGGCTGCCTGTCCGGCCACGTACGTGTAGTGGTCCGTTGCGCCCCTGATCACGACACCGAGGCAGATGACTGCATCCACGGTGCCCGTCTCGGCGAGCTCGAGCGCCACGAGTGGCAGCTCGAAGGCGCCCGGCACCCACACGAGCGTGATGTCGTCGTCGGCGGCACCATGACGGCCGAGGGCGTCGGCACAGCCCGACACGAGCTGGTCGACGATCGCCGAGTTGAAGCGGGACGCGACGATGCCGAAGCGGAGCCCGTGTGCGTCGAGCTTGCCTTCGATCACCTTGGGCACCTGTGCCTCCTCGTCGGTGTCTCGATCCTCATCCGGAAGGCCTCACGTCCGAGTCGGACAACGCCGATGCGTCGAGGCCGTCGAGCAGATGACCGAGCTTGGCTCGTTTCGCCTCCAGATACCGCACGTTCTCCGGGTTGGATTCCACGACCAGCGGGACCCGCTCGACGATCCTGAGACCATAGCCTTCGATTCCAGCCCGCTTCTGCGGATTGTTCGTGAGGAGACGCATGGTCGTGACTCCGAGATCGTTCAGGATCTGGGCGCCGATACCGTAGTCGCGCTGGTCGGGGGCGAAGCCGAGCTCGAGGTTCGCCTCGACCGTGTCGCGACCCTCGTCCTGGAGCGTGTACGCCTTGAGCTTGTGCATGAGGCCGATACCACGTCCCTCGTGGCCCCGGAAGTACAGGACGACGCCGCGGCCCGCCTCCGCCACGAGGCGCATGGCCTCGCGGAACTGTGGTCCGCAGTCACAGCGCCGCGAGCCGAACACGTCGCCCGTGAGGCATTCGGAGTGGACACGCACGAGGACGTTCTCCTCTCCTGCCACTTCGCCGCGGACGAACGCGAGGTGTTCGACGCCGTCGAGGACGCTCCGGTAGACGACACACCGGAACTCGCCGAACTCGGTCGGGATGCGCTCGTCGGCAGTGCGGACGACGAGCCGCTCCTCCTGGCGCCGGTACCGGATGAGATCGGCGATCGTGACGAGCTTCAGGTCGTGCTCGCGTGCGAAATCCGTGAGCTGGGGGAGTCTCGACATGGTGCCGTCTGCCCCCATGATCTCGCAGATCACCGCGGCGGGCGCAAGGCCGGCCATGCGGGCGAGGTCGACGGACGCCTCGGTGTGGCCCGCGCGACGCAGCACACCACCCTCGACATACCGCAGCGGGAACGTGTGGCCGGGACGGCGGAAGTCCTCGGGCCGGCTGTCCGGGTCGATGAGAGCGCGGATCGTCTTCGCCCGATCGGCCGCCGTCACGCCCGACGGAGTCGATCTGTGGTCGACAGCCACGCAGAATGCCGTCTCATGCGTGTCGGTGTTGTCGGAGACCATCTGCGGTATGCGCAGCGCGTCGAGGCGCTCACCCGTGATCGGCGTGCAGATGAGGCCGCGGGCGTGCGTCGCCATGAAGTTGACCGTCTCGGCTGTCACGACCTCCGCCGCGACCACGAGGTCACCTTCGTTCTCGCGGTCGGCGTCGTCTACGACGACGAGCATCCTGCCGTCCCTGATGTCCGCGACGGCCTCGGGGATGGTGGCGAAGACGGGCTCTGCGTCAACTGGTGTGAGGTGTGGGGGCTTCATGTGTCCTCCCCGTCCGGTGGCACCATGAGTCGCTCCACGTACCGGGCGAGGACGTCGGCCTCGAGATTGACCCGGTCCCCCACACGCCGCCCGTGCAGGTTGGTGTGCTCCCACGTGTGCGGGATGATGGAGACGGACAGCGCCCGTGCCGTGTCATCGACTTCGACGACGGTGAGGGAGATCCCGTCGATCGTGATCGATCCCTTCGGGATGCAGTACCGCAGGACGGGGTCCGGCGTCTCGATGGTCACGTTCGTGGCGTTCGGTTCCACTTCGACACGGCTCACGACCCCGACGCCGTCCACATGTCCCTGTACGACGTGACCGTCGAAACGGCCATCGGCTCCGAGGGGACGTTCGAGGTTGACCTCGTCGCCCACCTGCAGATCACCGAGCGCCGTGACGCGCAACGTCTCGGCCATGACATCGGCGCCGAAGCCCGCACTTGTTCTCTCGGTTACCGTGAGGCAGCAGCCGTTCACGGCGATCGAGTCCCCGATACCGACGCCATCGAGGATGCCGTCGGCGGCGAACTCGATGCGGGCACCGCGGCCCGTGCTCTCGATCTCGCTCACGTGGCCGACCTCGGCGACGATTCCTGTGAACATGCCCCAATTCTTGCGCGCCACGAGCCGCAGGTACGAAGGGAAACGCCGGGCAGGGGGAGCAGGGCGCTGTATCGGGCGGACGAAGTCCGATCAGGTGTCAGGTACCGTACGTCGTGAGGGGAGGTGCGTCACTGCCGCCCCGCATCGGCCCGTGCACATACCAGCGCGACGCCTCCCAGTAGATGTCGAGGCCCTCCTCGCTCGAATCGGTGATCCAGGCCTTCGCCTCGCCCATCGCCTCGAACGGACCCGCCACGATCGGCGCTCCGAAGTCCGTCGTCGGCGGCGTGTCCTGGGCACTCATGCATCCGCACGGTAGTCCAGCCGCATGTCATGGTCCAGACGGGTGACCGCCTCGAGTCGCAGGCGTGCGAAACCTCCGATCGTCGACGCGCCCGGACCCGCAAGAGCAGGCCGCGCATCCTCGCCACCCGCGAGAGCCGCGCCGAGATAGACGACGAGCCTCTCGTAGAGACCCGCTCGCACGATCTCACCCGCCACTGTGGGGCCTCCCTCGACGAGGAGTTGCAGGACACCGCGCTGTCCGAGGTCCTCGAGAACGGCGCGCAGGGAGCCACCGGGAGGCAACACGACAACCGTGGCGCCCGCCGCACGCCATGCCTCGGATCGGGCCGCCTCGACAGCCTCCGTGTAGACGATGGCCTGTCCCTCCTCGCCGAACAGGGCCGCTGTCGGAGGGACACGTCCGGTCCGATCGAGCACCACGCGTGCCGGCTGGCGAGGTGGAAGCGGGTCGAGGCGCACCGTGAGCCGCGGATCGTCGGCGAGGACCGTGCCCGACCCGACGAGGACGGCATCCGACGCGCGGCGCAGACGGTGCGCGTCGGCGCGCGCTGCCTCACCCGTGATCCACCTCGACGTGCCGTCCGGGGCCGCGGTGCGCCCGTCCACCGTGAGAGCGAGCTTCAGGATCACGAACGGCCTGCCGGTGGTCCGATGATGCCGGTAGGCCTCGAGCTGACCCTCTGCTTCGACCCGGAGAACGCCGACCTCCACGTCGAGTCCGGCCCGCCGAAGCTCCGCCACGCCCTCTCCCCCGACCCGCGAGTCGGGGTCGAGCTGGGCGACGACCACCCGACACACGCCCGAGTCGAGGACGGCCTGTGTGCAGGGCGGCGTGTTCCCGTAGTGCCGACACGGCTCCAACGTCACGTAGATGGTGCCCCCCTCCGCCCGTGGTCCGGCTTGTTCGAGGGCGATCGGTTCGGCATGGCGGGTGGCGACGGTGCTCCCCTCCCCCACGACCTGTCCCGACGCGTCGAGGACGACGGCTCCGACCATCGGGTTCGGTGCGACGATGTCCGTCGCCGTGGCGGCGAGGTCGAGGGCACGACGCATCCAATGCTTGTCGCCGCGTCCGGAGGGCGCCGTGCCCGCGGTTTCTGCGCCCGGTTCGCCAGTCACGGACCGATACTGCCAGCCTTCGGCAGGATGACCTCGCAATACCCCCGAAGTCACGCACGGCTCTCCATCGCGTGTTGATCGACTTCCTGATACTCGCCCTTGCCAGCGCTCTCGTGCTGGTCACGGCCGCACGGATCGCCGTGCGGATGTATCCGACGCGTCCGTGGTCGCGGGTCCTCGCCGTCGGCGTGCTCGCTGTAGGTGAGATCGTCGTCCTGTCCCAGGTCCTGGGTGCCCTCCGTCTCTTCGAGCCCCTGCCGATGTTGGTCACCGTCCTGGGTGGAGCGGTCGCGACGAGCCTCGTCCTGAGAGCCACAGAGGACGAGACGTCGGCTCCGGCCAGCAGTGTGAGATGGCCGGTAGGCCAGGTCATGACTTTCGTCCTCGCCGCGTTCGCGCTCGGTACGCTCGCCGTCACCCTCGGCCGACCCTCGACGGGCCTCGACACGCTCCAATACCACTGGCCCCTCGTGGCGCACTGGGTCGACGTGGGCAACCTGACCACACCCAAGCTCATCGGGATCGGGCACTACGGGTGGTACTACCCCTCGAACCTGAACCTGGTCGAAGCCTGGCCGGTGCTGTTCACGGGCCGTGACCTCCTTCTCCCCTGGGTCAACTGGGTCTGGTTCGGGTTCGCGCTCGCCGCCACCGCCGGGCTCGTACGCCGGCTGGGGGGCCGCGTCACGACCGGTGTACTCGCCGGCCTGGGTGTCTGCACCGTCCCCGTGGTCCTCCAGTCCCAGTTGCGTTCGGGCCAGGTCGATCTCGGCGCGGCCGCGCTCTTCGCTGCCGCTGCCTTCTTCCTCGTCGCCTTCTTCCAGGACCGCCACAGCCGTATCGATGCAGCAATGGGCGGCGTGGCCCTCGGCCTCGCTGCCGGCAGCAAGCTCGTCGCGCTCCCCTACGCCGCCATGATCGGGGGCCTGTTCGCCGTGTGTCTTCTCGTCGCCTGGAGAAGGGGCCGCCTCACAGCACGCCGGGCATGGATCGGTCTCGGATATGCCGCGGGCCTCACGGCTCTCACAGGCGCCTTCTTCTACGTGCGCAATCTCGCCCAGACCGGCAACCCGTTCTTCCCGTCACCTGTCGCAGGCCTACCCGGGGCGTGGTTTCCTTTGGACGTCGACAAGATCGAGTTCACGGTGGCGGACTACCTCGTGCGCCTGAACCTGCACCCCTGGATCGTGGGCCCGTGGCTGATCGTCATGTGGTTTGCCGGCCTGCTCGCGATCGCGGCTCTCGTCGCCGTGCCGCTCCTCCTCGTGCGGGAGCGCCACCGCACCCGGGATGCCGCGATCGACGACGCACTTCCCCTTGTCCCGCTCACGGACCGGTGGGTGGGATGCTGGCTGCTCCCCGTACTCGCGGCTGCCGTCTACCTCGTCACCCCGACGTCGGCCGGCGGCCCATGGGGCTTCCCCGGCCTCTTCAATCCCAACATGCGCTATGCAATCCCGTTCGTCCTCTTCGCGTTCTCCGGCCTCGCCGCCACAGCAGACAGGCAGTTCCCACGCGCGACGCTCTGGGTCTTCGGAGGTGTCACCGCCCTCGACGTCCTCCACGTCGGCCTGCTCTTCGTCGGCCTCCTCCCCCTCGGCGGCGGTGAGCTGCCTGCCACCACCCTGATCTCAGGGTTCGTCCTCGGGACCGTGGCTGCAGGTGTCGCCTTCGGTCTCGCGTGGGCGGTGCGTCGCTTCGGTCTCGAACGGTTGGACGCCAGGCAACGCAGGAGATCGGTCCCCGTGCTCGTATCCGCTCTCGGTGTCGTGGCCGCGCTCGCCGGGCTCGTCGCCGCCTCCTACTTCGCCTACACGAACCGCTTCGATTTCGTGGGTGACGACTACGGCGTCGCCTACGACTTCGTCCGCGAAGCCGAGGGGGAGAACCCCGACGGGGTGCGCATCGCCTACGCCGCCTTCGTCCGCACGTTTCCCCTGCTCGGATCCCGCCTCCAGAACGACGTGTTCCTCGCCGCGCCGCGGGCACCCGGGAAAGGGGTGGTCGCGCGTCCGTTCAGGAACGAGGCCGAGTTCCTCGACTTCATGTGCACTTCCGCCCCCGACTACCTCGTCGCCCGCGAGACATCGCCGATCGACAGTTACGAGGACATGGATCTAGGTCTCACAGACGACGAGATCGCCGAGATCAAGGATGCCGTCAACTACGACACCCTCCTCCCGCACGAGGTGGATTGGGCCGACACGAACCCCGCGGTGTTCACGGAGGTGGCACGCGACGACGAGACTGCCGTCTTCCGGGTGGACGTCGACGCCGCCTGCGCCTCCGGGTTGTGAGGATCTCACCCGCAATGGGGTGGAAGGACCCTCACAACCCCACGCAGTCTGGGTACCTGAGCGGCGATATATCGCCGCTCAGGTACCCAGAGAGACGGAGTCACAACCGCCTAGACGTAGACCGAGAGGCTGTCCGGCTCCCAGCGGAAGGCCGTGTGGGAGCGAAAGCCGCGGTACTCGGCATCCACGTGGAACTCGAACTCGGGTAGTCCCTCCGCCTCGGCGGCCGTGAAGCGGTGACGGTGCACGAGACCCGACATGTCGAGCCAGCGCGGCTTCGTGAAGGACGCCGTGATGAGTCCGAGCGTGCGCACGAACGGCAGATGCGTCAGGCCGAAGACCTCGAGCGGTGTGTCATGGCTGACGTCCGGCGCGACGACCATGGGACGTGTCCCGAGGTAGGTGTACGGGCTCGAGTTGGCGACGACCGCAGCCGTGAGATCGGGTGACGTCGTGCCGTCGCCGTAGTGGAAGCGGACCGTCGGCTGCATGCGGTCGAAGCCACGCCTCGCGAGGCCGAACGCCGCGGCCACGTAGACGGACGGGCCGATGGTGCGTTTGAGCATCGATCTGCTCTCGACCTCACGCACGATCGCGGCGTCGAAACCGATCCCCGCCGTGAAGGTGAAGAAGCGCTCCCCTGCCCGGCCGAGACCGATGCGCCGTATCCGCTTCGAGTCGATCGAGTCCAGGAGGAGGCCGGTCGCCTGCGACACGTCGTTGGGGATCCCGAGCGTCCGGGCCGTGACGTTCGTCGATCCCCCTGGGATGATCCCGAGGGGCACATGCGTGCCTGCGAGCGCGTTCGCGGCCTCGTTCACCGTCCCGTCCCCGCCCCACACCACGATTGCGTCCACTCCCCGGTTCACCGCACCCTGGGCTATGGGCAGGCCGTGACCGTGACGGTGTGTCTCCTCCACCTCCAGCTTCCCCACGGCACCCAGCGCCGCCTCCACCGCACGGTGTCTGTTCAGGTCGTAGTTGGTGGCGTAGGTGTTGACGATGAGGAGGAGCCGCACGCCAGGAAGCTACCCGGACTTGCGCGCGAAGCGCGATGTTGCGCGCGAACTGCCATGCGCACGACGCGTGTCGCGCGCAAGAACGCGTGCCGCGCGCAAGAACACGGGGGCTTCACACCGTTCGAACACGCGGGGGGGACGCTCGATGCATGACCACGGCGGCGACCCCCGAGAACATGGCGCACCTCTGGCGCAGAGCCGGGTTCGGGGCGTCCCCGGAGACGATCGAGACCTCCACCGCGGCCGGGATCGAGGCGACTGTGGACGTGCTGCTCGCCGGGAGCACGGCCACCCCCGTGAACCCACCGCCGCCTGCCCTGACCGAACCGACCCGGCCCGACCTCGAAGACGCATCCGAGGAGGAACGGCAGGCTGCCGTCCGCGCTCTCCTGCGTGAAGCGTTCGAGCAACATCAAGCACTCGGCCTGTGGTGGGTCCAGAACATGGCGACCACCGCCTTCCCCCTCGTCGAGAAGGCGACTCTGATCTGGCACGACCACTTCGCGACCGGGTTCGCCAAGGTGAAGGTTCCCATCTCGATGTTCGACCAGAACGTGACGTTGCGCACGCTCGGACTCGGCGAATTCACCGTCCTCGTCAAAGCCCTCACCCGTGACCCCGCCATGGTCTTCTGGCTCGACCTCCAGACGTCGACCGCCGACGCGCCCAACGAGAACTTCGCGCGAGAGCTCATGGAGCTCTTCACACTCGGAGAAGGCAGCTACTCGCAGGAGGACGTACGAGAGGTCGCGCGTGCGTTCACCGGCGCGCGGCTCGTGCGCCGCAGACGCTACGAGTTCGTCGACGCCCTCCACGACGGTGGCGATAAGACGGTTCTCGGTGAGACGGGGAACTTCGACGGGGACGACGTGGTCGACATCCTCGTGGGGCGGCGGGACTCCGCCCGGTGGGTGGCACGGCGCTGGTGGGAGAATCTCGCCCATCCGAATCCGCCGGACGATCTCCTGGACTCGCTCGCGGATGCCTACGAGGCGGGTGGCCGCCGCATCGACCAGCTCGTCCGCACCATCCTGACCCATGACGAGTTCTACTCCGAGGAGGCCAAGGCCGGACTCGTCAAGACTCCCGTCGAGTTCGTCGCCGGGGCCTTGCGCGCGTTCGGGATCGTGATCGAAGCCGACCCCGACACAGCCCGTGCCGTTGCCGCGGCCTTCCGTCTCATGGGCCAGCAGCCGTTCGATCCGCCGAGCGTCGGTGGCTGGCCACAGAACCGCTACTGGACGAACACGGCGATGACCCGGGCCCGGTTCCTCGTCGCGGGGTCGATTGCGAAGCGGGTACCGGAGACGATGCTGCCCGTCCCCGGCGACAAGCCGTCGATCGAAGGCCTGCTCGGCCGGCTCGGCCTCGCGCCTGTCCCGGCGGATCTCGCAGCCGACCTCGCCCGGTTCGCGGGATCCCCTCGGGCCCTGGTCCAGCTCGCCCTTGCGTCGCCCGCGTACTCGCTGAACTAGGAGCCGCCGATGTCCGTCAGTCGCCGCCGGTTCGTCGCCACCGGGCTCGCGTGCGGTGCTCTCTCCGTCGCTGCATGCCGTGGTCCCGGCGACTGGTTCGGCGGGGACGGCGGCTCGACGACGTCCCCGTCCGCCACAGAGCAGGCCCTCGTCGTCGTCACCCTGACCGGCGGCAACGACGGCTTGAACACGATCGTTCCCGTGGGGGACAGCGACTACGCCGGGTTGCGTCGCGATCTCGCCGTACCCGCCGACACGACGTTCGCCATAGGTGAGGGGTTCGCGCTCGCACCGCAACTCGAGCCGCTCCGCCCCATGTGGGAGGACGGGCGAATGGCGATCGTGCACGGTGTCGGGACACCGGACGTGAACCTCTCCCACTTCGCTTCCATGGCGACATGGCACACGGGCCTGAGCGACGCCGGCGATCCGACCGGGTGGTTGGGCCGCTGGCTCGACACGCTGCAGGACCACGACCCTCTGCGTGCCATATCGGTTGGTTCCGCCCTGCCGCAGATGCTCGTCGGATCCGCCCGCGCAGGGTCAGCCGTGGAGGTCGGGGGCCTCGGCATGCCCGCCGAGGATGGCCTCGCAGACGCCTGGACCGACCTCGCGAGCTCCGCTGTGGACGGGGACTCGCTCGACGCGGCGATGGCACGATCCGTTCTCGACCTCGGGGTGCTCCGCGAGAAGCTCGGAGAAGGCGAGGAGGGGACTCCGGGTGGATCCGGACAGGGCGGGGAGTCGGGGCGAGGAGCCCTCACGGTGGCGACCGAGGAGGCCGCACGTATCCTCAGCGGTGGATTCGGCACACGTGTGGTGGCCGTGACACTCGGGGGCTTCGATACGCACACGGGACAGGAGACGACGCATGACCGCCTCCTTGGGGACCTCGCGTCGGGTCTCGTCGCGTTCTTCGAGGCACTCGACGCGGACGCCCCGCAGGTGACGGTGGTCGTATGGTCGGAGTTCGGGCGACGCGTGCAACCCAACGGCTCGGGCACCGACCACGGCGCGGCGGGGCCGGTCCTCGTCCTCGGCCCGCGGGTCAAAGCCGGTCATCACGGCGAGCCACCACCGCTGTCGGATCTGGACGAGGCAGGCAACCTGCGCGTCACGACGGATTTCCGGCGTGTGCTCGGAGCGGTCTGTGAAGCGCACTTGGGCGTGGCAGCGTCGGACATCTTCCCCGACGCCGGCAGCGCCGCAAGGCCACTCGGGCTCTTCTGAGGTCGAGTCTCCCGACGCGGCTTCTGTTGGCGGGGCTTTCGAACAGCTAGGGTGACCGCATCGTTTGGCTTGGGAGTGGACATGGGGTTTATGGACAAGGTGAAGGGTGTGGTCGACCAAGGCAGTGCCAAGGCCGACGAATTCCAGTTGCGTCACAAGATGGATGGTCTCGCCAAGGATCTCGGCTACGCGCTCTACGGTGAGCGGACCGCGAAGCAGGTCCCTCCGGACGAGGTGGAGCGTCTCATACATGCCATGTACGAGGTCGACATGGCGATCTACGAGGTCCAGCAGGCGGCTTACCAGGCCCAGATGGCGGCCCGGCAGCAGCAGCCGGCCGGGGCCCCCCAGGCGCAGCCTGCCGGTGCACCTCAGGGTGCCACACCGGGCCCCGAGGCCGCGCCACCGCCACCCGGCGGACAGCCGCAACCCCAGGCCCAGCCTGTCCCGACCGCCCAGACTCCGCCGCCCCCCGGCGGTGGCTTCGCCCCGGCTGCCGCGCAGGCTCCGCCACCCCCCGGCGGGGACTTCGCCCTGGCCGCCCAGGGTCCGCCGCTGGGTGAGGTCACACCCCAGCCTCCGCCCGGACCCGGCCAAGCACCTCCACCCGGACCCGGCCAAGCACCTCCACCCGGACCCGGCCAAGCACCTCCACCCGGACCCGGCCAAGCACCCCCACCCGGACCCGGCCAAGCACCTCCACCCGGACCCGGCCAAGCACCTCCACCCGGACCCGGCCAAGCACCCCCACCCGGACCCGGCCAGTTCCCACCCCAGGGGACACCCCCACCCGGACCCGGCCAAGCACCGCCACCTCAGCAGTTCCCCACCCCACCCCCTCCCGCCGGAGGAGCCGGGGTCCAGCCTCCACCGCCGCAGGTCGATCCCCAGTACGCACCACCGCCCCCTCCGCCGGACGGCGAGGCGGACGGGCGGCCCGGCTGAGCAAGGCCGACATGGAGTTCGAAGTCGAGGCACCAATCGCGCACCCGCGGGAGATCGCCTTCCGCACTCTGCGCGACGACCTCCTCGAAGTCGTCGAGTCGATGCCCAACGTCGACGCGGTCGAGATCCTCGAACGCAAGGACCCCAGCACCGGCCGCGTCGAGTTCGTCAACATCTGGCATGCGAGTGCTGCCGTGCCCAAGATCGCCCGTCCCTTCTTTCCCGGCGACGGCTTGAGCTGGCACGACTACGCCACCTGGGACGAGGCGGACTGGTCGTGCGAGTGGCGCATGGAACCGTCCTTCCTGCCCGAGCGTGTCGACATCGCGGGCCGCAACACGTACGAGGAGACCGCGGACGGCACGACCGTTCTCGCCATCAAGGGCCGTCTCGATCTCGACCTGCACAACTTCCCGGGTGTGCCGAACATGATCTCACGCCGGGCGGCCCCAACTGTCGAGAAGTTCGTCGTGAACCTCATCAAACCGAACCTCGAGGGCACGGCCCACGCACTCGACACATACCTGTCCCAGGGAGAATGACGGCAACCGGTTCGGCGGGGCGCCTACTCGGACGCTTCGACCGCGGGCACCTGCCCGGACCGCAACTGTTCGAGCAACTGCCCGGCAGTGGGTTCGGTCGGCACGACGTAGGCAACGCCACCGATGTTCTTGGGTTCGGACGGCAGTGTCGCGAACTGCAGCTTGGCCCCCGGTGACGGGGCGAAGCGCAAGCCGAGACGCAGCGCATGCCAGTAGCTGAAGCCGGGGTCGATCCGGAAAGCGGCTTGGGCGGCTGATGCGATCGCGGGAAGATGCAGGACGGACGAAGGGGATCCCATCTTCCCCAGGAGCTTTTGCAGGAACTCCTGCTGTCTCTGCATACGGCCGAAATCCCCGGTCGGATCCGAGCGCCACGCTCCGTTCTCGAACCTCTCGAGGTGGCGCGCGCGCACCCAGGCGAGAGCCGAGTCGCCGGTGAGCACATGGCAGCCCGCCTCGAGGTCGAGGAGGCTGTACTGGTCCCGTACGGGTACGTCAACGCAGATCTCTACCCCACCTACCGCACTGGAGAGCTCCCTGAAGCCGTCGAAGTTGACCTCTACGTAGTGGTTCACGGAGAGGCCTGTCGCCGCCTGAACCGCGGCGACCATCATGGGAGCTCCGCCGTTGAACGCCCCGTTGATCTTGCCGACTCCCCGCCCGGGGATGTCGACGCGCAGGTCTCTGGGAATGGACAGCATCGTCGCCTTCTGGTGACCGGGTGGGAGGACGAGGAGCACGATGCTGTCGGCCCGCTGGCCCTCGACGGCCCCGAAGCGGGCGTCGCCGTCCGCGAGATCCGCGCGGGTGTCGCTGCCCACGAGCAGGATCGTCTCGACATCACCGGGGGCCGGCAGTTCCCCCAGGGACTCCTCACGGGGAATGCGATTCCACTGGAACCAGCCGTAGAGGAGGCCGGCCCCGATCGCGACGACGGGAACGAGGAGCAGAGCCGCAACGACACGGCGTAGGGTTCGCGTCCGACGCCTGCGTCGCGTTCGCGGCGGCGCCGTCTGGGGCGCCTCGCGTACCACCGGGCGGGCTCGGCGTCGCCGCGGACGGCCGATGTGCAGACGAGGCTGCCGGTATTCCGTCCTGAGCACAGGCTCGGGCATGCCCGGGGGCCGCGTACGACGCTTCGGCGGCGACAACCCCTCTGGAGGCGCGGGCGGCGGCGTCGCGGGGCTGCGGAGGTGGATCTTCGGGGGTGTGGGTTTCATCGCATGTGGGCGGGGGTCTCACGCGGAGCCGCGCGACGGCCCTCACCGCCGTCATCCGCCCCTGCACGTCGGCCCACGGCGCTGATCTCGCTTCCCGCCACTTCCCCTGCCTCGAACAGGGGGAGTGCCACGACGAACGTGGTCGTCGGCGCGGCTGCGTCGACGTCGAGCCGACCCCCGTGTGCCTCGACGAGATGCCGGGCGAGGAACAGGCCGAGCCCCGACCCGCGCGCGCGTCCTTCACCGCGCGCGAACTTCGCGGAGCAGCGCACCGCTTCCTCCGCCGTGAAACCCGAGCCCTCGTCGACGACCGCGATGTGGCATTCACCGTCCCCGGCACGCGCCTCCACCACGACCGTGCCGTTCGCGGGTCCGTGGTGCATGGCGTTGCGGATCAGGTTCGTGAACACCTGCTCCAGCCTCTCCCTGTCCGCATTCACCACAGTCGTGTCCTCGAGTGACGTGTCGAGAACCACGGGGGGGCCGAACTCGCCGACCACGTCCCTGAGGACGGTGTTGAGCGGGGTGGGTGACAGGATCACTTCGAGGCGGCCTGCCTCGATGGCAGCGACATCGAGGAAGTCGTCGGCGACCCGCTGCAGACGTCTCGCCTGACGCACGATCGTCTGCAGGTATTCGTCCACGAGCTCGTCACTGAGCTCGTTCCGCCTCGATTCGAGGGTCTGTGCGAAGCCGAGAAGGGAGGTGAGGGGAGTACGGAACTCGTGTGCCGAGAAGGCGAGGAGATCGTCCTTCGCGGCATCGATCTCCTGGAGGCGTGCGACCTGTTCGCGCTCCTGCTCGAGCAGTTCCTCCGCCCGCCGGTCCTGCTCACGCTGCACGCGTGATGCACGGCGCACGATCCAGAAGAGCCCCATGTAGAGGAGTGCCAGCCCCACCCCTACCGTCGCGAGTTGGCCGAGCACGCGGCGCTGTACGAGCCCGTTGTCACGGTCCACGTCCTGCACGAGCTCGAGGGCCCCGACAGCCTCACCCTCGAGACGGAACGGGACGTATGTGGCCAGCTTGCGTCCCGCCGGCAGTCCGCCGAGCGCATCACTGGACGAATCCATCACAACCTGGCGCACTTCTCCGCGGGAGGCCGCGGCCAGTGCGGGCGTGACCTCGACCTGCTCGCCGATCGCCCCCACCTGGTCGGCGACCACGACGACACCGTCGGCGGAGATGATGCGAACGGCCTCCCAGTCGTCGATCGTCTCGACGTTGACGCCACCGGCAACGCGCCAGAGGGGAAGCAGTTCCTCGACCGTGAGACCCCGCTCCAGATGCTGGGCCTGCACCTCACCCGAGCTCGTGATCGCTGCCGAGATGATCGTCGCGAAGGACCGTGAACGCTGTCGCATCTCGTTCTGGGCCGCCTGCGTCAGGAGCAGATAGAGGAGACCACCGACAAGGCAGAAGACCGCGACCGCGCCCCACGTGTAGCGTCGCAGAAGGGACGAGCCGGAGGCGGAGGACCGGGCACGAGTCGACATCGCTCCCATTATCGCCCATTTTTCGAGCTCTTGACGGCGATCCGGCGATCAGGCCGCCCACCAGCCGACCGTATCGTTCCAGCGCTGCCCCTCCGAAAGGCTCAGCATGCCCAGGTACCGGTCACCCAACGTGTCGGCCACTGCCTCGTGGCGCGCGCGGATGAGGCCCTTCTCCGCCGGGGTGGTGTTGGGCAGGCCGGGTACGTCCGGCCCGGGCGCGGTCGCGATCTCGCCGATGACGAAGGGCAGACCCGGCCTGACCGAGTCCCATACACCGAGTTGTTGTCGGACTCGGGTGAGGTAGTTGTCGACGTCTTGGCCGGCCATGTAGATGTGGAGATCGACGATGTCGTAGTGACGGGCAGTCGCCGCGATCCAGGCCGGCTTGACCATCCCGTTGGTCGTGTGCACGCGGTTGGCGCCCCCTGCGTGGAGACGGTCCCAGGGCTCCCCGAATCCACCGGTCCAGAATGCATGGCCACGGAATGGGTCCGTGAGACTCCACGTCCACGGCGTGTGGTAGTTCTCGGGGGCTCCGGGACCCGTGTAGAACGTCCCGTCGATGTTCTTCAGGCCGAAGCGCAGATCCGGCTCGTTGTACATGCCCCAGATGACCTCGATGTCGAACTCCGCAACGAACGCCTCGAGATCGGCGACGAACCGCTCGTACGTCCCCGGTGTCGGGATGTTCTGATAGGTGTGCGTGCGAGCCCAGGCGGGAACACCCCGCTGCGTCCAGATCTGCAAGTACAGGACGGCGCCGACCGCCCCGAGAGCAGCGAGAAAGGGTGCCGTTGGTGACCAGTCGACCGGACTCGGGGACGGCTGGTAACGGTCCCACTCGACGATCCAGCGGACCATCCCGGGCTGCATGGTCTCGACACCCCGCACGGCCCCGGGATCGGCGCTGGACCAGGAGAAGAGGTTGTATCCGGGCAAGGCGCGCGATGTCGGCGGTGCTGTGGTCGTCGTCGTCGTGGTCGTCGTCGTCGTGGTTCTCGGCGGAGCGGCCGGCGAGCCACCCCACGTGCTCGGATCCCCCGGGCGGCACTCCTTCAGCGTCGTGGCGCCGAGGACGGGCGCGACCGCCAACGCGGTGAGCGCCTGGCCGGCCCGGCGCATGAAGGCGCGCCGCCCCACTTGCGCACGCGCCCCCGTCTGCAGTCGATCTCCGCGGTCCGACATCACACCCAAGTCATCGGCCGCATGGCCCGGATGGCTAAAGGCAGATGGCCCATTCAGGCCATGGGGCCGGACAGAGCCGCGTCGATTCGCTAGGTTTGTCCTGCTTCTCCCACTTCCTCTGACTCGTCGGGCCGGAACAGAGACGTGGCCCCTCGCCCGACGACCGGGCCTCCTTCGCGCACCCGAGGAGGTCCCATGTCCCGCTCCGCCCGATCCCTCAGTCACCACCGTCTCCTCGGCGCCGTCCTCGCCCTCCTCGCCCTCCTGCCCGCCTCCGCGCCGGCAAGTGGAGAGGATGCCTGGGTGCCGTCCCCCGCGGTGCTCGCCCGCGCCGCCCGCACCCCGGGCCGCTACGACCCCGCGGGGAATGCCTGCACAGGCGGGCTCACGGTCGGTGCGGCGAGCCTGCGCACTCTCTTGGCCCGCCTCTTCCGCCTCGAGGACATCGGGGGATACGCGTGCCGTCCGAACACAGCGAATCGATCCCGGCTGTCCGTCCACGCTGTCGGACGCGCCCTCGACGTCATGGTCGGCTCATCCCGGGGGGACATGATCGCGGATTGGCTCCTCGCCAACGCCGACGCTCTCGATGTTCAGCTCCTCATCTGGAGGCGCCGCATCTGGCGGAGCGGCCAGGCCAATGTGAGGGTCTACACGGGACCGAACCCCCACACGGACCACATCCATGTCGAAGTGCTAGAGGGCGCCGACCCGAACGCGGGGCTCGCCGTCCGCGTGCACCTCGAAAAGGCATTGCCGGTGTGAGGCCCCTCCTGCAGGCAAGGATGTCCTTCGCTCCTTCCCTGCTTGCCCTGTCAGAAGGCGCCACACTCGGGAACGGGACCTGACGCGGCCGAGCCCGAGACGAGAGAGCGGAGCGTGGAGACGGGAATCGCGATCGCCTCACCCGAGTCGACGAACTTCGCGCGCACGATCCCGACGACCCGACCCTCCATGTCGAAGACGGGCCCACCCGAGTTGCCCTCCTCGACACGGTTCGAGAGGACGAGGCTGCGCTGCCCGTCGATGTCCTCGTAGCCCATGAGGCGGCCACGCGAGATCCTGAAACGGCCTCCCTCGGGAAAGCCGAAGACCATGAGTGGCTGCCCCTCCGTCGGGTCAGCGGGGGCGAGATCCGCCACCGCCGCGTCGTTCTGTGTCACCAGATCCTCCTCGACCTCGACTATCGCGAGGTCACCCTCCACCGACGCGCCGACGACGCGGGCATCGACCGTGGTGCCGTCCCAGAGGTTCACCTCGAGTCGCTCCGCCCCCGCGATCACATGCGCGTTCGTGAGGAGCCGCCGTGCCCCTATCACGACACCTGATCCGAGAGAGATGGCACCGCAACCGAGGTTGCGAATGCGGACTGTGGCCTGCTCCGCCCGCCGTTCCGGCGAATCCGCCGCGACCGATGTCTCCCCGTAGTCCGGCCCGCCGATATCCGGCCTGATCACGGCACACGCGATGAGGCTGCAGGCGAGCAATACAGGAACGACCATGGAGAGGGCCGTGCGGCTGAGTTGACGGACGGCCGCGCCGAGCGGAGGGGCGGTACCGCCAGGTCCGTTCGAGTCGGGTGGGGGACTCACCGCAGGCGGCTCGCGAGCCTCGCAGCCTCCGTGCACGCGGCATCAGCGGCGTTTGCCGTCTGCACAGTCGCGTCCGTGACCGTGTCGGCGGCGAGGTCTTCGATCACCTTGGAGTATCCGACCGAGCACTCGTTGTACTTGCGTGCCACCTGGGCCACGAGGTCGAGTGTCTCGGAGAGCTCTCTGCCCTGTTCCTCGAGCTGTTCCTTCTCGGTCTCGAGCGCGACCCTCTCGTCCTCTATGGCAGCCTTCTCGGCCGCGAGCTTCTGCTGCGACTCGACGAGCTCCTGATTGTCCGACTCGCTCAGGCCGAGTTGACCTGCGACGGTCCTGTACTCGTCTTCGGCTCGTTCGGCTCTGTCCTGCCACTGGAAGGCGAGCCAGAAACCCCAGATGCCCACGAGAACACCCACGGCGGCGCACGCGTATGCGATCCAGACGGACACGCCCTTCCGCGGAGTCTTCGGCGTGGAGCCCGTCGCAGGGCCTGAAGGCGCGCTCGGCGGCGGACCGGGGACCATCGTCCCCTGTTGTGGCTGAAGGTACGGCTGCTGCATCGGCTGGTTCACGATGCAAACCTACAGCCGGCATGCCCCACCCACATCACCGCTACCCGCGACCGCCCTCACGCCCCGGGTCCGCGAGCGGATCAGGCGGAGACGGCCCAGGTGCCTCCCGTCCGGTAGAGCGTTGCGAGATCGCCCGGACCACTCCGCTTCTGTGCGGCGGCGAGCTGCTGGGCCATCTGCTCGTCGTACGTGGGACGTTCGACTTGGCGGAAGACACCGATCGGTGTGGGACCGTAGGGCCCGTTCGAGAGCCGGGAGAGGGTGAAGGCGAGAGAGGGGTCGTCCCTGTGCGCATCGTGGACGGCGATCGCCTCCTCGCCGACCTCGGACACCTCGACGATCTCGGCTCGCCCCCGTGAGGTGAACACGACACCGTGCTCGCTCTCGGGACCGAACCGGATCGGAGCGCCGTGCTCGAGGCGAATCTGGTTCTCGTCACGCGACGCCTTGCCCGTGACGAGCTCGAAGGCCTTGTCGTTGAACACGTTGCAGTTCTGCCAGATCTCCACGAGGACCGCACCGCGATGCGCTCCCGCCGCACGAAGGATCTCAGCCGTGTGAGGACGATCCATGTCGAGCGTGCGGGCGACGAAGGTGGCCTCGGCCCCGAGCGCGAGGCTGATCGGGTTGAAGGGCTGGTCGATCGAGCCGAACGGCGTCGACTTCGTCACCTTCCCCGGCTCGCTCGTCGGCGAGTACTGCCCCTTCGTGAGGCCGTAGATCTGGTTGTTGAAGAGGAGGATCTTGAGGTTCACGTTGCGGCGCAGGGCATGGATGAAGTGGTTCCCACCGATCGAGAGGGCATCCCCGTCCCCGGTCACGACCCACACGTCGAGGTCCGGGCGGGCGGATGCGAGGCCCGTGGCGATGGCCGGTGCCCTCCCGTGGATGCTGTGCATCCCGTACGTGTTCATGTAGTACGGGAAGCGGCTCGAACAGCCGATCCCACTCACGAAGACCGTCTTGGCCGGATCGGCGCCGGTGTCGACGAGGAAGTTCTGGACGGACGCGAGGATCGTGTAGTCACCGCAGCCCGGACACCAACGGACTTCTTGGTCCGTCTGGAAGTCCTTGCGGGTGCGTGTCGTGCTCTCGGTGGTCGTGTCTGTCATGATCGTGCTTCCGCAATCTCCTGGATCTTGGCGGCGATCTCTTCGGCGAGGAACGGCGACCCCTCCATCTTCGAGAGCGTCTGCACGTCCTCGAGGAACCGGCTCCGCAGGAGCATGGCGAGCTGACCCCGGTTCATCTCGGGTGCGAGCACCCTGTCGTACCGGCCGAGGAGCGCACCCAGGTTCTTCGGGAACGGGTTGAGGTGGCGCAGGTGCACGTGAGCCGCACGTGCTCCGGCCTGCGCCGCCTGCTCGACACCCGCCCGGATCGATCCGTACGTCGAACCCCATCCGATGACGAGGATGTCCGCGTCCTGGTCGCCCTCGACGGCGGCGTCCGGGATGTCGTCGGCGATCCTCGCGACTTTGGCTGCGCGCACCTCGACCATGTGGGCGTGGTTCGCAGGGTCATAGCTCACGTTGCCCGTCCCGTCCTCGTGCTCGATACCGCCGATGCGGTGTTCGAGACCGGGTGTGCCGGGCAGGGCCCATGGTCGCACGTAACGCCCGTCGCGCAAGTAGGGAAGGTACTGGCCGTCCGCACCGTTGGGCTCGGTCACGAACTCGGCAGGGAACGCGTCGAGCGATTCGGGGTCGGGGATGAGCCACGGCTCGCTCCCGTTCGCGAGGTAGCCGTCGGTGAGGAGGATCACCGGCGTCATGTGCCCGATGGCGATGCGCGCGGCCTCGACCGCGGCGTAGAAGCAGTCGCCGGGTGTGCGGGCTGCGAGGATCGGGATCGGGGACTCGCCGTGGCGACCGAACATCGCCGCGAGGAGATCGGCCTGCTCCGTCTTGGTCGGCAGTCCCGTGGACGGACCGCCCCGCTGCACATCCACGATGAGCATCGGGATCTCGAGCTGGACTGCAAGCCCGAGCGTCTCGGACTTGAGGTCGAGGCCGGGACCGCTGGTCGTCGTCACGCCGAGGTGGCCGCCGAACGCGGCGCCGAGGGCGGCGCCCACAGCGGCGATCTCGTCCTCGGCCTGCATCGTGCGCACGCCGAAGTTCTTGTGCCGGGCGAGCTCGTGAAGGATGTCGCTCGCCGGCGTGATCGGGTAGCTGGCGAGGAAGACGGGCAGGTTCGCGAGTTGCCCGGCGGTGATGATGCCGTACGCCGTGGCCGTGTTCCCGTTGATCGAGCGGTACTCCCCGGCTGCGAGAGGGGCGGGCGAGACCTCGTAGCGGTCGGCAATGACTTCCGTCGTCTCCCCGAAGTTCCAGCCGGCCTCGAGGGCAGCCCGGTTCGAGTCGGCCACGGTCCTGTTCCGACCGAACTTCTCCTCGTTCCAGCGGATGGTCGGTTCGAGTGGACGTGAGTACATCCACGACACGAGCCCGAGGGCGAAGAAGTTCTTCGACCGTTCCGCCTCGCGGGGTTTGGCGCCCGTCTCCTTGGCGACCTCGACCGTGATCGTCGTCATCGGGACGGGGTACACGACGTAGGCGTCGAGAGACCCGTCCTCGAGCGGATTCGTCTCGTACCCGGCCTTCTGGAGGTTGCGCTCGTCGAAGGCGTCGATGTTCACGATGACCGTGCCGCCCGGTGGCAGGTCACCGACGTTGGCACTCAGTGCCGCCGGGTTCATGGCAACGAGGACATTGGGCTTGTCCCCGGGCGTGTGGATGTCGGAATCGCTGAAGTGGACCTGGAACGACGAAACACCGGCGAGCGTCCCGGCCGGCGCCCGGATCTCGGCCGGGAAGCTCGGGAACGTCACGAGGTCGTTGCCGAAGATCGCGGATGCGAGCGTGAACCGGTCTCCCGTGAGCTGCATCCCGTCGCCGGAGTCCCCCGCGAACCTGACGACGACGTGCTCGACCTTGTGGGCGGGGCGATCGGATCTTGGATCTGCGACGGCAGTCGAGTCGTCGGGCACTGTGCTGCGAAGCCTTTCTCGCGAGGGGTTCATCGAATCCTAGGACGCGTCCGGCGGGGTACACACAAGCCGCCGGAAAGCCCTCCCGGCTACCGTGAGACCATGCCCGAGCTGCCCGAAGTGGAGACCGTGCGCCGCGGGCTCGCCGACCGGCTCACGGGACGCACACTCGTGCGCCTCGACGTCCACGATCCGAAACTCGTCTCCCGCTCCGCCATTCCTCCCGCGTCCCTCATCGGTGGCCGCGTCACGGACGTGGCGCGGCGCGGCAAGTGGATCCTGTGCCGGATGCAGGACCTCTACCTCGTGCTGCACATGCGCATGAGCGGGCAGCTCCTCTTCGACACCGACACGGCACGGCCGCCGCGGGCGTCGCTCCACTTCGACGACGGCACTCGTCTCGACTTCGTCGACCAACGCCGGTTCGGCGAGCTGCTCGTGTGGGAGCAGCTCGACGTGGGTCTCCTCGATGCCCGCCTCGGCCCCGAGGCCGACACGATCCGGGTCGACGACCTGCGGCGGTGCCTCGCCTCACGCAGAGGGCGCCTCAAGGCCGCCCTCTGCAACCAGGCCGTGCTCGCCGGCATCGGCAACATGTACGCGGACGAGATCCTGTGGCGAGCCCGCCTCGCCTCGGACCGGCCCGCAGGCAGCCTCGACTCCACCGAGAGCCGCCGCCTCGCACGGGCGATCCGCAGGGTCCTCGGCGAGGCTCTGGCCGCAGGGGGAACGACCACCCGCGACGGGCTCTACGTGACGAGCGAGGGGGATCCCGGCAGGTTCACGATGCATCTCGACGTGTACCAGCGCGACGGGGAGCCGTGCCCGCGTTGCGGGACGCCGGTGGAACGCGTGAAGCAGGGCGGCGTCTCTGTCTACTGGTGTCCGGGCTGCCAGTCCTGAGGCCCCGCGTCGTACCCGCCGCCCTCCGCCGGTGCGGTGCCGGCAAGGCGGGACTCCTCTATGTAGCGCACGAAGGCGAGGAGCTCCTCCGGGTCGAACGGCTTCGTGAGGTAGTAGTCGGCACCCGCCTGCCACCCAGTCCAGATCTCGGTGTCGGTTCCCTTCGCCGACAGGAACACGATGGGGATCTCGGCCGTCTCCGAGCGGCTGCGCAGCTCCTCGAGCACACCGTACCCGTCGAGGCCGGGCATCATGATGTCGCAGACGATCATGTCGGGACGCTCGGTCTGCACGGCCTCGAGCGCCGAGAAGCCGTCCTCGCACTCGATCACGTCGTAACCCTCGGCTTCGAGGTTCATGCGGATCACGAACCGGATGTCCCTGTCGTCATCGATGACCATGACGCGTGTCACGGCAACCCTCCTCGTCCACCCGGGCCACGCAGAAGCGTCACTGCCGCCGGCGGTCGATCTCGTACGCGGAGCCGGGCGCCGCTTTCGCGAACGCCTTCATCTCTGTAGCAACTTCGGACAACTCGGCACGCGAGTTGAACGACCGCACGAGTGAAGTCGCGACACCGATGGACAGACCCATCACGGGGAAGCTGCTGCTCTCGCCACGGCGGTCCGACACCTCGATGTAGCCCTGTGCCACGTCGTCGGAGTCGTACAGGTCGAGAACCCTCTCGTCGAACATGTCGGTTGCCATGCGGCAGAGGCTCTCGACCTGGTCCGGATCGCACACGAGGACGAAGTCGTCGCCGCCGATGTGACCGGCCATGTTGTGCGGCCACGGATGCACGTCGAGGGCAGACGTGAGGACCCGGGCGGTGAGCTGGATGGCCTCGTCGCCGCGCAGGAAGCCGTAGTGGTCGTTGAACGCCTTGAAGTCGTCGAGATCACACCAGCAGACGGCGAACGGCGTCGCCCGGTCCAGGACGCGCCGCTCGAGCTCAGCGGTGACAGACGTGTTGCCGGGCAGGCCTGTCAACGGCGAGACGTCACGCATCGCCTTGTTGCGTCTCAGAGCGGATCGCACCCGTGCCGTGAGCTCGGGCGGATCGAACGGCTTCGCGATGTAGTCGTCTGCGCCGGCCGAGAGGCCGGTGATCTTGTCCGTGGACTGCGACTTGGCGGTCAGGAAGATGATCGGTGTGTTGAGGGTGCGGGGATCCTCCCGCATGCGCCGACACACCTCCGTGCCGTCGAGGCCGGGCATCATCACGTCGAGGAGCACGAGATCGGGTTGAAGATCGACGGCCTTGCGTAGGCCTTCCTCCCCGTCGTTGGCGATGTCGACGAGGTAACCGTCGAGGACCAGGTTCACCTGGACGTACCGGCAGATGTCGACGTCGTCGTCCACGATCAGGACGCGCTCACGCTCGAAATCGAGCATCAGGCCGTCTTGCACGTGGCCGTGCGCCTCGTCACTCACGGTTCCCAGTCAACCACATCATGCTGTTCGTTGCTGCTTGATCGGCCGGCGGGCACCCCGACCTGAACGTGCCTCCGCTGCCAGAGCGCGCAGCTCGGCTGCGACCCTGCCCGGCTCGGAAGCACCGAACACGGCGGAACCGGCAACGAGGATGTCCGCGCCGGCATCCGCCACACGACGCACAGTCGTGGCCGAGACACCCCCGTCGACCTCCACCTCGGCCGGCAGGTCGTGGTCCCGCAGATATGTGGCGCACCGCTCGACCTTGGGCAGGACATCCTCTCGGAAGGACTGGCCGCCGAAGCCGGGCTGGACGGTCATCACGAGAACGAGGTCGACGCGGTCTAGGAACGGCTCGATGCACTCGAAGGGCGTGTCGGGATCGAGAGCGAGACCGCGACCGAGGCCGAGCGCGTCGAACCGTTCGAACAACACGGTGGGATCGGGCACCGCCTCTATGTGGATCGTGCACGAGTCGGCGCCGGCGTCGGCGAAGGCGTCGAGATACGCACCCGGGTCGGAGATCATGAGGTGGCAGTCGAGGGGAAGGGACGTCACCCGCCGCAGGCTCGCCACCACAGGTGGCCCGATCGAGATGTTCGGCACGAAGTGCCCGTCCATCACGTCGACGTGGATGACATCGGATTCGGTCTCGACGGCCTCGATGGCGGCAGCGAGATGTGCGAAGTCGGCCGAGAGGACCGAGGGGGCGATCTTGACCATGCGCCGCAAGCGTACCTTCATCTCAGGTGTCGCCATGTCTGCCGAAGCGAGCCCCACGGAGGTCGTGGCCGAGGCAGAAGTCAGCCGCGAGCATCGCCCGGCGTCCCTCTGGTTGTAGCTCGACGATTTCCACGCAGCCCGAACCGCACGCCACCTGCAGGGGCGAGGTCCCGATCACGGTCCCGGGCAGATGTCCTCCGCTGTCACCTTCGCATCCGCTGAGCCGTGTCCTCCAGAGCTTCACACGCCGGCCGGCGAAGACGGTCCAGGCGCCGGGCCGCGGGTTGGCACCACGCACGAGGCCGTCGACGGTCAGGGCGGGAACCGCCCAGTCGACCTCGCATTCGTCAGGGGTGAGCTTCTCGGCGTACGTGACGCCCACCTCCGACTGGGGCGACGGGGCCAGCTCTCCGGCCGCCACACCGTCGAGGGTCCGCACGAGGAGGCCGGCACCGACTTCGGCGAGGCGCAAGGCGAGCTCCCCGGCCGTCTCCTCTGCGGCTATCTCGACCACCTCGTTGAGGTAGAGCGGCCCCGTGTCCAGGCCTTCGTCGATCTGCATCGTCGTGACCCCCGTCACCGGATCGCCGGCCATGATCGCCCGTTCGATCGGGGCCGCACCCCGCCACCGTGGCAGGAGAGACGGATGCACGTTCACGCAGCCGTGGGGAGCCACGTCGAGCACGGGTGGCGGCAGCCAACCGCCGTAGGCGACCACGGCGAGGACGTCGGCACCTGCGACCTCGATGTCGTCGACGGCCTCTCGTGCCTTGTCCGGCTGCCACACGGGGATGCCTCGTTCCAGCGCATGCGACTTCACGGGAGGGGGGTTGGGCGCCCGATGCCGGCCTGCCGGCCTGTCGGGCCGGGTCAGGACCGCGACCACGTCGTGTTCCGACGCGAGGAGCCTGTCGAGCGCCGGGATCGCAAGCGCCGGGGTGCCGAGGAACACGACCTTCATGGGCGAGATTCTGGCATGGGCGAGATTCTGGCCGCGCGTTCGCTACCGTGCCTGCATGGCGCATGGACCAGCGCGAGATGGCGCCCTGCGGGCAGTGCTCTGGGATGTCGACGGGACTCTCGTCGACAGCCAGGAGATGCACTGGGAGGCGTGGCACGAGGCCCTGCGGAAGGCGGGAGTTGCAGTCACGCACGAGCAGTTCCTCGAGACGTTCGGCTGGCGCAACGACGCGATCCTGGCGCACATCGCGGGACCGGACCTGAGCCCGGGCGACGTCGTCGAGATCTCCGAGGCGAAGGAGACGGCGTACCGGGCGGCAGTCCGAACGCACGGGATCGACCTCCTGCCGGGCGCAGGCGAGTTGCTCGCAGGTCTCGACGCAGCGGGATGGCGCCAGGTCATCGCATCGTCGGCGCCACGCGCGAACGTGGACACGATCCTCGACGTGACGGGAACCGCCGCCACATTTGCGGCCGTCGTCTCAGCCGAGGACGTCGCGCACGGCAAGCCCGACCCGGAGATCTTCCTCACGGCGGCTGCCCGGGTAGGTGTCCCGCCAGCAGGATGTGTCGTTGTCGAGGACGCCCCTGCCGGCGTCGAAGGGGCGAGGCGTGCCGGCGTTCCCTGCATCGGCGTGCGCACCACACACGACGAGCTCGCCGCCGACATCGTCGTCGACTCCCTGACGGAGCTCTCCGTCTCCGACTTGCAGGGGTTGTGAGGGAGGGGTTGTGAGGATCCGTCCACGTATGCGCGGGACAGATCCGCACAACCCCCTGTGGTCAGAGGGCGGCTTCCTCGTGGTCGGCGCGAGGGCGGTCCGGGTCGGGAAGCCACTGCGTCGTGCCGTCGGCGAAACGACGGCGGAGCTCGCGCAGGGCGGCCCGCCGTTTCGACTTCTCCGCCCTGTCGACGAACCAGATGCCGTCGCAGTGGTCCGTCTCGTGCTGGAAGACCCGTCCGAGCAGCTCTTCCGCCCGCACCTCGTGCGTGTCACCCCGCTCGTCCTGGAAGCGACACGTCACCTCCATCGGCCGCTCCACCTCCACGTACACGCCGGGCAGGGAGAGACACCCCTCCTCGTAGGTCCACTCCCCCGCGTAGTCGGAGAGCTCCGGGTTGCAGACGACGTGGACACCCTCGCCGTCACCGATGTCGTACACGAACATGCGCTTGAGGACGCCCACCTGGGGGGCGGCGAGACCGGCACCCCGCGCGGCGTACATCGTCTCGACCATGTCCTCGACCAACCTGTCCAGGGCCGCATCGAACTCGGTGACAGGTCTTCCCTTCTCGCGCAGGACGGGGTCCCCGAAGAGACGGATGGGCAGTACAGCCATGTCCCGCATCGTAGTAACCCTGCCACCGCTCGCGGGGTCTGAGTACACGACTCCTCAGGCCTCTGCCCGATGCCTCGTCCGACCGGAACGCCCCACCGGCGACAAGGAGACGAATTGAGCTCGAACCTGCTGGACCGCTTCGATGCCGTCTCCGGAGCGGCTGCGTCGGCCCCGGTCACGTTCTGGGACGCTGACGGGACATGCGAGAAGTCGAGCTGGCCGGAGGTCCTCGATCATGCGCGTGGTCGGGCGGCCCGACTCCAGTCGCGGGACATCGGACCCGGTTCCCGCGTCGCCGTCCTCGGCCTCACCTCCCGACCCCTCGTCGAGACGATCCTCGGCAGCGTGATGTGCGGCGCGGCCGTCACGGTCCTCCCCCTCCCCATGCGCCTCGGCAGCCAGGCCGCCTTCGTCGAGGCGACGCGAGGACGCATCGCCGCCGCCCGCGCCGACGTCCTCGTCGTCGACGACTTCCTCGGCTCCCAGTACGAGCCGGCCCCGTCGGATCCACCGGTCGTCTCCCTCTCCGATCTCGAAGCGGGTCTCGGGACCCCCCGCTTCGAGCGCGTCCGTGCCGCGCCGTCCGATCTGGCCGTCCTCCAGTTCACGTCAGGATCGACCGCCGACCCCCGAGCCGTGCGCCTACACCACGGCGCGATCTGCGCGAACGCGACCTCGATAGTGGACGCGGCGCAGATCACCCCCGGCGACGACCACGTCGTCTCCTGGCTGCCGCTGTACCACGACATGGGTCTCATCGGCACCGTCTTCGTCCCGGCGACGACAGGCACACCCCTCACGCTCCTCTCCCCCCAGTCGTTCCTCTCCCGGCCTGCATCCTGGATGGAGCTCACGAGCGCACAGGGCGGCACCCTCACGGCGGCACCGAACTTCGCGTACGCGCTCGCCGCACGCGGCCTGCGGCGGGCGACCGGCCTCGACCTCGGACGGCTGCGGGTCTCGCTCTGCGGGGCCGAACCCATCGACGCCGACACCATCCGGACGTACGTCGAAGCCGGGCGACCCTTCGGACTCCCTGCGTCGACACCCTTCTGCTGCTACGGGCTCGCCGAGGCGACTCTCGCCGTCACCTTCCCCCACACGTTCGACGGGATGCACTCCGACACGGTGAACCGGACCGCACTCGAGCACGAACGGCACGCGGAACCGTGTGCCTCCGGTCCCCACGGCAAGGAGATGGTCGCCTTGGGTGGGCCTCTCCGCGGCACAGCCGTGCGCATCGTCGACGTGCACGGGACCGACCTGCCCGAGCGCCAGGCAGGTGAGGTCCTCGTCGCCTCGTCGTCGCTCATGCAGGGCTACGACGGCCATCCCACCGCTACGGCTCGGACCCTGCGGGACGGATGGCTCTGGACGGGCGACATCGGTTACGTCGCCGGCGGAGACCTCTACCTGTGTGGCCGCTCCAAGGACATGATCATCGTGGGTGGCCGCAACATCTGGCCGCAGGACGTCGAAGCCGCAGCCCAGTCCGTACCGGGCGTCCGAGCCGGCAACGCCGTCGCCTTCGGGATCGAGCGTCGCCCCTCCAAGGAAGCGATCGTCCTCGTCGCCGAGACCCGCCTCGAGACCAAGGACGCACGCGGGGCGGCTGCGGAGGTCGCCCGCGCGATTCGTGAGTCCGTCGGACTCGCGCCCCGAGACGTCGTACTCGTGGCGCCGGGCTGCCTACCGAAGACCTCGAGCGGCAAGCTGCAGCGCTCCCTGACACGACAACGCTACGAGGAGGGAGCGTTCGCCGGTGCTGCCACCACCGGCGACAGCGGCCCTGCCCCGGCCTGAACCACCCCCAACCGGCCTCACCCGTGCCCCCGGCGCGCCGTTGGCCTGCTACCCATGTGACGTGACCGAGACAGAGGCCGGCGCGGACCCGTCCACGCCTGTTGCACAGATCGTCGTGGACGTGCGTCCCATCACCGAACCGCTCGACTATCTCCTGAACGAGGGTGTGCCCGACCTCGAGATCGGATCGCTCGTGCGCGTACCCCTGCAGGGACGGCGCGTGCGGGGCTGGGTAGTCGCGTTCAGGACGGTGGCCGACGTGCCGCCTGACGTGCGCCCTCGCCTCAGGCCGGTCGCGTCGAAGGTGACCGAGATCCGCGTGGCGGATGCCGAGACGATCCGGCTCGCCGAGTGGTCAGCGGCGCGCTACGCCGGACCGGAGGCGACGATCCTCGCGTGGGGCACCCCGCGTCCCCTCCCGCACGTGCGACGCCCGCCGCCGGGAACGCCCGACGTGGAACCACGCTCCATACCCGCCGTGACCGACGCGATCGCCGCCTCCCGTTCTGTCGAGGCCTTCGTGCGCACGTGGCCAGGTGACGACGCGGCCGGCACGATCGCCCCCCTCACAGCCGCCCTGCCCCCCGGACGATGTGGGCTCGTCATCACGCCCCCTGCCTTCGCGCCTCGTGTTCCCGGCGCCGTCGAGCTGTTCGCCGAGACGGACACGGAGCGCACACGGGCCTGGGAGACGGCTGTGTCCGGTGCTGCCCGCCTCGTCGTGGCGGGCCGGCACGGCCCCCTCGTCCCGATTCCGAACCTCGGTTTCGTGGCGGTCTGTCAGAGCCACATGCCGTGGCACAAGGACGAACGCACACCCGCTCTCGACGCGCGCGTCATCGCGCGGGCACGTGCGGAGCTCGCCGCGGTTCCCTTCGTCGAGATCGGGCCGACGAGCCCCGTCGGCCCCGAGGGCATCCGGGCCGCCCTCGCGGTCGAGGGACGCAGTCCCGTCGAGCTCACCGTCCCCCACGCCGCGGGTCGCTGGCCCGTGGTCGAGGTCACGGACCTCACGGCGGAGCCCACGGTGGGTGCGCTCGGCTCGCGGTTCTTCCAGGCCGTTCGTTCCGTCCTGGACAGAGACGGTTCCGTCCTCGTGTTCCTGAACCGTCGCGGGATCGCACGGTCCCTCGTCTGCCGCGCGTGCGGGCGTATGGCCGGCTGTACCGCCTGCGGTGGGCTCCTCAGACCGAGCGACACCGAGATGGCATGCGTGCGCTGCGGCACGCGACTCCCCTTCGTGGCCTGCCCGGCCTGCGGCGCGGACCGAGTGCGCCTCCTCGGGATCGGCGTCACGAAGCTGCGCACGGAGCTCGCCGCCGCGTTCGGTACGGTGCAGGTGGTGGAGGCGGCAGGTGAGGGCGCGGCGAGCGTCGCCGCGGCCACCCCGCTACCGGGTGGCATCGTCGTCGCGACACAGGTTGCCGTGCGCCACAGGAGACGCTTCGATCTCGTCGTCCTCGTCGATCCCGACTCCGCACTCTCTCGGCCGGGGATCCGGGGCGAGGAGTCCGCCTTCCACGTCCTCGTCGACGCGGTGGGCACCGCCAAGGGAACGCCGCAAGGCGGCCACGTACTCGTGCAGACACGTCGCCCGGACCACCCCGCGATCCGGGCCCTGGCGACGCACACCTGCGCAGAGTACGAGGGGCTTCTCCTGTCCGAACGAGAGGTCACGGGCCTGCCGCCGTGGCGCCGCGCCGTGGAGGTGCACTGCGCGGATCCCGAGGTGCTCACCGACATCGCAGCCGCCCTCGCCGCTTGCCGGGCCGAGGTTTTCGGTCCCCGCCTCGAGGGCCGGCCGGGACTGCTCGGCCTGTGCGACGTCACGTCATGGGCAGAGACGGTCACCGCAGTCCGAGGAGTGGTCGCGGCTCATCCCGACGTGAAGATCCGCGTCGAGGTCGACCCCCTCGATCCCCTGTGACAGGGAGTCGGTCGTGTCAGGCCACGGACTCGGCCGCCGCCTTGATCTGGGCGGCCCGGTCCGTGTGCTCCCACGTGAACTCCTTCTCGTGGCGCCCGAAATGACCGTATGCCGCCGTCTTCCTGTAGATCGGACGGAGGAGGTCGAGGTCGCGCACGATCGCGGCCGGCCGCAGATCGAAGATGTCACGTGCGATCTCGCTCAGCTTGACCTCGTCGATCTCGCTCGTACCGAACGTCTCGACCATGAAAGAGACGGGGGCGGCCTTGCCGATGGCGTATGCGATCTGCACCTCGGCCCGGGCCGCGACACCGGCTGCGACGATGTTCTTGGCGACCCATCGGGCCGCGTAGGCAGCCGACCGGTCCACCTTGGACGGATCCTTGCCGCTGAAGGCCCCACCCCCGTGCCGAGCCGCTCCCCCGTAGGTATCGACGATGATCTTGCGCCCCGTGAGACCGCAGTCGGCGTGGGGGCCACCGAGCTCGAACCGGCCTGTCGGGTTCGTGAGCACGCGCAGGCCCTCTGACTCCACCCCGTCGGGAAGCATGGGGTGGATCACGTGGTCCACGAGGTCCGGCCGGAGGAGGGTGTCGATGTCGATCTCCCCGTCGTGCTGGGTCGAGATGAGGATCGTGTCGATGCGCTTCGGTCTGCCGTCCTCGTACTCGACCGTGACCTGTGTCTTGCCGTCGGGACGGAGGTAGGGCACGACCCCGGCCCGGCGCACCTCGGCGAGTCTGCGGGCGAGGCGGTGCGCGAGCCAGATCGGCAGCGGCATGAGGTCGTCCGTCTCGTTGCAGGCATAGCCGAACATCATGCCCTGGTCGCCCGCACCCTGTTCGTTCAGGATGTCGTCGGCCCCGTCCTCTCTCACCTCGAGGGCCTTGTCCACGCCTTGGGCGATGTCGGGTGACTGCTCGTCGATCGACGTGAGGACCCCGCACGTGCGACCGTCGATCCCGTACGTGGCGTTGTTGTAGCCGATGCCGAGGATCGTGTCGCGGACGACTCGGGGTATGTCCACGTACGCGTTCGTCGAGATCTCACCTGCGACGAACGCGAGGCCGGTGGTCACGAGGGTCTCACAGGCGACGCGGGCTGCCGGATCCTCAGTGAAGATCGCGTCGAGGACGGAGTCCGAGATCTGGTCGGCCATCTTGTCCGGGTGCCCCTCGGTGACGGACTCGGACGTGAAGAGCATCTTGGACACGGGGCATCTCCTGGTTCGGTTCGAAGGCGTCGCGGTGTGACGCGGGGACACCGGCTGCGGGCGTGCGGAGGCGGCGTCTCACACGAGATTCGCCAATGCTGCCCTCACACCCTGCGTCGGTACCAGCCGGTGAACCTCATCCCCGCAGCCGAGCGGTGAGGGCATCACAGATCGTGGCCGCGAGCGCGGCCTTCGTCGTCTTGCCCAGGTCCTCGGGCGGCTCGCCCGGCCGGCAGAGCCAGGCCGTGTTCGTGTCCGTCCCGAAGCCGGAGTCTTCGACACCGACGAGGTTCGCGACGAGAAGGTCCAGGTTCTTCGCTGCGAGCTTGGCGCATCCTGTCTCTGCCACGTTCTCCGTCTCTGCGGCGAAGCCGACGAGGAGTTGGTGGGTCTTGCGTTTGCCCATCTCGACGAGGATGTCCGTCGTCGGTTCGAGGACGATGGCGGGTGGCCCGGTGTGCTTCTTCAGCTTCTCGGTGGCGGGCGCGGCCGGCCTGAAGTCGGCCACGGCCGCTGCCATGACGACGCAGTCGACGTCCTCGAAGCGGCTCAGGGTCTCGATCTCCATCTCGCGGGCAGACTCGACGGCGACGACCTCGACTCCGCGTGGGGCGTCTTCGGGACGTGTGGTGACGAGTGTGACGTCGGCGCCGCGCCGGTGTGCCTCGACGGCGACGAGATGGCCCATCTTGCCCGTGGAGCGATTGCCCACGTACCGCACCGGATCGATGGCCTCCCGTGTCCCACCGGCCGTGACGAGCACACGCCGGCCGTGCAGACGCTCGGTGTCCTGACCGTGGGGCCCAGGCCCGGACGCGGCGACGACCTCCTCGCACACGGCGAGGATCGCGGGCGGCTCCGCCATGCGCCCCACTCCCTCGTCCCCGCCGGCGAGGCGGCCTTTCTCGGGCTCGATACAGCGGACGCCGTCACCGCGCAACGTGTCGAGGTTGCGCTGCACGGACGGCTGCTCCCACATCTCGGTGTGCATGGCGCACGCCACGACGATCGGGGCACGCGTGGCGAGGAGCACGTTCGTGAGGAGGTCGTCGGCGTGGCCGCCCGCGAGGCGTCCGAGGAGATTCGCCGTGGCGGGTGCGACCACAACGAGGTCTCCCCACTGCCCGAGTCGCGTGTGCGGGATCGGGTCGTCCGCGCCGAAGAGGTCGGTACGGGCGGTACGGCCGGACAGGGCCGTGAACGTGAGCGGCCCCACGAACTGCGTCGCTGCCTCCGTCATGACCACCTGCACGTCCGCCCCTGCCGCGGTGAGGAGACGGAGGAGCTCGACCGCCTTGTATGCCGCGATACCCCCGGAGACCCCGAGAACCACCCTCGCGCCGGCCAGGGGACTCCTGGGCATGTCACGACCTCCGGTCACGCAGCCGGGTCCACACGCCCATCCCGCCCCGTCAGTCGTCTTCCGTAACCGGGACCGGCTCGGGCACGGCCGCGATCAGCTTGTCCTCGGAGATCTCCTGGAATGCGATGCTGAGCGGCTTGCCCTGCGAGATCACCTGGGGTGGGATGTACCGCCCGATCCCGTCGCCGAGCTGGCTGTAGTAGGAGTTGATCTGGCGGGCCCGCTTCGCGGCCAGCGTGACGAGCGAGTACTTGCCGACTTCGAGCTTCTCCGTCAACTCCTCGACGGGGGGTTCCATCATCACCGTGGATCAGTCCTCTTCCGTGGATGCGTCAGACAACGAGAATAGGCGCTCGACCTGGCAGATCGTCCCATCGACGGTGTCGTTCACCACGACGGCGTCGAAATCCGCCGCCATGTCGAGCTCGCGGGCGGCCGCGTCGAGACGGCGCTCGAGATCGACCCCCGTCGTTCCCCGCGCGACGAGACGTTCGCGCTGCGCGGCCATGTCGGGGGGGCGCAGGAACACGACCACGGCACCCGGGTAGGCGGCCTTGAGCGCCCGCGCACCCCGCGGGTCGCCTTCGGCGAGAACGTCACGTCCCTCCCCGAGCCATGCGTCGATGGGAGCTCGTGGGGTACCGGACCGATGTCCGTACACCTTCTCCCATTCGACGAAGCCGGCGGTCTCGATCACGTCGTCGAACGTGGCGTCGTCCACGAAGTGGTAGTGCTCACCGTCCACTTCCCCGGGTCGCGGGGCCCGTGTCGTGAGCGAAACCGACCACGCGAGATCGGGATGACGCCGCCGCAGGCCCTCGATGACCGTCCCCTTGCCACCCCCCGACACACCCGTCACGAACAGGACACGGCCGCGTGGGGCGGGGGGCATTCAGTCGAACTCGGCGAGGAGCGCTTCCCGCTGTTTGGCGCCGAGCCCACGGATCTTGCGTGTCTCGGAGATCTCGTGGTCTTGCATGATGCGCCGCGCCTTCACCTTGCCCACTCCGGGCAGGGACTCGAGAACGGACACCACCTTCGTCTTGGCGATGATGTCGTTGTTGCCCGCCTGCGCGAAGAGATCGGACAGCTTGATGGAGCCCATCTTGAGCTTTTCCTTGAGCTCTGCGCGTTCCCTGCGTGCAGCAGCCGCCTTCTCCAGAGCCGCCTGTCGCTGCTCCGGAGTGAGTTGAGGAGGAGCTGGCATCATGCCTCCTGGTTGTATGCCCGGGCCGCCCAAAGCGGACGACCTCCCGTGCCGCGGGATTCTAACCAGCAATTTCGCGTCTGGCGATGACCCTCGCCGAGAATTCCGCCGCGGCGGCCGCCGAATCCGACGCCATCGTGATCGGACGGCCCACCACGAGAACGTCGGCACCGGCATCCAAAGCCGCCTCGGGCGTGGCGACGCGGCGTTGGTCGTCACCCCCGGAACGTCCCGCCCCACCCCCTGGCGCCATTGCCGAGGCGGGCCGCACGCCCGGCGTCACGCGGATGAGATCAGGGTGGACGCCTGCGATCAGCGCGAGGTCGGACGGGGCGCACACGATCCCGTCCAAGCCGGCCACGGCGGCGAGCTCGACACGGCGCCGTATGACATCGGCCACGGCGGCGTCGACCCCGGTCTCGGTGAGGACAGCCCGATCGTGGCTCGTGAGCACTGTGACTCCGACCACGAGCGGCCGCGGCCGATCCGGCCCTGCTGCGCCTGCGGCACCTTCCAGGGCTGCGGCGCACATGTCGACGCCGCCTGACGTGTGGACGGTGAACATGGCGACGGGCAGGCGGGCGAGGTTGGCGGCCGCGGCCTGTGCCGTGCGGGGGATGTCGTCGAGCTTCGTGTCCGCGAAGACCGGCCTGCCGAGTGCCGCCACCTCCTCGAGCGCGGCGAGGCCCGCTCCCCAGAGGAGCTCGAGGCCGACCTTGAACATGTCGGCCGAGTCGCGCACACGCCGTGCGAGGTCGACGGCCTGCGCGAGGTCGGGCACATCGAGCGCGACGGCCAGTGAAGGGCGGGGCAGGTCGTGTGCCTGCCCGGTCACGTCCGCTCCTGCCTGCCGGCACGACCGTGCGCGGCCCCGGTGAGATCTGCGAGGCGGGTGACACCGTGGCGGGCCGCCCATTTGCGGAGGTCGCGAGCACACCGGATCCCGGCGTGGGGATCCGCGAGGTGCGCTGTGCCCATCTGGACCGCGCTCGCCCCTGCCATCATGAGCTCGACGGCATGCGCGGCGCACGTCACACCGCCGACCCCGACGACGGGGACGTCGGGCATCGCCGCGTGCACGTCGTAGATGTGGCGCACTGCGACGGGACGGATGGGCGGGCCGGACAAGCCGCCCGTGCCGTTGGCGAGCGCAGGCCGTGCCGCCTCGATGTCGATGCTCATCCCGATGACCGTGTTCACGAGCACGATTGCCGCCGCACCGGCGTCGCGTGCAGCCCTGGCGGCGGGTAGCGCACTCGGCACGTTGGGCGAGAGCTTCGCCCACGCCGGCAGGTCACCGAGCTCGGCCACGACACGCCTCACGACGTCATCCACACGACCGGCGTCGTGGGCGAAGACGTCTCCTGCCGCCTCGACGTTCGGGCACGAGAGGTTCACCTCCACGGCCACGAGGCCCGTGCCGTCACGGCCAGGCACAGCCGTCGCCGCCAGGGCAGCCGCGGCGCCGGCGAAGTCCTCCGGCGACCTGCCCCAGATGCTGGCGACGACACGGGCACCCGCCTCCAGGAGACGGGGGAGCTCACGCTCGACCCAGGGTGTGACACCCGGATTCTGGAGTCCGACGGCGTTGAGCATCGTGCCGCCGTCACCGGGTACGAGGCGAGGAGGGGGATTCCCCGGCCACGCCTGCTCGGACATCGACTTCGTGACGACGGCACCGAGACGGGCCACGTCCACCGTGCCGAGGAGCTCGGCCCCGGTGCCGAAACAGCCCGCCGCCGCCATCACGGGTGTGGGGAGCACGACGTCTCCGACCGCGACCTGCGTGTCGACGTCGCGTTCGGGACTCATCCGGCTCCTGTTCCGGAGACACCGCGATGCTCGCGCAGGAGGGCATGCCAGTCCTGGAGGCTGCGCACACCGATCTCGTTCCGTTCCGCCGCCACGGCCGCGACGGTGGCGCGGGCGCCGGCGATCGTCGTGATGACCGGCACCCCGGCTGCCACGGCTGCCGAGCGGATGTAGTCACCGTCGGCCCGCGCACCGCGGCCACTCGGGGTGTTCACGACGACATCGAGGCGGTGCTCGCGAATGAGGTCGACAGCCGTGCGGCCGAACTCGGGCTTCTCGCCCGTCCCGACCTTGTCCACGACCTCGGACACCTCGAGGCCGCCGCTGCGCAGCCATTCGGCAGTACCACGCGTCGCGACGAGCTCGAAACCCGCCTCCGAGAGCTCGCGGGCGGCGGCGACGACATCTCGCCGCTTGTCGCGGTCCGAGAGGCTGAGGAAGATCCTGCCCTTTGCGGGAAGGCGTTGTCCCGCCGCCGCCTGGGACTTCGAGAAGGCCACACCGAAACGCGTGTCGATGCCCATGACCTCACCTGTCGATCGCATCTCGGGACCGATCAGGGCGTCCGCCCCGGGGAACCGCGTGAACGGCAGCACCGCCTCCTTGATCGACAGGTAGGGCACCGTCTCGCCCACCTCGAGTGGGGCCGCGAACACACCCGACTCGAGCATGGTGTCGATACCTTCGCCGAGCATGACGCGAGCGGCGATCGGGGCGAGGGGGATGTCGAGGGCCTTGGAGACGAAGGGGATCGTTCGCGACGCACGCGGGTTCGCCTCGAGTACGTAGAGGTCGTCACCCCGCACCGCCCACTGCACGTTGATGAGCCCCCGCACACCGAGGCGTCGTGCGAGCTGTTCCGTACCCTGTGCGATCCTGCGTTGCACGTCCACCGACAGCGTGGGGGGTGGAACCACGCACGCGGAGTCGCCCGAGTGCACACCTGCCTCCTCGATGTGCTCCATGATCCCACCGAGCAGGAAGGTGCGCCCGTCGAAGCAGGCGTCGACGTCGACCTCCACGGCGTCCTCGAGGAACCGGTCGATGAGAAGCGGGCCCGAATCGAAGGCGCCGTCCTGCGCCATGCGCTCCGCGGCGAGAACGAGGTCATCGACCCCGTAGATGATCTCCATCGCCCGCCCACCGAGCACGTAGCTGGGCCGTACGAGCACGGGATAGCCGATCTCGGCGGCGATTCCCGCGCAGGCGGCCGGGTCGGGCGCCGTGCCTCCCGGTGGCTGCGTGAGGCCGAGCTCGCGGCACACCTCCGCGAACCTCTCCCTGTCCTCGGCGCCGTCGATCGCGTCGGGCGGTGTGCCGGCCAGCGGTACACCGGCTGCGGCGAGTCCGGACGCGAGTTTGAGGGGTGTCTGACCGCCGAGCTGTACGAGCACAGCCACAGGTGAGACCGCGTCCACCACGCCGATGACGTCCTCGAGGGTGAGCGGTTCGAAGAAGAGCTGCGACGCCGTGTCGTAGTCGGTCGAGACGGTCTCGGGGTTGCAGTTCACCATCACCGTCTCGTAGCCGGCCTCCTCGAGGGCGAGGACGGCCCGCACGCAGCAGTAGTCGAACTCGACACCCTGGCCGATCCGGTTCGGCCCCGACCCGAGGATCATCACGCGGGGGCGCTCCGACACGGTCACCTCCGACGTGTCCTCCCACGTCGAGTAGTGGTACGGCGTGTGGGCCTCGAACTCGGCGGCACACGTGTCGACCGTCTTGTAGACGGGGAGCACCCCGAGACCGCGTCGGTGTGCCCTCACCCTCTCCTCGTCCGTGTTCCAGACCCAGGCGAGCTGCGCATCCGAGAAGCCGAGTCGCTTCGCGTCGCGCATCGCCGGGGCACTGCACGTCTCGAGGTCGAGTGTCTCGAGACGGGCTCGTGCCTCACCCAAACGGGCGATCCCGTCGAGGAACCATGGATCGATCCCCGAGCGGCCCGCCACCTCCTCGACCGTCGCGCCGCAGCGCAGAGCGGCCTCCACGTAGAAGATGCGGTCAGGTGTGGGCACACCGAGACGCTCGAGCAGAGCGTCCCGGCCGAGCGTGAATGCCCGCTCACCCGCGTCGGCATTGAGTCCGGCTCGCCCTGTCTCGAGCGACCGGATCGCCTTCTGGAGGGATTCGGGAAACGTGCGGCCGATCGCCATGACCTCGCCGACGGAGCGCATCGTCGTGCCGAGCTCGTCGTGCGAACCCGGGAACTTCTCGAACGCCCAGCGCGGGACCTTCGTCACCACGTAGTCGATCACCGGCTCGAAGCTCGCCGGTGTCTTCTTCGTGATGTCGTTGGGGATCTCGTCGAGCGTCATGCCGACGGCGAGCTGTGCCGCCATCTTCGCGATCGGGAAGCCGGTCGCCTTCGAGGCGAGCGCGGACGAACGGCTCACCCGCGGGTTCATCTCGATCACGACCATCCGCCCCGTGGCGGGGTCGACGGCGAACTGGATGTTCGATCCGCCCGTCTCGACCCCGATGCGCCTGATGCAGGCGACCGCCGCGTCACGCATGTGCTGGTATTCGATGTCGCTCAATGTCTGGGCAGGCGCGACGGTGATCGAGTCGCCCGTGTGCACTCCCATCGGATCGACGTTCTCGATCGAGCAGATGATGACGACGTTGTCGTTGAGGTCGCGCATGACCTCGAGCTCGAACTCCTTCCAACCGTGCACGGACTCCTCGACGAGCACCTGGTCGACCGGCGAGAGTCGCAGTCCCTCCTCCACGATGCGGCGCAGGGCAGCCTCGTCGCGGGCGGTTCCGCCTCCTCCGCCACCGAGGGTGAAAGCGGGCCGCACGACCACCGGATAGCCGACCTCGCGGGCGAGAGCGACCGCGGCCTCGATGCTGTTCACCGTGCCGGATCGCGGGACCTCGAGACCGATGTCGACCATCGCCCGCTTGAACGCCTCCCTGTCCTCCGCCGTGCGGATCGCGTCGAGCTTCGCGCCGATGAGCTCGACGCCGTACTCGTCGAGCACCCCGTTCGCGGCGAGGTCGACCGTTACGTTCAACGCCGTCTGTCCACCCATGGTCGGCAGAAGGGCATCGGGACGCTCCCGTTCGATGATCTTGGCGACGAAGTCCGGTGTGAGTGGCTCGAGGTACGTGGCATGCGCGAGCTCGGGATCCGTCATGATCGTCGCCGGGTTCGAGTTCACGAGGACCACGTCGTAACCGAGGGATTCGAGGACACGTACAGCCTGCGTCCCCGAGTAGTCGAACTCGCATGCCTGGCCGATGACGATCGGGCCCGACCCGATGATCAGGATGCGGCGCAGGTCGTCGCGGCGCGGCATCAGCCCGCCTCCATGAGCTCGCAGAAGTGAGCGAAGAGGTGCGAGGCGTCGCGCGGTCCCGGACCCGCCTCGGGGTGGTACTGGACCGAGAACGCGGGAATCTCGAGACAGCGGATTCCCTCGAGTGTGCCGTCGTTGAGGTTGCGGTGCGTCACCTCGACCGCACCGAGCTCTGTCTCCACGCGCTCGGCCCCCGCATCGCGCCGGCGGCGTGCACCCACGAATGCCGGCTCCGGAACCGCATCGCCCCCAGACGCCGTCCCCGCGTGCTCGAACGTGATGTTGAACCCGTGGTTCTGGCTCGTGATCTCGACCCTCTGCGTGGCCAGGTCCATGACCGGATGATTCGCGCCGTGATGCCCGAAGGGCAGCTTCTCGCTCTGCGCGCCGAGCACCAGCGACAGGATCTGATGGCCGAGGCAGATGCCGAACACCGGCACGCGACCGAGGAGGGCCGCCACCTGTTCGCGTGCACCCGTCACGGCGGTGGGATCGCCGGGGCCGTTGGAGAGCATGACACCGTCGGGCCCGCCGTCGAGGAGGGCGGCAGGTGGTGTCCCGGCCGGGAAGACCGTGACTGCACATCCCTGCGCCGCCAAGCGGCGCAGGATCGTGCGCTTCACTCCGTAGTCGACGAGATGCACACGGAAGGCGCGGGAGCCGGGCTCGAAGGGTGACTCGTACGGTTCACGGCACGTCACCTCGGTCACGAGGTTGCGTCCCTCCATGCCGGGCTCGGCCCGCACACGGTCGACGAGATCGTCGACCGCCCCCCTCGCGAGCTCGCCTGTGAAGATCCCGCCGCACATCGCCCCCACGGATCGGATGTGGCGTGTGAGACGCCGCGTGTCGACCCCGGTGATCGCCGTGACACCCTGTCGTCTCAGCCACGCGTCGAAGGTCTCCGCGGCCCGATGGTTCGAGGCCACCCGCGACACGTCCCGTACGACGAGGCCCTTGGCCGCGACCTGTGCCGCCTCGTCGTCGTCCGGGTTCGCCCCGTAGTTCCCGATGTGCGGGTACGTCATGACGACGATCTGGCCGGCATAGGACGGGTCGGAGAGGACCTCCTGGTACCCGGTCAGGGCGGTGTTGAAGACGACCTCCCCGTAGGCTGTCTTCCCTCCGGTCACGCCGGCCACGTCTTCCACGGCGAGTGCCTCGCCGTGGAAGACGCTACCGTCCGCGAGGACGAGACAGGCCGGTTCGGCCCCGAAGAGGCCGCCGTCTCTCACCATGCCCTGCTCCCACCCACAGGCGGGACAGGAGCCGCGATCTCGCCATCCCGGAGCGTGGGTCGGCCGTCGAGCAGCGTGTGGCGCACGCGGCCCGTCAACGTCATGCCCGCATAGGGACTGTTCGTCGCCTTCGAGCGCAGCCCCACGGCGTCGACCTCCCATGTCGCCTCGGGATCGAACACGCACAGGTCGGCCGTCACGCCGGGTGTGATGGCGTCCCGCACGGGCAGGGATGCGATGCGGGCGGGGTTCGTGCACATGGCGTGCACCATGCGGTCGAGCGTGATCGTTCCGTCCGCCACGAGGTTCCACACGAGGGATGCCGCGGTTTCGAGTCCGAGCATGCCGCATGCCGCATCCGTCCACTCCTCCTTGACCTCGGCCGTGTGCGGGGCGTGGTCTGTGGCGACGGCGTCGATGGTGCCGTCGGCGAGGCCCGTCCGCACTGCGAGCACGTGCTCCTCCCCCCGGATCGGTGGATTCACCTTGAAGACGGGATCGAAGCCCTCCACGAGATCGTCCGTGAGGGTGAGGTGGTGAGGCGTCACCTCGGCCGTGACCCGTACGCCACGCGCCTTGGCCTGACGCACCATCTCGACAGAGCCTGCCGTGGACAAGTGCTGGAGATGGACGCGGGAACCCGTGTGCTCGGCGAGGACGATGTCGCGGGCGACGATGATCTCCTCGGCGGCAGCCGGCCAGCCCTGCAGACCGAGGCGTCCCGACACGCGGCCCTCGTGCATCTGCGCGCCGTCGGTCAGCGATCGCTCCTCGCAGTGGTCGGCGACCACGCCGTCGAACCCCTTCACGTACTCGAGGGCACGGCGCATGATCGCGGCATCGGCGACCGGTGTGCCGTCGTCCGTGAAGACGCGGCATCCCGCCCTGTGCAGCTCGTGGAGCTCGGCGAGGTCCTTCCCGTTCCGGCCCCGCGTCACGCAGCCGGCCGGGTGCACGCGCACGAGGCCCGCTGCTTCTGCCTCCGCCCGGACTGTGCGGACAACCGACGCCGTGTCGTACGGCGGCTGCGTGTTCCCGATCGCGACGATGTCGCAGAAGCCGCCTGCCGCTGCCGCGGCCGACCCCGTCCACACGTCCTCGGCGTCCTCTCCGCCGGGCACACGCAGGTGCACGTGGAGATCGACGAAACCCGGAAGCACGAGGCAACCGCTCGCATCGAGGTCGTCCGTGCCTGATCCCGCTGCTGCTGCCGGCCCGACCGCGACGACACTCCCGTCGGCGACCACGATGTCGGCTACCTCGGTGCCGGCACCCGTCCACACGCGGCCACCGCGCAGGGCGATGCGCGTCATGGCATTCCCCCGAGGGCCAGGTAGAGGACGGCCATGCGCACGGTCACGCCGTTGCGCACCTGTTCCTCGATCGCCGCACCCGGGTGCTCGGTTGCCTCCGGCGCGATCTCCACACCCCGATTCATGGGACCGGGGTGCATGAGGACGACTTCGGGGGGGAGACGCCGCGCGCGCTCGGCCGTGAGCCCGTACCGGGCCACGTACTCGCGGAGTGACGGCAGCACCGGATCGCGGGCGATGCGCTCCTTCTGCATGCGGAGCATGTAGACGACATCTGCCTTCTCGAGGGCGGTGTCGAGGTCCTCGACGACGTCGACCGGCCAGTCGTCGATACCCGTGGGGAGGAGTGTCGCCGGGGCGGCGACGGATACGTGCATGCCCATCATCGTGAAGGCACCGATCGTCGAGCGCGCGACCCGGCTGTGCTCGATATCCCCCACCATCACGCAACGCAGACCCTCTACATCGCCCCGCCGCCGGTGCACAGTCACGAGGTCGAGGAGGGCCTGCGTCGGATGCTCGTGGGCGCCGTCGCCCGCGTTGATCACCGGCGTGTCCACCCACCCGTCGACACGGCGCGCCGCGCCCGGCGCGCGATGCCGCACGACGAACGCGTCGACACCCATGGCATGCAGAGTCCGGATCGTGTCGAAGAGCGACTCTCCCTTCGAGAGGCTCGAACCCGACGCCGTGAAGTTGACCGTGTCGGCAGAGAGGCGCTTGGCGGCGATCTCGAAGCTGAGGCGTGTTCGCGTCGAGTCCTCGAAGAAGACGTTGGCGACCGTACGGCCACGCAGGGCGGGCACCTTGGGGATGGGCCGTCTCAGCACCTCCTCGAATGCATCGGACAGCTCGACGATCTCACGGATGCCGGCCACGTCGAGGTCGTCGATCGAGAGGAGGGAGCGGTCGCTCACGGAGTCGCGGCCTCCCTGTCGGGCGCAGATCCCGGCGCGTGGGGTCGCGTGCCGATGTCGACCCCGTCTGCGCCGTCGACCTCGAGGACACGGACCTTGACGACCTCGTCGCGTGCCGTGGGAAGGTTCTTGCCGACGTAGTCGGCGCGGATAGGCAGTTCTCGATGGCCCCGGTCGACGAGGACGGCGAGCTGGATCGCAGTCGGCCGGCCGAAGTCGCAGATCGCGTCCATGGCGGCGCGCACCGAGCGGCCCGTGTACAGGACGTCGTCGACGACGACCACGGTCGCGCCGTCTATCCCGACCGGGATCTCGGTCGGGCCGGTCGGCGCGCGCGGCTTCGTGCCGATGTCGTCGCGATAGAAGGCGATGTCGACAGACCCGACCGGTGGCTCGATGCCCTCCACGTCCCGGATCGAGGTTGCGATGCGTCGGGCGAGGGGCACACCACGTGTGTGGATCCCTACGAGGACGAGACCGTCTGCTCCCTTGTTGCGCTCGAGGACCTCGTGCGCGATGCGTGTCGTCGCCCGCCTGATCTCGTCGGCGTCGAGCACTTCGGCCTTGGGCGCGAACTGCTCTGCCATCTCGGTCGCCTCCACCTTCTCAGCCTCGCCGGACTGGTTCTTAAAGGGGGTTCCGGAGGCGTGCGACGCCTCGGCGCCTCGGCCTCCGGGGATCAAGGATCTCTCGGAGCGTAGCAGCGTTCCCGCCCCCGGCAGGGTCGCGCCGCAGTCGACGGCCCACCCCGTGGCTGACGCGGGCCGCCAGATCACGCAGGGGATCGCCGCCCTGCTCCTCGCGCAGGCGCAGGATCGCGGCCTCGACCGCGCCCTCTGTGGCAGCCCGCAACTCCCACACCGCCCGCAGGTCATCCCCGCGGCCCCCGTATCGGTCCGTACGGATCGGCTCGCAGAACTCGAAGTAGACACGGGTGGGGCGTGGCAGAGGACCGAGCCCACGCACGAGCGGCATGATCTCGTCCGCCGGGACCCCCAGGCGCCGCTGCAGGCGCTCGACGACCGGCCGCATCGGTGAACGCATCACGTCGTCGGTGTCGATGACGATGTCGTACATCTCCTCGCCACCGACCGCCGCGAACGGCACCACCGTCGCCCCGTTGTCGATCGCCATGCGGGCGAAACCGACTCGTTCCTTCCAGATGAGGCGGTACTTCTCGCCCCGCATCTTGCAGACCTCACGGCCGCCCCCCGGGTACACGAGGACATGACGACGATCCCGGAGGAGCGCCGCACAGTTCTCCCGCGTGCCGGGAACCGCGGCGAACGACTCCATCACGTCCCGCCACACCGGGATGCGGAAGTGAAAGTGGTCCCCGAGGGCGAACACGCACAGGCTCCGACGTCGCCACAGCTCGTGCAGCATCAGCATCGAGTCCCACACGCCCGTGACCGTGTGGTTCCCCACGAGAAGGACAGGCCCCTCGACGGGGATGCGGTCGAGGCCGTGGAACACGGGGTCGAACCAGGCGCCGAGGAGACGGAAGGCACCTTGGGCGGCACCCTGCGCGGTGTCGACCGACCGCGCCAGCTCACCGATGCGCTCCGAGGTGAGTTCACGGGTTGCTGCGCTGTCCGGCATGCGCAGATGTTCGGAGATCACCGCGGTCGATCGCAAACCGTCGCGAGGCGAGTACCTCAGGAACCGGACGGGGCGCTCTGGGCGAGGCGGCCGAGCAGTCCGTTCACGAACCGGCCCGACTCCGTCGTGGAGAAGCAGCGGGCGAGCTCCACGGCCTCGTTGATCGTCGCCCCGACGGGGATGTCGTCGCAGGCATCGATCTCGTAGAGGGCGATGCGCAGGAGCGCACGGTCGACGGGAGGCATGCGATCGAGACGCCAGTGCTCCGCCACTTCCCCGATGCGCCGGTCGAGCTCTTCCCGATTGGCACAGACCCCGTCGACGAGGCGTCTCGCGAAGGGGTCAGGCGACCCCGCCCCACCCTCGACCTCGGCCTCGCGGGTGAGCACCTCCCCCGCGTCGAGGCCGGCGACATCAGCGGCGTACAGGGCCTCGAGCGCGGCCCGGCGGGCTCTGCGCCTGCGGCGCCCCTCGTCTCTGCTCATGCCGCGCTCCTCCGCCACGTCCCCGCTCGGTCACCCACGGGAGAGATAGGACCCGTCCCGCGTGTCGACCTTCACCTTCTCGCCCACCTCGACGAAGAGAGGCACGGCGACCACCTTCCCCGTCTGGAGTGTCGCGGGCTTCGTCGCACCCGAGACACGGTCGCCCTTCACGCCGGGTTCGGTATCCGTGACCTCGAGCACCACGGCTGCGGGCAACTCGACCCCGAGGGCGCGGGAATCGTGGAACACGACGGTCACGTTGTCGCTCTCGACCATGTAGTCGACCTGTTCGCCGACTACGTCCGATGCGACGTGCACCTGGTCGTAGGTCTCGTTGTCCATGAAGACGAGGTCGGCGCCGTCCCGGTAGAGGTACTGCATCTCGCGTCTGTCGATGATGGCCTGCGGGACCTTCTCGTCGGAGCGGAACGTCTTGTCGACGACGGCTCCGGTCTCGATGTTCTTGAGGCGGGTGCGCACGAACGCGTGTCCCTTCCCCGGCTTCACATGCTGGAAGTCCACGACCTGCCAGAGGCCGTCGTCGATCTGGAGTGCCACACCTGTCTTCAGATCGTTCGTCGAGATCGTCCTCACGCGGTGATCCTTTGCCTGGGACTGGGATCCTGGCCGGCAGTCCCGCCCGTCACGTCACGGGACGGCAGGCGGGGCAACCCCGAGTATGGCGCGGGGCCCGGCCTCCTCTCGCATGCAGGACGCGGGGTGAGAGTCAGGCGGTGAGGTCGGCAAGGCCCCGGGGAAGCGACGTGAGCGTGCGACAGCCTGATTCCCCGACCACGACGAGATCCTCGATCCGCACGCCGCCCAACCCTGGAACATAGATACCCGGTTCGATCGTGACGACGAAGCCTGTCTCGAGCGTCATGTCCGACGTTGCCGCGATGCGGGGCGGCTCGTGCACGGCAAGTCCCACACCGTGCCCTGTCCCGTGCACGAAGTGGTCCCCCCAGCCCGCTTCTTCGATCACCGACCGTGCAGCCGCATCCACGGCCCTGCAGTCCGCCCCGGCCCGCGTCTCGTCCCGGGCCGCGTCCTGCGCAGCGGCGACCACGGCATGGATCGCGGCGAGGTCGTCCGGAACCTCGCCCCAGACCACCGTCCGGGTCGCATCCGAGCAGTAGCCGTCGAGAAGACAGCCGAAGTCGACGACGACCGGTGCCCCGGCTTCGATCCGCTCTGCGCGCGGTGTCGCATGCGGCAGGGCGCCGTGCGGGCCGGACGCCACGATCGTCGGGAAGCTCGTCCCGGACGCTCCCCTTCCCCGCGCCTCCCATTCGAGTGCGGCGGCGAGCTCCATCTCCGTCCGCCCCACCCAGTCCCCCGCCACGACGGTGGTGAGCGCCGCGTCGGCCAGGGCGACGGCGGCGGCGATCACCTCGATCTCTTCCGGTTCCTTCGTCATGCGCAGTGCTTCGACCAGGCCGTGCGTGGGCACGAGCGTCGTGTCCAGCCCCTCCTCGAGGCGGCGTGCGTCCGCCCACGAGAGCGAGGCTGCCTCCACCCCGAGGACCGGACACGAGGCCACCGACTGCAGCACGCGATCCCAGCCGGCGTCGGTGCCGACGGACACCGTGACGGCATCCGTGAGTCCCGCCGCGTCGAGCTCGGCCCCCGCCTGCATGGTGTAGCGCCCGTCGGTGACGAGCGTCGCCGCCGACTCCGAGACGACAAGCCAGGCGCTCGACCCTGTGAATCCCGTGATCCAACGGAGGTTGAACGCGTCCGACACGAGCAACGCAGGCAGGTCACGCGCGCCGAGCTGTGTGCGGACGGATTCGAGGCGCGCGCCGAAGTCCACGCGAGGTCAGGCGGCAGCGAATTCGTTCAGGAAGCCCGACATGGCATCGATCGCGAAGACATATCCCATCTGGCGGAATCCCGCGATGATCGCAGTGACGCACGGCGCCGTGACTGACGTCCGTCTCCACTCGTCACGGGCGTGGATGTTCGAGAGGTGCACCTCGACGACGGGGATGTCCACCGCATCGATGGCGTCTGCGAGGGCCCGCGAGTAGTGGGTCAGGGCCCCGGGATTGATGATGATCCCCTGCGCCTGGCGTCCCGCGGCCTGCACGGCTTCGACGAGCTCGCCCTCGTGGTTCGTGTGGAAGAACTCGGTCGCGAGACCGAGAACCTCGCCTCGCTGCATCGCCAGGTGTTCGATCTCGGCGAGTGTCTCGGACCCGTAGTGCTCCGGGTCCCGCTCTCCGAGCAGGTTCAGGTTCGGGCCGTGCAGGATCCGGATCAGGCTCGGCGCCGGCTCGCCTGCGGCATCCGCCTCGACCGGCACGTCGTCCTTTCGTCCCCTCAATGCCATGGAAGGGTCTCCTCTCAGGGATTGGCCGCCGGGTCGCTCACCCGGGCGGCGGCGATCTCCACCATAGCTTCGGGGACATCACCCACAATGGCGGGTCGAGCGAGTCCTTCGAGGAGAACGAAGCGCAGCCCCTGCCGTGTCGCCTTCTTGTCGCGGCGCATGAGGGGCAGGGCCGCTTCGATGTCTCGACGGGGAGCCGAGACCGGCAGGTCGAGGCGGCGTAGCACGTGCCGGTGGAGGCCCACGATGTCGCTGTCGATTCGCCCCGTCGCGTGTGCGAGCTCGGCGGCGAAGGCCATGCCGACCGCGATGGCGGCGCCGTGACCGAGACGGAAGTCGGTCGCGGTCTCGAGCGCGTGACCGAGCGTGTGGCCGTAGTTGAGGATCGCGCGGCGACCTGATTCGCGCTCGTCCTCGGCGACGACTCCCGCCTTCACGGCGATGCCGCGGGCGATCACGCTGTCCAGATCGTCCTCAGCCCTGTGAACGGGGTCGGCGGCGGTGGCGTCTCCCCACCGGGCGATCACGTCGAGGATCTCGGGGTCTGCGATGAAGCCGTACTTGACGGCCTCGGCCAGGCCACCCATGACCTCGTCCCGCGGCAGGGAGTCGAATGCCGACGTGTCGACGAAGACAGCCGACGGTTGCCAGAAGGCCCCGGCGAGGTTCTTCCCGGCCCGCAGGTTCACGCCGGTCTTGCCGCCCACCGCGGCGTCGAGGGCCCCGAGGACCGTCGTCGAGCACGCGATCCACCTCACGCCGCGCAGCAGTGTGGCGGCGACGAAGCCGGCTGTGTCGGTCACGGCACCGCCACCGACTCCCACAACGACGTCGTCCCTGTGCAGCTCCGCGGCGGCAAGCCGTTCGAGGAGGGAACCCGCCGTCTCCCACGACTTCTCGGCCTCGCCCTCCCCCATGACGCAGCGCACGACCTCGAGGCCGCAGCTCACGAGGGACTCCTCGACGTCGTCTGCATAGGCCGACACGGCGTGCTGGGTGACGAGACCGGCGCGGCGCGGACCGAACGCTGACGCCGCCTCCCCCACACCGGCGAACGTGCCCCGGCCCACGACCGCCTCGTACTCCCTGTCCCCCACGGGAATCGTCACGGCACGCGGCATGGTCACTCCCCCACGGAGAATCCGGACGCGACGAGACGCCCGCGTACGACCGTGGCCACGGTCGTAGGTGCTCGTCGGTCGGTGGGGACCACGACATCGGCCACCCGCCAGTAGAGATGGCGCCGCTCCCGGTACAGGCGGTCGACGTCCGTCATGTCCGCAAGGAGCGGGCGCCGCTGTACGTCATCGGCGAGACGCTCCCGGAGTGTGGCCGGGAGCGCAGTCAACCAGACGACGTGCACGTCGCCGCCCCGGAGACGCGAGACGTTGGAGTCCACCGTCGGAACCCCACCCCCGCAGGCGATGACAGTCGGCTCCTCGGCGTCGAGGAGCTCGAACAGGCAGGCCGATTCGATCTCGCGAAAGCGCGTCTCGCCCTGCGTCGCGAAGATCTCTTCGACAGGCATGGCGGCAGCCGACTCGACGATCTCGTCGAGATGTGCCGATGCCACGCCCAGGTCCGCCGCCACGAGATCGCACACAGCCGACTTGCCCGTGGCAGGCATGCCGACGATCGCGACGTGGTCGGCACTCACTGCCGGACGCGCTCCCTGTACCGGTCGACCGCGGCGACGAGATCATCGAGGGTGTCACTGCTGAACTGGGAGACGAAGGCGTTGGCGAGAGTCAATGCGACCATCGTCTCACCCACGACACCCCCGGCGGGGACGGCGACGGCATCGGTGCGCTCCTTGAACGCCACCGACTCCTCCTTCGTGTCCGTGTCGACGGTGCGCAGCGGCTTGGGCAGCGTCGAAATCGGTTTCATGTGGCCACGCACGACGAGGAGGTCGCCGTTCGTCATGCCGCCTTCGATTCCGCCTGCCCGGTGCGAATGGCGGACGTAGCCGGAATCCGGGTCCCATCCGATCTCGTCGTGCGCGCGGGATCCGAGTTCGCCCGCGACGTCGAACGCGTCGCCGATCTCGACTCCCTTCACGGCCTGGATGCTGCAGATCGCCTGCGCGAGCAGGCCGTCGAGACGGCGATCCCAGTGCACATGGCTGCCGATGCCCGGTGGCAGCCCGTAGCCGAGGATCTCGAAGACGCCGCCCAGACTCTCCTGCTTTGCCTTGGCCTCCTCGATCGCCTCGACCATGGCGGCCTCTGCCTGCTTGTCCCAACATCGCACGGGGGATGCGTCGACTTCGGCGAGGTCACCCGGTGCCGGTTGCGCCTCGCCGGCGGCGGAGACGCTGCCGATCGAGACGACGTGGCTCACGATCTCGACGCCGACGGCGCGCAGCAGGGCCTTCGCGAACACGCCGGCTGTGACCCGCGCCGCGGTCTCGCGTGCCGATGCCCGCTCGAGGATGTTGCGGGCGTCGTCGAAGTCGTACTTCTGCATGCCGGCGAGGTCGGCGTGGCCGGGGCGGGGTTCGGTGAGGCGGCGTCTGGCGCTCCCGGGGTGCGGGGACATCTCCTCCTCCCACTTCCACCACTCGGTGTTGCGGATGAGGACCGAGACGGGGGATCCGAGGGTACGCCCGTGCCTCAGACCGCCGAGGAGCTCGAGCTCGTCCTGTTCGAGCGCCATGCGGGGTCCGCGGCCGAAGCCGAGTCGGCGCCGCGCGAGCTCGGCGGTGATGTCCTGCTCCGTCACGGGGACTCCGGCAGGCATGCCTTCGAGGATCACGGTCAGCCCGGGGCCATGGGACTCCCCGGCGGTAAGGAAGCGAAGCATCGCCTCAGCCTACAAGTCCCACCTCTCCATCCACGTGGGCGTACTCAACCACAACCAGCGTGGGTAAGTACGCCCACATGGCTGCCTACCCCTCACGTGGGCGTACTCAAACACAACCAGCGTGGGTCAGTACGCCCACGTGGCTGGAGAGCGGCAACAGCGCGCGATGTGTCACACCCCGCAGGGAGGATGAGGCCACCGAAAGGGGGGCTCATGTCACATCCCGAATGCCTACTTGCCCAACATTCCGCGGCGTCGCACGGCGCCTTCTCCCACGAAACAGCACTTTCCACCGGGCTCACGAGACGCCAGATCGAGTACCACCTCGAATCGGGAAAGTGGGTGCAGATCCACGTGGGCGTCTACCGCGCTTCGACTACTCCCGAGACACCGGATCTCCTCGAGATGGCCGCCGTGCTCGCGGCTGGGAAGTACGGCTGCCTCTCCCATCGGAGCGCTGCCTACCGCCTCGGACTGCGCCGGGCTCGGCCCAAGGAGATCAACGTGTTCTCGGCCCACTGGCAGAAGCGAATCCCAACCGGCGTGATCGTCCACAGGTGCCGGGCACCGCAGAAGCTGGACGTCGTGGTCGTCGACGGGCTCCGCTGCACGAGCGTCGCACGCACGGTGCTCGACGTGGCGCACATACACCCGAGAGAGCTGCCGAGCACGGCCGACCTCGCAGTTCGAGACGGGAAGGCGACACGCGAGGAGCTCTGCCTCTTCGCAAGGAGGTCTCGAGGGCATCATGGCCAGAAGCGCCTCCGCCGCCGCCTCGAGATGCAGCCGCTCAACCTCGAGGAACACGACAGCGACGGCGAGACCGCCTTCGAGGCTCTAGCATCGGTCCACTGGCCGCACCAGTGGGTCCACCACCAGCCTGTCGTCACTCGCGAGCGCTCCTTCGAGATCGACTTCGCGTTCCCCGCGGTTCGTCTCGCCGTCGAGATCGACGGCCGCCACCACCTCCTCCAGGAACAGGCCGAGTTCGACGCGCACAGGGACGCTCTACTCATCGAAGCGGGCTGGGAGACGCTGCGCATCACGCGTCTCCTCGTCCTCACCGAACCGGCACGTGCTGTGGCTCTCGTCGACGCGGCACTCCACGCGCGAAAGCGTTACGTGGGCGTACTCAACCACGCTGAGCGTGGTTGAGTACGCCCACGTGCAGGAGAAAGTGGTGATGCAAACGGCGCGAACGGCGTGAGCGTCAGGGAGAGGTGGAGGATTCGCTGCCCGTGGCGGTGTCGGGGGCGAGCGAGAGGAACGGGTCCTCGCGTGCCCCCTTGCCGGCGAACGCAGCCGGCAACTCGGCGGCCGCCGCCTCCACACTGCTTCCGGCGCCGGCCGCAGGTCCGGCCGGACTCTCCGTCGTCCCTCCCCCTTCACCCGTCGTACTCCCCGGTGTGGTCGTTGCCGCACCGGCGCCGGTGCCGGAATCCGTGCCTGAGCCTGCCCCGCTGTCGGTCTGGGCGTCGGTCTGGGCGGGAGATGACGCCTCGGGACTACCCCCGGAAGGCTCCTTGTCCCCGCTGAAGACGAGGGGCTTGACGACGAACATGAACAGGGCGACGGCGCAGAGGACGCCGAGGATGATCAGGAGGGCCTTGTTCGGCCCCTCCTTGGCTCCCTCACCCGACTTGGTCATCTCCAGCTTGGCCATCTCCGGTGTCCTCCGTCACTGTCCGCTGGGTGCGGTCGCGGTCGCGCCCGCCTCGGTCGGGGCCGCGCCCTGTGTAGGCGCAGCACCCGCACCCTCTGTCGTGAACGCCCGACCCGACAGGGACACGGACACGATGTTGATGGTCGGTCCGTCCCCCGTGCCGGTCTCGGCCGGTGTCACCTGCATCTGGTCGAACGTCACGACTCGTGGCATCACGGCCGGGTCGAGGAGGGCGGCGAAGAAGTTCGTCACGTCACGGAAGCTCCCACTCGCCTCGAGCTGGAAGCTCAGCGTCGAGATGTCGCCACCCGGGGTCGGCTCCGACACCGTGACGCTGGACAGCTCGACATTGTTGTCGTACGCCGTCTTCTGCAGGGCGGCGATGAGGCCCTGTTCGTCGGCGACGTCCGGCGCCGCCTGCTGCAGGGAGGCGAGGCTGCTGTCGATCGTCGCCTCCTGCGCGGCGAGCTCCTTCAGGGAGGCGAGCTCGCCTTGGAGGGTGATCTCCTCGGCCTTGGCGTCCTCGATCTCGGTGTTGACCTTGCCGAGCTTGTCGCTTGCAGGCTTGTAGAGGAACATGAACCAGGCGAGAGCGATGATGAGCGCCACGAGGACACCCACGATGGAGAGGGCTTTGGTCTTCACTGCGACCCTCCCGTCCCCGTCGATGCCGTCCCGGGCGAAGTCGGTGCCGCCGGCCCGGCCGAGCTCGCGAACCGGCCCGACCGTCCGGTCTCGAGGGTCGAGCTCAGCTCCATGTCGGACGTGAAGTCGACCACGTTGCAGAGCCCCTCCCCCGACTTCGTCGAGGTCGACACCCACACCTTCGATATTGCGGGCCACGCCTGCATCGTCTGCAGCCAGATCGCCGAGACGTCGTGGGAGCATTCCATCTGCTGGTTGCCGAGACCCGACCCGTTCACCTGCAGGGTGCCGATCGGTCCCGCTGCAGCCTCAGCGGGCGGCGCCCCGGCTGCACCTGCCTGTTGGGTCGGAGCGGCTGATGCCCCGGCCGATGTGCCCGTCGACCCCGCACCGGCCTGAGCGCCGCCTCCACCGGTGAAGTTGAGGGATGCCAGCCACGTGCCGTCGGGAATCACGATCGAGAGCTGGTTGAGGAGGGCAGGCAGCGACACCTCGCCGGTCACGACACCACTCAGTGCCCCCGCCCTCGCCTGCGCGTCCGCCTGCTTCGCCACGACCGCCTGCAGGGCGGGGTCGTCGACCTGGGACTGCAGGGCCTCGTTCTTGGTCTTCTGGTCCGCCAGCTCCTCCTGCGCCGCCGAGATCTGCATCGTCTTGAGCACGTACAGGGCGGCGAGGAGGACGACGAGCAGGCCCACACCGCCGAACACGTAGAACTTGATCTTGGCCTGCGCCCGTTGCCGCCCGATCTCGGGGGGCAGGAGATTGATGCGACGTGGCTTCACGGGAGTGGCCGTCCGCAGGCCCCCGTCCGCCGGCTTGATCTCCGTGTACTCGGGTGGTCGGGTATCGGGCCGCGTGGTGGCGGGCGACGTCTGTGTTGCTGTCATTGCCTCTCTCCCAGGGCGAGACCGACGGGGACCGAGATGAGCGGCTCCGCCTCGGCGAGCTGTTCGGGGGTGAGCCCGATCGGACCGAGACTGACCGACGCCAACGGGTGTCCGTATTCGGTCGCGACTCCGGTCGCCGTCGCGAGCCGGGGCGCGAGGTCCTCGATGCACGAACCGCCGCCCGTGAGCACGACCCGGGAGAGGGCCGTGGACTCGGGCTGGGCGCTGTAGTAGTCGAGGGAGCCCCGCACCTCCTCGAGGACGCTGTTCGTGCGGTCCTCGATGATGCGGGTGGCCTCCTCGGGTACTCCGCCGAAGGCGGCCTGACGCTTGAGGAGCTCGGCTTCCTCGGGCGATGTCTGCAGTGCCGTGGCGAGGGCGTCGGTTACGTGCTGGCCGCCTGACACGAGGATGCGCACGAAGCGGGGCATGCCGTTCTCGTGCACGACGATGTTCGTGACACCGGCCCCGATGTCGACGATCGCCTCGGCGCCTTCGCCGAAACCGCCGTAACCCGTCTCGAACGACGACTGGCCCGGTTCTCCGAGTGTACGGAGGAGGGCGAGGGGGACGAGGTCGACGATCGAGGCGTTCAGCCCGGCATGATCCAGGGTGCGCAGGAGGCTCTCGATCATGTCCCGCTGCGCGGCCACGAGGAGGAGGCGGATCAGCCGCTCGTTGTCGGGAGTCACGATCTCCTCGAGCACCTGGAAGTCGAGGATGGCCTCGTCGACCGGGATGGGGAGCTGCTCCTGCACCTGGAAGGGGAGGCTCGACTCGAGCTCTGGTTCCTCCATGTAGGGCATCTCGATCTGACGCACGATCACACGCTGGTTCGCGACGCCGGCGATCACGTTTCTCGAACGGAACCCGACGCGCTTCCAGAGATCCGCGATCGTCTCGCCGACAGCCTGCTCCTCGATGATCTCCCCGTCGGCCACCGCTCCGGGTGGCAGCATGACCTGCCCGAAACGTGTGAGCACAGGTGGATTCCGCTTGATGTCCACCTCTGCTGCGCGTACTGCGCTGCTTCCGATATCGAGTCCGATGACACCGCTGCGACCCATGCGGCGACCCTCCCAAACGCGGGAATGTGGTACATCTCATGGGTCGGCGTCTGGCCGCGAAACCTTGACGTTCGGCTCATCGTCGGGGGTGCTGCCGACTCAGGTGCGGTGTGGCCCGTTCGGCCCAGCGGCGGCGGGGTGACACCGCTCGGCCTCAGTGGAGGCCGCTCAGATAGAGATCTGCGATGGGGTCGGCGACGAGCATGCCGAGGAAAGCGCCGATCGCGAGGAACACACCGAAGGGGATGGGATCCCGCTTCTTCTTCCTGCCGGCAGCCCGGAGGGCGATGCCGGCCACTGCACCGACGAGGAAGCCGAGGAAGAGGCCGATCACGACGAAGCGGGGTCCGAGCCAGCCGAGATAGAGGCCGAGGACGGCCGCGAGCTTCACGTCACCGAAACCCATCGCGTCCTCGCCGAAGGCAGCCCCGCCGACGGCGGCGATGAGCCAGAAGAGCAGGAATGCGGCCCCGGCGGATATCACGGCGTCGCGGAGGCGATTCCATTCGCCGGTGGCGGCCGAGGCTGTCACGACGAGGACGAGGCCCATCACGAACGTCGTGTAAGTGATCGCGTTGGGGAGCCGGAACGTCTGTGCGTCGACCACGGCGAGGGCGAGGAGGGAGGCGAGGAGGACGGCGGCGAGCACAAAGGACCACGTGAGGCCGTCGAAACGGAGGAATACGACTATCCAGAGGGCGGCGCAGCCTACCTCGACGAGCGGGTACTGGACCGAGATGCGGGCACCACAACTACGGCACCGGCCCCGCAGGATGAGGTACGAGAGCACGGGGATGTTGTCGTAGGGCTTGATCTCCGTCTTGCACTCGGGGCAGGCTGACGGGGGCGCCACGATCGACTCGCCCGCCGGAACCCGCGCGATCACGACGTTCAGGAACGACCCGACGACGAGGCCGAGAACGCCCACGAGGACGAGGGCAAGGGTGTCCGCTGTTGTGGCCGGCATCGAGCGGGACCCTACATCACCCGCGGATGTCGACCCACACCCTCCTGCCGCGCGCGGGAGGGGGAGCGGATCGAGTCCGCTCCCCCTCCCGGTTCTCTCTGTCTTGTCTCGACCTGTTCAGGTCAGGTGGGTTGTCACCACTCGGTCAGGGCGAACGTCGCAGCGTTGCACGCTCCCGGCGCAGCCGCACCTGAGAAGTAGGTGGTGCCGGAGCCGGCGCCCGTGGCCTGGTCCCTCAGACCGAACCACTGGCCCGAGTTGGACTGCTTGACGACACAGACCTCCTGTGCGCTCGCACCGAGGTCGAGTCCGACCGTGTTCGCCGGCGGGTTGAGGCTGTTGTCCTGGTACGTGAGCGAGGGCTCGATGGCGTCGATCGTCGCTCCCACGTCCGTGTAGGCCTCTGTGTCGGTGTAGTGCGTCTTCTCGGCCGTGAACGCGTTTCTGATGTCGCTCTGCGCGGCACGGTCCTGGGCACGCTGTCGGGCGCCGAGGAAGGTCGGGATGGCGATGGCGATCAGGATGGCGATGATGAGGACCACGACCATGAGCTCGATGAGCGTGAATCCCTCTTCCTTGTCCTTCAACGCCGCAAGGCGCTTGTACACGGTCCACCTCCGTGGATTGCGGTAGCTGGTCCGCAAGCGTCTGGTGGCCGTGATGCCTGACTGGGAGACGTCCCACCGCACGGGTGGATGCGCCGGCCAGGTAGCCCGGCGGACTCGTTGCGACTGGACAACGAATGCCAATCGACTGCCGCTGTGAGTCCCGTGGCTTTGCGACCCCGCATCGCTGCGAGTGTGCCTTTGACTGGACCGGCCAGGCCGCTTGCTTCTGTTACGTGCATATCGGCCGTCCTGACCTCCGCACTTGAAGGTCGGACACCGATTTGGGTCGGGCGACCTACCGGCGCCCGACCGTCACCACGAGTCGGTCCAGGCCGCGGCGGCGGCGTTCACGTCACATACCGCCTGGTAGCCCGTCGAGCCGAAGCGGAGGGAGCTGTCGTGCGTGAGGCGCAGGTAGAAGCACCGACCCGTGTTCGACCGTGAACCCATGATCACTGTCGCGCCCGGCCAGGGCGCAACCGGGTCGAGGAAGAGGCTGACTTCCTGGGGATCCGTCGAGGGGGCGGCGACGAAGTCGAGCGCCGACTCCATCGAGGCGAGCTCGACCGGGTTCGCCGTGAACATCTGTGCCCCTCCGTACCACGCCATCTGCGCGCCGGCTGCCGTGCGCAGCTCGGACTGCGCCGCCCTGTCCTGCGTGCGCTGGCGCACGGAGTACCAGACGGGGATCGCGATCCCGATGAGGATGCCGATGATGAGGATCACCACCATCAACTCGACGAGGGAGAATCCCCTGTCCCCCCGAGATGCCCGGTTTCGAGATGCCCGGTTCGTCATCGTCACGGCCTTGTCCGGAGCCGTCCCGCGTCGCCCTGTATCCGATATCGGCAGAGTGCTCCCGTTTCCGGGCGAGCTGTGGCGAAATGGTGCCACTGACCCAAGCCCGAATGGGTCATGCGCGCTGTGGGTAGAACTGCCCGCGGATCCCGGCTGCCCTCTTCTCACGACCTCACTGGATGAGGTTGATGATGTTGAACATGGGCATGTAGAGGGCGATGAGCATTCCGCCCACGGCGAGGCCCATGACGAGGATGAGGAGGGGCTCGATGAGGCTCGTGAGGGCCTGGACGAGGGCCTCGACCTCACCCTCGTAGAACACGGCGATCTTCTCGAGCATCGTGTCGAGCGCCCCCGTCTCCTCACCCACGGCCATCATCTGCACGACCATCGGTGGGAACACGTCGTGCTCGGTCAGGGGCCGGGCGAGGCTGTCGCCTCGCTTCACGGCGAGCTTCACGTCTTCGATGGCGTCCCGCATCACGTTGTTGTTCACGGTGTCCGAGACGATCTCGAGCGCCTCGAGGATCGGGACACCCGACCGGAGGAGGACGCTGAGCGTGCGGGCGAAGCGGGCGAGGGCCGTCTTGTGCACGACCGCACCGAAGACCGGGATGCGCAGCTTGACCCGGTCGAGGACGCGCTTGCCGTTCTCGGTCTTGTTCCACTTCACGAGGAAGACGATGCCGCCGACGAGGAGGGCGAAGATCACGAGGCCGCCGGGGCCGGCGACGAAGGACGAGACACCCATGAGGATCCGCGTCGGCAGGGGCAGGGTGCCGCCGAGCGAGTTGTAGAGGTTCTCGAACATGGGGACGATGAAGATCAGCATCGCCGCCGTGATGAGGAGGATCAGCGACATCGCCATAACCGGGTAGGTCATGGCCGACTTCACCTTCTGGCGCAGCGCGACCTGCTTCTCCATCGTGTCGGCGAGGCGCAGGAGGACGGAGTCGAGCACACCGCCGGACTCACCCGCCTTCACCATGGACACATAGAGGTCGTTGAACGCCTTCGGGTGCTTGGCGAGCGCAGCCGAGAGGCCCGTGCCGGTCTCGATGTCCTGGCGCACCTCACCGATGATCTTGGCGAGCTGCTTGTTCTCCGTCTGCTCGGCGAGGATGCCGAGCGCCCGGATCAGCGAGAGGCCGGAGTTGATCATCGTCGCGAACTGGCGGCTGAAGACGGCAAGGTCCTTCAGCTTGATGCGGTCCGTGATACCCGGGATCGAGAGGTCCGCCTGCAGGCCGCCCGAGCCCTTGCGGTCGATCTCGATCGGGATGTAGCCCTCCTGGCGGAGGCGGGCTGCGACAACGGACACGTTGTCGGCATCGAGCTCGCCCTCGAGGACGGCACCGGACCGATCCCTCACCTTGTACTTGAACGTCTCGCTCATGCGTCGTCCCTCGCTGCTATGTCACCCGGTCACGTCACATGCGTCCGCAGAGCCGGGCCAGGTCCGTCTGGTTGGCACACCGTTCGAGCGCCAGGTCGTAGGTGATGCGGCGCTGTTTCACGAGATCGGCGAGCGACTGGTCCATGGTCTGCATGCCGTGCTGACCACCGGCCTGCATCGCCGAGTAGATCTGGTAGATCTTTCCCTCCCGGATCAGGTTGCGGATCGCGGGCGTCGCCACCATGACCTCCGTCGCGACGCACCGCCCCCGCGCATCCGAGGTGCGGATGAGCTGCTGTGTCATGATCGCCTGGAGTGACGTGGCGAGCTGGACCCGTACCTGCTGCTGCTGGTGGGGCGGGAAGACGTCGATCACGCGGTCGATGGACTGGGGTGCGTCCTGCGTGTGGAGGGTCGCAAAGACGAGGTGGCCGGTCTCGGCCGCCGTGAGTGCGGTCTGGATCGTCTCGAGGTCGCGCATCTCGCCGACGAGGATCACGTCCGGGTCCTGGCGCAACACGTGACGCAGGGCGTTGGAGAACGACTTCGTGTCCTCGCCGATCTCGCGCTGGTTCACGATCGCCCGCTTGTGGTGGTGGAGGAACTCGATCGGGTCCTCGACGGTCATGATGTGGACCGGCTTCGTCGAGTTCACGATGTCGACGACGGAGGCGAGGGTCGTCGACTTGCCCGATCCCGTGGGGCCGGTGACGAGGACGAGGCCGCGGGGAATGTCGGCGAACTCCCGCACGATCTTGGGGAGGCCGAGCTGTTCGATCGGGACGATCTGGTCCGGGATCGTGCGCAGCACCGCCCCGAACGACCCCTTCTGCACGAACAGGTTCACGCGGAAGCGCGCTTTGCCGGGCAGGGGGTGGGACAGGTCGAGCTCCCAGTCCTCCTCGAAGCGCTCGCGCTGCTTCTGCGTGAGGATGGCGTAGATGAGGCGGCGCAGCGTCTGGGCGTCGAGCACGTCGTAGCCGGGGACGGGCATGAGGTCGCCGTGCACGCGCACCTCGGGGGGTGCACCCTCGGTGAGATGCAAGTCGGAGGCTCCGACCTCGAGGACCTTCTCGAGGAGGTCGTTGATGTGGAGCTCGAAGGTGACCTCGTGCACATCCTCGCCCGCGTCGGACTCGAGGATGGTGGGCATCTCGATGAGGCCGCTCTCGCCCGCCCCGCCGGCCACGGGCACAGCTTCCGCGACGGGCGGGACCGGTGGCGCTGCGGCCGGGACCGATTCCGTTCGCGGGGCGTCGGCGAGGACACGTCCGAGGAACACCTCCAGGTCCGACGCCGACGTGAGCGCGACGTGTACAGGCAGGTTCGAGGCGTGGGCGACGGCTTGGGCAGCCTCCGTGAAGTCGGCATGGGCGACGGCTACGAAGAGACCGTCCTCGCTCACGTGCAGGGGCAGCGCACGGTGCGCGCGCATGACGTCGGCCGGTACGAGGGCGACGGCCTCGGCACCCGGTTGCACGAGCTCGAGATCGATGAACGGCAGGCCGAGCTCGGCCGCGCGCAGCTCGGCGAGCTGCTTCTCGGAGACACGCCCGTCGCGGAGGAGCAACTGGTCGAGCGGGATCTGCTCGATCTGCTCCCGCTGGAGATAGGTGTCGAGCTCCTGGTCCGCGAGCACATGGCGCTCGCGCAGGGCCTGAGCGAGGCCGGATGTTGTCGTCTGCAAACGATGCCCCTTTCTCGCCGTCTGGATCGACACGGACGAGGCCTTTCCTTGAACAGTCGACCCAGACGCTCTGGTCCTTTCGGCTCATGTCACCCCGTGCGCGCACCGTCACGCACTGTCTGGGTACCTGAGCGGCGATATATCGCCGCTCAGGTACCCAGACACGAGCCCTGACGCGATCCCTGACGCGATCCCGGCTCTGTGGCAGGCCTGTGGCAGGCTTGCGCCATGCCACACGACTGGGACCCCGTGAAGTACGAGGAGTTCCGCGCCGAGCGGGAGATGCCGTTCCGTGACCTCCTCGCGGGGCTCGACCCCGTGCCGGGTGGGAAGGGCATCGACCTCGGCTGCGGGACAGGGCGTCTCACGGCCGACCTGCACGTCGGGTTGGGTCTCGCCGCGACTCTCGGCGTCGACTCGAGCCCGGCGATGATCGCCGCCTGCGCCGCGCACGACCGCGACGGGATCCGGTTCGCGCAGGGGGACCTCGCCGACGTCGACCGCTGGCTCGAGGCCGGCCCCTTCGACGTCGTGTTCTCCAACGCCGCCCTCCAGTGGCTCCCCGACCACCGCTCACTTCTGCCCTCCGTCTCGCACCTCGTGGCTCCGTGTGGCCGGCTCGCAGTGCAGGTCCCCGCGAACACCGACCACCCCTCCCAAACCCTGGCACGCGACCTGTGCCGGGAGGAGCCGTGGGCGGACCTCCTCGGCGACTCGGGTCGACCACCGGATGTCCTCGGCCCGGAGGAGTACGTCGAGGTGCTCCACGCGCTCGGTTTCGAGGACCTCGAAGTCATCCTGCGCGTGTACCCGCACGTGTTGCCGAGCACGTGTGCGCTCGTGGACTGGATGCGGGGCACGCTTCTCAACTGGTACCTCGACCGCCTGCCCGAGGACCGTCGCGCAGCCTTCGTCGACGCCTACAGACGCCGCGTCGAGGCGTTGCTTCCCGACCCCGGGCCGTACCTCTTCACGTTCAAGCGGATCCTCTTCACGGCACGGCGGCCGGCCTGAGAAGTCGGGTGCGATTCTGCGGGCTCAGTCCGATCTGGCGACGTCGTCCGGCCCCAGCACGGCGACAAGGTCGGCCACCCCCCGCGCCAACCGGGCATCGCGCGTGAACAACGGCGCGGATTCGCGCATGGCCAGCGCCACGTACTCGGCATCATTTGTCTTGGCCCAGCCGCGCAGGGCAGCCACCTGTCGGGCGTCCTCGTATAGCCCGAAGTCCGATGACGTCTCGATGTTCGAGTCCCGCAGGCGGAAGAACGCCACGTCGGCCAGCTCCCGGCTGATCTCCCCTCGCCAGGTCGTCTCGCTCAGGACGGAGGTGATCTCGGAAAGGATGCGGACGGGGGCGAGCAGATCGTTCGCGGCTTCGACCGGCGTCCAGCCTGTCGGGGACACGAGCTCGTAGAGCGCGGCGCTTGCGTCCAGGACGAGTCTCATCTTCCGGATCGCGAACGCTGGAGTGCGGCGAGGAGGTTCGGCAGGGTCTCACCCGTCGCCGATTCGTCTCCCCCTACGCGTGGGATCAGCTCGGCCTCCCCGACTGCCTCCGCCAACGCGTCCTCGTCGATGAGGTACTGGGTTCCGACCCTCTGCGAACGGAGGCGTCCCTCCCGGATCCAGCGGCGAATGGTCTCGGCGTTCTTGCCCGTGCGGCGGGCGGCCTCGGGGACGGTGAGCATCGTTGTAGTATGCTACAACGATGCTCAGGCCTTCCCGAAGTCGTCGAGGCCGAGAACGGCTCGAAATCCCCGCAGGAACACGCCTGACTGCGGCGCGCATCACGCGCCGATCGTCGTCTGGGCCGGCCAGTTCAGCCACACGATCCCCACGATCAAGCCGACATCCAAAGCCACGGCGAAGATCAGCCAAACGCTGAAGAACAGCGCGGACAGCACGAGCGATACCCCCGCTCCGGCAACCGCCACCGGACGCCACCAGTCGGCGTGGGCCCAGAGTCCCGACTGGGTACCTGAGCGGCGATATATCGCCGCTCAGGTACCCAGTCGGTGCGGGTCACGCCGTCACACGCAGGACCTCCTCGATCGACGTGATCCCCTGCACGGCCTTGCCGAGGGCGTCCTGGCGCAGTGTCGTCATGCCCTGGCCGATCGCGATCCGCTTGATCTCGTCCGAGCTCACGCGCTCGGCGCAGAGCCGCTCGATCTCCTCCGTGACGAGGAGGATCTCGAAGATCGCGATCCGGCCCGAGTATCCGGTCTTGGCACAGGCCTGGCACCCGACCGCCTGATACATGGCGGGGATCTCCTCGAGATCCCCCGCTCCCTCCCAGCCCGCCTCGACGAGAGTCTCGACGGTCGGCTGGTAGGACTGCCTGCACTTCAGGCAGAGACGCCGGGCGAGGCGCTGGCCGATCACGCAGTCGATGGCGCTCGCGACGAGGAAGGGTTCGACCCCCATCTCGATGAGTCGTGTCATGACCGACGGAGCGTCGTTCGTGTGGATCGTGGAAAGGACGAGGTGACCGGTGAGGGCGGCTTCGATCCCGATCTTGGCAGTCTCCTTGTCACGCATCTCACCGACCATCACGACGTCGGGGTCGGCCCGCAACATCGAGCGCAGCGCCGACGCGAAGGTCATGCCCGCCTTCGTGTTCACCTGCACCTGGTTGAGCCCGGCGATCTTCTGCTCGACCGGGTCCTCGACCGTGATGATGTTGCGCGACGCGTCGTTGAGGAGGTTGAGGCTCGCGTAGAGAGTCGTCGACTTGCCCGACCCCGTCGGTCCCGAGGCGATGATCGCACCGTAGGGCAGACTCGTCGCCCACCTGTAGCGCGCCATGTCGGTCTCCGACAGCCCCATGTCGTTGATGTCGAGGAGGCCGGCCGACTTGTCGATGAGCCGCATGACGATCTTCTCGCCATGGACTGTCGGCAGCGTCTCCACACGCAGGTCGACCGCCCTGTGGGCCACCTTCACCGAGATGCGGCCGCTCTGGGGGACACGGCGTTCGGCGATGTCGAGGTCCGCCATGATCTTGAGACGGCTGATGACACCGTTCTGGATCGTCTTGGGTGACCGCATCACCTCGTGCAGGACTCCGTCGATGCGGTACCGCACGCGCACGTCCTTCTCCTGGGGTTCGACGTGGATGTCGGATGCGCGGTCGTTGACGGCCTGCGTTATGAGGAGGTTGACGAGCTTGACGACGGGTGCCTCGTCGACGATCTCACTGCCGGCGATGTCCTCTACCGATTCGATGCCACCTTCGACGTCGAGGCCCTCCGTGATCGTGTCGAAGGACTCGTCCATGCGGTGGAAACGGTTGATCGCCCCCTCGATGTCCTCCTGTGTGGCGAGGACGACGCTGATCTCCGAGCGCGTGACCGCGCGCAGGTCGTCCTTGGCGAGGACGTTCGTGGGATCGGACATCGCCACGACGAGCGTGCGGCCGTCGTAGGCGATGGGCAGGCAGCCGAGGCGTCGGCACATCGTCTCGGGCACCAAGGCGACAGCGGACGGATCGATGTCGACCTCGCCCAGGTCGTAGAACTCCATGCCCACGGCACTCGCGAGGGATGCGAGGAGGGCCGACTCGCTCACACCGACACCGACGAGGATCGCCGTGATCGGCCGCGCGCCGGGATTCGAGTACTCCTCCGCGAGCGCCTGGTCCGCCTGCTCGGGCGTGCAGACCGCCTGGTCCCTCAGGAAGTGGACGAGTTGAACTGTCTCCGTGGTGCTCAGGGAACACCTCCGCGTGACCCTGTGCCGAGGAGGTACGGGTCCGACGCTTCAGGCCGAATCTCCCGCCCCGGTCAATTGGTTCATCGGCCTGGGGGAAGACCCGTCTTTAAGTCGTTCGACCCGTTTCAGGCGCGTGCCCGCACGATCGCGCTGAACAGGTCTGGGCCGAGGTCGTGGCTCACGACGACCTCGACATCGTCGAATCCCGCCTTCTCGAGACCCGCCCGGTATGCGTCCTCCGTGAGCGCACCCGACATGCAGCCCGCCCACTGGGCGAGGTCCTCCTTCTCCGCCTGCGTGAAGTCGCGCCGTGCGACGACATCACTCACGGCGAAGCGGCCCCCGCTCCTCAGCACGCGGTGCGCCTCGCTGAAGACGCGGCCCTTGTCGGCGGAGAGGTTGATCACGCAGTTCGAGATGATCACGTCGACGGAGTCGTCGGGAAGGGGGAGGTCCTCGATCTCCCCCGCGAGGAACTCGGCGTTCTCGATGCCGGCCTCGGCCTGGTTGCGGCGGGCGAGCTCGAGCATCTCAGCCGTCATGTCCAGCCCGTAGGCCTTGCCCGTGGGGCCGACGCGGCGGGCGGAGAGGAGGACGTCGAGGCCGCCTCCGGACCCGAGGTCGAGGACGGTCTCTCCCTCACGCAGTTCGGCGACGGCCGTCGGGTTGCCACAGCCGAGGGAGGCGAGAACGGCCTCGTCGGGTACCGCGTCGGTCTCGTCGTGCTCGTACACGTCGGCACCGTATCCGGGCACTCGGGGGGGGCTCGCACAGCAGCCCTGGGACGGCAGCCTGTCGAGGAACCTGCTCGCGGCACTTGCGTACCGGGCTCTCACACTCGCCTTGATCCTGTCGGTCATGTTTCGCCTCCGATGTCGTGTCGACAGGACACTAGCACCTATATCGACAAGTATCAATATTGATTTCTGTCGATTCAGGTGCGGCTCAGAGGCTGCGCACACCCGCGATGAGACGGAGGATCAGGCCCTTGTCGAGCTCCTCGCCCCCCTCCCCACTCGCCTCGGGGACTCCCTCACCCGCATCGCCCAGGCCCGACTCCGGATCCGTAGGGGGCGGGGGTGCCTCCACGATCCCGTGCTCGGCCGGCGCCGCGAAGGCGTGCGGGTCCACCATCTCGTCGGCCCCTGGCGCCTGGTACTCGTATTGAGTCGACACCTCCGCCTGTGGTGGGGCGTGCTGCCACGTCTCGGCGGTCTCGACCGCCTCGGTACCGGCTGCGTATGCGTCCGGGCCGTCCGTGTGGACCATGCCGGGATCGGCGTACGCCTCCGGCTCGTCTCCCTCCTCGGCGGCGGCGGCGAGGTCGGCGAGACTCACCTTCTGTGACAGGCCATCCTCGTCCCGCGGCTCCGTCTCGGGATCCTCGGTGTCCATGCCGGCGCCCTCCCCCAGGACGTCCCCGTGCGCATCCTCCAACTCGACATGGGCCGTGACCGTCGCCGCTGCCGCCTCGGCAGGTGCCGCGTCCACCCCGTCAACGTCAGAGGGTGGAGTCGGCTCCTCGAGGTCCGGCGCGTACGGCGCGTCGGACTGCTCGACGACGACCTCGGCGACCGCATCCTCCACGTCCGAGACGTCCTGGGATGCCGACACGTCGTCGCCCGTCGCCATGTCGAGGCTCTGGGCTGAGTTCATGAGCCGCCGGATCACCTCGAGCTTCTCGGGACTGTGCAGGTCGAGGATGTCCCGATCGAGCATGCGGTGGAGGATGCGACACGTCGCGTACTCGGTGTCACCGAGTGCCGCCGACAGATCCTCGATGCTCACACCCGGCGTCAGCGTGGCGACGACACGCCATTCGTCCCGGTCGAGAACGACCGACTCGACGTCCTCGCCGACGTCCCGCCGCAATCCCACCCCCATCGCGGTCGACGGGATCCGGTCTTTGATCTCGTTCCAGATCTCGAGGCGCTTGCGCCCCTCGTTGAGGAGTGGCTCGGACGCGAACACGAACACGGGCCCGAGGGGATGCACCTCCTCCTGCAGGGCGAAGTCGCCCGTCCCCCACTGCAGGAGCTTGAAGATCGCATCCTCCACGCGCTCGCGCACGAACGCCTCGACGAGCGCCGCATCCACCCCCGCCTGCTCGACGAGGGCCTTCCCCTGCGTCACGTCGTTGCCACGCGTGCGCGCGAGCACGGCCTTCCAGTCGTCACTCCCGATCACACCGGCGTTGACGAGGCCCTTGCCTATCCCCTCGCTCGGATTCGTGGTCGCGTAATAGACCTCACCCTCGTGGAAGTAGACGGCACCTCGGTCTTCGTCTCGTTCGAGACGCAGGGCCCCCGACTTGCGGCTGAACGAGAAGAGCTGGAACACATCCTCGAGCCCTACGGTGTCCAGCGATCCCTGAAACGACATCGTTCCTCAGTTCCCGTCGCTCACTTGCCACGCGGTGCTCACGGGGACATCACCGGTGGTGCCGCCACCGCGTGGAGGCCGGACACCGGTGCCGCGGGTCCGGGTTCGGTCCCGCCGCCCTTCGTGCCGGCTCTCGAGCCGTCTCCCGTCGTCTCGGCATCCGCGATCTCGACACCGGGTGGTTCCGCCGGGCGCGCCTGCTGCGTGGCTGCCACCTCCCGCTCAACGGGCATCTGGCGCTCCGCCTGCACGGGTGTGGGCTCACGGGGGGCCGTCTCCGCCACAGGGGTCGGTCGTTCCGGCTGCACCTGGCGCGGCAGTGGGGTGAGCGCCCTCGCGATCCGGCCCGCCGCCTCCTTCATCTCGTAGAGGACGAGACCGGTCTTGCCGGACGGACGGCTCACGGCGCAGAGGACGGCAGACGGCCCCGCACTCATGAGGTAGATGAAGCCGTGATCCCCCTCGACGAAGAGCTGACGCATCGATCCCCGCCCCAGCGTTTCGGCCGCCTTCTCACCGAGGCCGAGCATGGCGGCCGCCATCGCCGCGATCCGCTCCTCCTGGAATCCCTCCGGCAGCGCCGATGCCATGGGCAGCCCGTCGGCGGACATGATGGCGGCGCCCTCCACGTCCGGGCATGACTGCAGGAAGCTGTCGAGCGCTTCGGCGATCTGCTCGCCGCGAGTCCTCATTCCGTGCTCCTTCACACGTCGGCCTGCTCCGCTGAGCTCACCCTCCCCACCAGGACGGGTGACACGCACAGGGACATGCGTCCCTTCCACATGGAGTGTCGGCACCACGCGCGCGAGGCTTGAGAACCCCCGGCCCCCGGCCCGACCCGGCTACCCGGTGGCGCGGTAGACGGCCGCGCGCATCACGTCGAGGGGCGCCTCCCGGCCGGTCCAGAGCTCGAACTGCGCTGCGCCCTGATGCACGAGGAGACCCAACCCGTTGTGGACTTCGGCCCCGCAGGTCCGGGCGGCCTCGAGCAGCGCGGTCTGCGTCGGGTGGTAGACGAGATCCAGCACGACCTGGCCCGCCCGGAACTGCAGTCCGGGCGGCACTGCATGCGTCGGCACGCAGGACACGACAAGCGTGCACTCGGTGAGCTGGGCCGGATCGTCGAGCACACACGCGCCACCCGCGAGGGCGACGGCCTTCGCCCGTGTGCGGTTCCACACGACGGTTGCGGCTGCATCCCGCACGGCTGCGACGACGGCACCCGCCACACCCCCGGCCCCGAGCACACCGACGGTGGCACTCTCGACGTCGAGGCCGATGTCCTCCTCGACCCAGCGTCGGAACCCGGGCACGTCGGTGTTGTGCGCAACCCAGCCGCCTTCGCACCGCACGAGAGTGTTGGCCGCCCCGAGCTCTTCGACAAGGGTGTCGCGTTCGACTGCGACGCGGGCCGCGGCCTGCTTGTGCGGCATCGTCACGGACAGACCCGCTACACCCATCTGCCAGGCCGCGTCGAGAACCGGCTCCGCGTCGGGAGTCGCGACGGGGAAAGCGACGTAGACCCAGTCGAGGTCGAGGTGGGCAAACGCTGCATTGTGCATGACGGGCGAGAGGGAGTGGTGCACGGGATCCCCCACGATGCCGGCGACCTGCGTGCGCGCGGTGACCTCGCGGCCCGGCTCAGTATGTTCCGGCTGCCCGCGCATCCGCGATGGCCTGCTTGTGGGCCTCGTAGCTCTCGTTGAAGACAGTCGCACCCGTCTCCTTGTCGACCGTCACCCAGTAGAGCCAGTTCCCTTCGGCCGGCTGGAGGGCCGCCATGATCGACTCCCGCCCCGGGTTCGCGATCGGGGTCGCCGGCAGGCCTGCGATCCTGTACGTGTTCCAGGACGTCACATTCTCGACAGCCTGCTCGAACGGCAGATCAGGCGCCTGACCGTAGAAGACGGTTGCGTCGATCTGGAGCTTCATACCCTTGGCGAGCCGGTTGTAGATGGCACGCGCCACCTTCGGTCGGTCCTCGGGCCGCTTCACCTCCCGCTCGATGATCGACGCCACGATCAGCGCCTCGTACGGGGTCACCGTCGTGCTGTGGCCGAGCCCCGTCTCGCTCGCAATCTCGTCGAACCGCTCGAGCTGACGCCGGATCACGTCCTCTGCGGTCACTTCCTCGTCGAGCGTGTAGGTGTCGGGGAAGAGCAGGCCCTCGAGGCTGGTGACACCATCGGGCTGCCACCCGGACGTGATCGAACCGTCCGTCGCGGCCGCCCTGTAGGCCTCGGCCTCGACACCCGGGAACACCTCGGCGGTCGCCTCGGCCATGCGCACTATCGAGTAGCCCTCGGGGTACGTGATCGTCTGCGTGCTCACGAGGGGTCCGGCTCGCAACGTCTCGAGGACCCCGGCGAAGTCCTGGTTCTTCACGAACAGGTACTCGCCGCCGGCGACGCGGCCGAGGGAACGCACCTTGAGGTAGAGACGGAAGGCGGTAGCCGACTTGAGGACACCTTCGTGATCGAGGCGGTCGACGACCTCGCCGGTGGTCATCCCGTCCGGGAGGACCAGTGACACCTCCCCACCCGAATCACCCGGGCGCATCTGCTCGAGGAACCAGAGCCCGCCCACCACCCCGCCCACGACGACGGCGACGAGCACGAGGCTGAGGATCCAGAAGAGGGGTCGGTACCGCCGCCGCGCCCTGCGGGGACGCGCGACCTCTACGACCGCGGGCTCGCTGGGGCGCAGGTCGACCCCGCTGTCACGTGCCACACGGTCGGATGCCGGCATGTCGGGCGGCGAGTCGGACACACCGGCGCCCGCGGGTGCATGTGGTCCGATCGGTCTGCCGTCCGGGCCGACACGTCTCACTCGCCCCGAACCGGTCGGGGGGGATTCGGCTCCCAAGGAGGGTCCTCGCGTCGTCGTTCGTTCTGTCACGCTAATCGTCTCGGCTGCTGTCGAGGTAACCCTGGAGCATGACGGCGGCAGCCTTGTCGTCGATCCGGCCCCGCCGGCTCCTCGCCGTCACGCCACTCTTCACCGCTGCGTCGTGCACGATACGCGACGTGAAGCGCTCATCGAAGGTTTTCACGGGTAGGCCAAGACGAAGACCCAGGTCAGCAGCCTCCGCACATGCCTCGCGGGCCTCGATACCGTGCGTGCCGTCGGTGCGCACAGGTACACCCACGACGACCACGCCGACCTCGTACGTCTCGAGCCAGGGACGGATGAGGTCGGCGAGATCGCCCCCGTCACGACGCTCGACCACGCCGCTCGGCACCGCCACGCGCCCCTCCGGATCGGAGACGGCGACCCCGACGCGCCTCTCACCGAGGTCGACGCCGAGGTGTATCACGCGGCGCTCATCCCGAGCCGTTCGGCTGCCAGCCGGCCAGAGCGTCCCGGGCAGCGGAGAGGGCGTGGTCGATCTCCGATCCGCGCGGTCCGCCTGCCATGGCGACATCGGGATTGTTCCCCGTGCCCCCACCCACGACCACAGCCGCGGGGCGCACTATGTCGGCCGCCGACAGACCGCGATCCTGCAGATCCTTCGACACGGCTGCGACGAGGCTCGCCTTGCCCGCAAAGTCGGCGCCGAGGACGGCTACGCCGCTCCCGAGGCGACCGCGTACCTCTGTCGCGAGCCGCTGCAGGTCCTTGGGACCTGCGACGCTCTCGATCCTCATGACCACCGCCCGGGTGGCTCCGTCACGGTCACCGCCGATATCGAAGGCGTCCTCGAGCAGATCCGTCACCTCGCCTGCCGCGAGCCGGGCGGAGAGAGCCTCGACCTGCTTGCGGGCCTCCTGGAGCTCACCGAGGCGCCGCTCGATCTGCGCCGGGACCTCCCGCGGACGTGTGTGGAGCGCCTCTGCCGCCTCAGCGAGGAGGAGGCGACGTTGCTGCAGGTACTCGAACGCCGGCGCGCCGGCGAGCGCCTCGATGCGACGCAGGTTCGAGCCGATCGACGATTCGGACGTGATCACGATCGGGCCTATCTCACCGAGGGAGCTCACGTGGGTCCCCCCGCACAACTCGCGCGAGTGGGATCCGGCTTCGAGCACCCGCACCGTGTCCCCGTACTTGTCCCCGAAGAACGCGATCACGCCTGCTTCGTCGGCCTCGGTCTTGGAGGTCTCGTAGTTGAGCACCGCCTCGTTCGTGAGCATCTCACGGTTCGCGAGCCGCTCCACCTCGGCGAGCTCAGCCGGTGTCACGGCCGCGAAGTGGCTGAAATCGAAACGGAGCCGGTCCGGCTCCACGAGAGAGCCGTGCTGACGCACGTGGTCACCCAGCGTCTCCCGCAACGCCCAGTGCAGGAGGTGGGTGGCCGTGTGGTGGCGGCGCACACCGGCTCTGCGCTCGGCATCGACGCACAGCTCCACGTCGGCGCCGACACGTACGACACCTTCCCGCACGGTACAGCGGTGCCGCACCAGCCCCGGCAGGGCGTACTGCGTGTCCTCGACCTCGAGCGCTGTGTCTCCCGCCTCGATCGTGCCCGTGTCCCCCACCTGACCGCCCGCCTCGGCGTAGAAGGGTGTCACATCCGTGAACACGTCGATCTGCGCGCCGGCAGGTGCCGAGTCGACCCGGACGTCACCGGCGACGAGGGCGATGATCCGCGCGTGTGCTCGCGTCCCCTCGTAACCCACGAAACGTGTGGACGCACCCTCGGTGGCGATGCTCCGGAAGGTCTCCAGGGCGCTCGCGTCCGGTGCCGCGCCGTCGCGGGCAGCCTCCTTCGCACGTTGCCTCTGTGCCGCCATCTCCGCCTCGAACTCGGATTCGTCGATACGCAGTCCGCGCTCGGCGGCGACCTCCTTCGTCACCTCGATCGGGAAACCGAAGGTGTCGTGGAGGCGGAAGGCGACAGCGCCGCTCAGGACCTCGCCTTCCACGGCGTCGAGCTCCGACTCGATGAGCTGCATGCCCGCCCGCAACGTCGCCCGGAACCGCTCCTCCTCGTTGCCGAGTATCTCGCGTGTCGTGTCGAGGCTGCGGCCCACCTCGGGATAAGCGTCACCCAGGTGCTCTGCCACCTGTGTGGCGAGCCGGGGCATGATCGTCTCCTCGATGTCCAGCAGCCAGGCGTGGCGCACGGCCCGGCGGATGATCTTGCGCAGGACGAATCCGCGCTCCTCGTTCGAGGGGAACACCCCGTCCGTCACGAGGAACGTGCTCGACCGGGCGTGGTCCCCGAGGATCCGCAGGGACACGTCGGACCGCCCGTCGTTGCCGTAGGAGACACCCGACGCGCTCTCCGCTGCCGCGATGACGGGCCGGATCGTGTCGATGTCGAAGACCGAATCGAGACGGTTGAGGGTGGCTGACACACGCTCGAGGCCTGCCCCCGTGTCGATGTTCCTCTGGGGGAGCTCGCCCAGGACGGCGCCGGAGTCGTCCATGAGGTACTGCATGAAGACGAGGTTCCAGATCTCCACGTAGCGCGCTTCGTCGGCGGCCGGCCCTCCGTCGACGCCGAAGTCCCGTCCCTTGTCGAAGAAGATCTCGCTCGAGGGCCCGCACGGCCCCGCCACCCCCATCGTCCACCAGTTGTCGCTGTCGAAGCGCTGGAGCCGTGATGCGGGGAGCCCGACCGTGTCGTGCCAGATCTGCACGGCTTCGTCGTCGGTCTCGTGCACGGTCACCCAGAGCAGTTCGGGGTCCACCCCCCACGCCTCCGTCACGAGCTCCCAGGCCCAGGGGATCGCCTTCTCCTTGAAGTAGTCGCCGAAGCTGAAGTTGCCGAGCATCTCGAAGAAGGTGAGATGACGCGCTGTCCGCCCCACCTGCTCCAGGTCGTTGTGTTTGCCCCCCGCCCGCGCGCACTTCTGCACGGACACGGCCCGCGGCCACGGCGCGACTTCGTCGCCGACCATGTAGGGCTTGAACTGGACCATGCCCGCGTTCGTGAGGAGCAGGGTCGGATCGACGGGGATGAGCGACGACGACGGTACGATCTCGTGGCCGCGCGCGGCGAAGAAGTCGATGAAGTTGCGTCGGATCTGCGCTGTTTCCATGACGTGTGACACCGCCGTCAGGGTAGCCGCACCCTCGAACGGGACCGCCTGCGATACGGCAGGGGGGATACGCGGTAGAACACCCGCATGCCAGCTCCGCCACCCTCCCGCTTCAGGGCACACATGACCGAGGTGCCGGTGCGGCTCATGCGCGGCCTCGTCGCGCGCCGGTCGATGCGTGCGAACATACGGCACGTCACCGCCGTGCACCCCGGTGAGGCGAGCGGTGACGTCGCCGCCGTCTATGCCCAGATGCGCGCCGAGGTCGGACTCCTGCCTCCGCTCACGGTCTACTCACCACAGCCCCGCCTCCTCACCGCGGTGTGGGCTGTCGCACGCGAGTCGTGGCTCGCCGCTGCCCTCCCGCCGGCCACGGCCGAGGCGATCGCGGCAACCGTCTCGTGTGTGAACGACTGCCCGTACTGCATCGATGCCCACACCATGTTCCTGCACGGCGCAGGCGACCCCGAGACAGCGGAGTGGCTCCGCTCCCACCCGCGGCACCCGACCGAGCCCGGACAGAACGGGGATGCCGTCGCATGGGCGGCTGCCTCACTCACGCCCGGGGCCGAGATCGTGGCCGACCCTCCGTTCGCGAAGGCGGACGTCACGGCGGCGATCGCACTCGCCGTCTTCTTCCACATGACGAACCGCGTCGCGAACGTGCTTCTCACGGATTCGGCCGTACCGGTACCCGTCCCCCAGGGCCTCCGGGGAGCGGTACGTCGACTCGTGGCGGCGAGCCTCGGCCGTGGGCTCGCCCGGCGTAGCCTCGAACCCGGTCTCGCCCTCGCCCTGCCCCCTGCCACCGATTCCGGGCGAGTCCTCCCCGCCGATCTCTCGTGGGCCGCACCCGTCCCTGCCGTGGCGCAGGCATACGCACGCCTCGCGCATGTGACGAACGACCTCGTGCGCGAGGTCATGTCCGAGGCTGCGGTCTCGGCCGTCATCGAACGCGTCGGTGCCTGGCAGGGAGACCCCCCCGGCCTCACCAAGGCCTGGGTGGAGGAAGTGACGACTGACCTCGGCCTGGCCGATGCCCCCGCGGCACGGCTCGCCCTCCTCACAGCGCTCGGTTCGTGGCAGGCCGCGGACGCCGACATCCACACCGTCCGCCGAGCCGGCGGCGACGACGCCTCCCTCGTGACCGTCGTCGCCTGGGGAGCCTTCGAGGCCGCGCGTCACATCGGCGCATGGCTCCGGCCCGCCTCCTGACCCGTGCCGCACCCTGCACCCGTCCACGCGGTGTGTGGCTACCCTCCGGCCATGCCAGTGGTGCACGTCGTCCCGCACACACATTGGGACCGGGAGTGGTACCTGCCGTTCCAGGACTTCCGCCGCAAGCTCGTTCCCACCCTCGACACCCTCTTCGAGATCCTCGAAGCCGAACCCGGCTACCGCTTCATGCTCGACGGCCAAGCTGCCATGATCGACGACTACCTCGCGGTACGACCCGAGAGGGCCGAGGACTTCTCACGCCACGCTCGCCGCGGACTCCTCGACGTGGGGCCCTGGACTGCCCTACCCGACACCCTCCTCGTCTCGGCCGAGACGATCGTGCGCAACCTGCAGAGCGGCATGGAGCGAGCGGCCGAGATCGGCCCCTGCATGGACGTCGCCTACATGCCCGACATGTTCGGCCACACAGCGCAGATGCCCCAGATCCTCGCCCAGTTCGGCTTCCACCGCGCGGTTCTGTGGCGGGGCGTCCCGTCGGACATCGAGCGCACCGTATTCAGGTGGCACGCACTCGACGGATCGACGCAGTTCGTGGGCTATCTCGCGGCGTCCTACTCGAACGGGGTCGCCCTCCCCACGGATCCCGACGACCTCGTGGAGCGCATCGCGGCCCTCGAAGACGAACAACGACCGTTCTCCCCGCCCGGCCATCTCCTCGTCATGAACGGCACGGATCACTGGCCGCCACAACGCGGGTTGGGCGAGGCGATCGAGAAGGCCAACGTACGCCAAGACGTGTACGACATCCGCATGTCGAGCCTCGATACATATCTGGATTCCGCCCTTGCCGCGTCGGACATCACCACCCTGCCCGAGTGGACGGGTGAGCTGCGCAGCGGAGCCCGTGCGAACGTCCTCATGGGTGTCACGTCCACGCGGGTGGATCTCAAGCGGATCCAGGCCGCGGCCGAGCGCGCTCTCGAACGCTACGCCGAGCCCCTCGTCACCCTCGCAGGGGCCCTCGGCCACCTGCCACTCCTGCGCGAGGCGTGGCACCGCCTGATCCTCAACTCGGCCCACGACTCCGTCTGCTCGTGCTCGGCCGACGCCACGATGCGCCAGGTCCAGGTGCGCTACGAGGAGGCCGTGCAGCTCGGCGACGGCGTCACCCGCGAGGCGCTACGGGCGCTTGCCGCCCGGATCGGCAGCCCCACGGCACGGGCGGGCGAGACGGGGCTCATCGTGTGGAACCCGTGCCCCTTCCCGCGCAGCGCCGTCGTCACCGTCGACATGCCGCTCCCCCCCGACCTGCCCGACAACGCCGCGTTCGTGCTCACGGACGACAGCGGACCGGCCCCGACGGTGGAGCTCGACAGACGGGACCGGATCGCCTTCGATGCCGTCCTCACCGCCACGGAGCTCGACGACATCGTGAACCTCGTGCGCGGCCGTGTGTTCGCCGGCACCTTCGTGAACGGCTTCGAGATCCGGGACGGACCCACGTTCGTCGAGGTGGCGCTCGAAGGGGATCGCCGCCTGCGCGGCCACGTCGACGCGAACCTCTTCGAGCTCCGCCTGCGTGAGCTTGCCGACGAGGATCCCGACCGTCGTTTCCACGTCGTCCTCACCCGCCGGCCCACAGCCCGGCTCCAGCTCCTCACGCCCGAGATCGCCCCCCTCGGCTGGACGACACTCCGCGTGACGGAGACCCCGGAGGGCTCGGACGCGGACGCGAGATCGATAGCCAGTCCCGGTTGCCTCGACAACGGGATCGTCCGTGTCGAGTTCGAAGGTGACGGCACGTTCCGGCTCGTGGATCCCGCGACACGCGACGTCCTGGTTCGCGGCCTCGGCGTGATCGAGGACGGTGGCGACGTCGGCGACACCTACAACTGGTCGCCACCCCCCACCGACACCCTCGTCACAGAGCCCGAGCGGGCCGTGATCGAGGTTGCCGAGTCGACACCCCTCAGCGGCGCGATCCTTGTCACTCGGCCCTACCCGCTTCCGGTTGCTGCGACCGAAGACGCCTCGCGGCGCAGTGACGAGACGACGTCGGTCGCGATCTCGATGCACGTCCGTCTCGATGCCGGTTCGAGAGTCGCGGAGGTGTCCGTCGCGTTCGACAACACCGTGCGGGACCATCGTCTCCGTCTCCGTCTGCCCTTGCCCGAACCCGTCGACGGCTCCACCGCCGACGTCGCCTTCGGCGCCGTGGGGCGTGATCTCACCGCCGAGGGGGGGCCCGGCGAGCTGCCCCTCCCGACCTTCCCGGCGAAGCGCTTCATCGACTGCAGCGGGCCGGCCAACGGACTCACCGTACTCCTCGACCAGACCGTCGAGTACGAGGTCGTGCGGGACGCGCCTGACGGTCCCGGCGTCGAGATCGCCCTCACCCTCGTGCGGGCCACGGGCAGCCTCTCCCGCCAGGCGCCCTCCATGCGCCCCAACCCGGCCGGACCACCCGTGCCGACCGAGCACAGCCAGTCGCTCGGCCTCCAGTACGTTCGCTTCGGAGTCCTCCACCACACCGGCGGTTGGGAGGAAGCCGCGGTCGCACGGGCAGCAGACACCTTCGCCCACCCATTGCGACAGCGCGTCTTCACGATGCGGACCGCAGGTGAGCTCCCACCCACGTGTGATCCCTTCGGACTCGATCTCGAAGGAGGGGCGCTCCTCAGCGCCGTGGTACCTCAAGCGTCGGGCGGTGTCGAGATGCGCTTCGCGAACGTGAGCGCGTCGCCTGCCGCGGTCGGACTCGACGCCGACACGGAGTGGGCGCGGGCCGCCGGACTCGGGGAGACCACCCAAGTCGTCGACCTCCGGGGCGAAGCCCTCGCCGCTACCGCCACCTTTCCCCTGACCCTCAACCCGTGGCGCATCATGACCCTGCGTTGCGATTCGACTACCTGAGTTTGCCTCTGGGTAACTCTCGTTGACGTTGGGTACCTCTCGTCTACTATCCAGAGTCCAGGCCATCTCTCGGACGGGTGTCAGGTGTGACGTACGATGTCGACATGGTCGAAGCGGCGCGCGAAGTCGAACTGCCCACCGAAGAGTTCGACGTGACGGGGAGCGAGTGGCACAACCGTCTCCTCTCCCGCCTGCATACGGCCATCGCATACGCTCTCGCTGACACCGCTCTCGTCGCCCAAGACATCTTCCTGCGGGTGGAAGGCCGGCAACAGGCCGCTGCCGACATCCTCGTCACACCTGGTCTGAAGGCGGGCCGCCGCACGGTGTACCGGATCCCCGCTGAACCGGTTCCGGCCGTGACGCTCGAGGTGCTGTCCCCGGCGAACCGGACCGGTACCGGCCTCGCCCGCCTCGCGGGCAAACGTGACCTCTTCGGACGCATCGGCGTCCCCTTGCACATCGAGGTCGACCCCGATGAGGCATTCATCTCGGTGTGGGAGTCCCGGGACGGCCGCCTCGTGCGGACCGGGATTCACACGAGCTACTCCTCGGACGCCATCGGTGGAGTGCGGATCGAGACACCCGAGGTCGGGGTCACGCTCGTCTTCGATCCGTCCGGGCGCGAGGTGCCCGACGCCGACACCATCCTCGCCCGTGCTTCCCATCTCGCGGCACGGCTGCGCGACATGGGTGTCGACCCCGACGAGGTCGATGACGGTGCTGATCCGCCCGCCTGACGTGTCCCGGACGCTCCCGCTTCAGCCTTCACCTTCGGAGCCGGTCGGCCTGCCAGTCCCCGGCTCGACCGGAACGTCGTCGCCCTGTCCCGAGGGCACGTAGTACGGCCGCTCCTCCATGCCCACGGGGAGGTACTCCTGCTCGACCCAGTGTCCCGCGAAGTCGTGCGGGTACTCGTAGCCCTCACCGTGACCGAGACGGCGTGCACCCGGATAGCCGCTGCCGCGAAGGTGGGCGGGGACCGGGCCGAACCGTCGTTCCTGGAGGTCGGCCTCGGCGGCATCGATGGCAGCGATCACGGAATTCGACTTCACTGCCCTCGCCAGGTAGATCACGGCATGAGCCAGGTTGAGCCGGGCTTCGGGCAGGCCGACGAGATCGACGGCCTGGGCGGCATGCACGGCGACACCGAGCGCGTCGGAGTCGGCCAGACCGACGTCCTCGGACGCGAAGATGACCATGCGCCGCGCGACGAACCGCGGGTCCTCACCGCCTTCGAGCATGCGGGCGAGCCAGTGGAGGGCGGCGTTCACGTCGCTGCCACGCAACGACTTGATGAATGCGGAGATGACGTCGTAGTGCGCGTCACCCGCCCGATCGTGCGCGACGTGACGGGCGCCCGCTGCCGCCACGGCGTCGGCTCGCACGATGCGGCTGCGCCCCGCGCTCTGCGCCAACCGGGCGGCGAGCTCGAGACAGACGAGGACACGACGTGCGTCGCCGTTCGCGACGCCCACGAGATGCGCGTGGGCGTCGGCCTCGACCTCGAACTCGCCCCCGAGCCCGCGAGGCTCGCGCAGCGCTCGGTCGAGGACCGCGGCGACTTCGTCGTCGGACAGCGGTTCGAGCCGGAAGAGGGACGCACGAGACAGGAGGGGCGAGTTGATCTCGAAATAGGGATTCTCGGTGGTCGCCCCGATGAGGACGAGCGTCCCGTCCTCGACGGCGGGGAGGAGCGCATCCTGCTGCGCCTTGTTGAACCGGTGGATCTCGTCTAGGAACAGGATCGTTCCCCGCCCCTGCTCGCCCAACCGGCGTCGCGCCGCCTCGATGACCGCTCGCACGTCCTTGACCCCGGCCGAGACTGCCGACAGCGTGACGAAATCCCGTGCCGTGAGCTCCGCTGTGATTCGGGCGAGCGTCGTCTTGCCCGACCCGGGCGGACCCCACAGGATTACGCTGCGCAGGGCGTCACTCTCGATCAGCGTCCGCAGCGGCCTCCCCGGGCCGAGGAGGTGGGCTTGACCCGCCATCTCGGCAAGGGTGCGGGGTCGCAGACGGGCAGGCAGCGGCGCGTTCGCCTCGCGTGCTCGGTCTGCGGCCGCGTCGAAGAGGTCCATGGGGCGATGTTGGCAGAACGGTGCCCGTGATTCACCCGTGCGGACGTCCGCGGCGCTCCTCCAACTCGGTGAGCCGCACCGTCGTCTCCGGTGTGAGCATGACACCGACCTCGCCGAGCTGTCCCGCATCGAGCGCCGCCGGCGCGCCCGAGAGAGGGTCGGCACCAGTCTGTGTCTTGGGAAACGCGATGACCTCGCGAATGGAAGCCTCGTCGGCGAGGATCATCACGAGGCGATCCCAGCCGACAGCGAAACCGGCGTGGGGCGGCACACCGTACCGGAACGCGTCGAGGAGGAAACCGAAACGCGAGTGGATGTCCTCCTCCGACAGGCCGAGGATCCGGAACACCCGCTCCTGCACGTCCGCGGTGTGGATACGCACGGAGCCCGAACCCAGCTCGAGGCCGTTCGCGACGAGATCGTAGGATCGGCTCCGCACCGAGAGGGGATCGGACTCGAGACGGTCGAGATCCTCGACGTTGGGATGCGTGAAGGGGTGGTGGGCGGGCGCGGGGCCGCCGTCACCCCCTTCCTCGAAGAGGGGGAAGTCGACCACCCAGAGAGCCGCGACGCCCGAGTCGGCCCCGTGTCCCCGGGGGGCGGCGAGCTCGACACGGAGCTGGCCGAGAACATGTGAGGCGAGGCGGGCCAGGTCCGCGGCGAGGAGGACCAAGTCGCCGGGTTCCGCCTCGAGGGCGGTCTTGATCCCGTCCTGTTCGGCCTCCGTGAGGAACTTGACGACGGGCGAGCGGAGCGACCCGTCCTCCTCTACGACCATCCACACGAGCCCCTTCGCGCCGAGCTCCTGGGCACGCTCCACGAGAGCGTCGAGCTGTGACCGCGTCCGGTCTCCACCGCGGGGGAGCCTCCAGGCCCGCACCGCCCCACCCGCCTCGAGCGTCGAGGCGAAGGCATTGAACTCCGTCGCGGCGAAGACTCGGGAGATGTCGACGATGGCCGGGCCGGCCCGCAAGTCGGGCTTGTCCGACCCGTAGGCATCGATCGCCTCCTGCCAGGCCATGCGGGGAAGGGGAAGCTCGATCTCCCAACCCCGGCCGGCGGCGGCGAAGGCGGCGGCTACCGCCGCTTCCACCCAGGTGAGGACGTCCTCCTCCTCGGCGAAACTCGCCTCGAGGTCGAGCTGCGTGAACTCCGGTTGGCGATCGGCGCGCAGGTCCTCGTCCCGCCAACACCTCGCGAACTGGAAGTAGCGGTCGACACCCGCCACCATGAGAAGCTGCTTGTAGAGCTGCGGTGACTGGGGCAGGGCATACCACTCCCCCGGCGAGAGGCGCGACGGAACGACGAAGTCGCGGGCGCCTTCCGGCGTGGACCGGATCAGCGTCGGTGTCTCGACCTCCACGAACCCCTCCGCCTCGAGGGCGGCACGGGCTGCAGCCGTGACCCGGGCCCGAAGGCGCAGTGTGTGCTGCAGGCGGGGGCGACGCAGGTCGAGCGGTCGGTAGCGGAGGCGCAACCCCTCGTCTGTCACGACGCTCTCGTCGAGTTGGAAGGGCAGGGGCTCGGACCGGGCGAGGATCTCGATACCGGCGACACCGATCTCGACCTCACCCGTGGGCAGGTCGGGGTTGACCGTGCCGTCCGGACGCGGCCTCACCTCCCCGTGCACGCGCAACACGTACTCCGCCCGCGCCTTCTCGGCGACGGCGAAGGCATCCGGCGCCTCCTCGGGATGCGCTACGACCTGGACCATGCCCGTGTGGTCACGCACGTCGACGAAGAGAACGCCGCCGTGGTCGCGCACGGTCTCCACCCAGCCGCAGACGACCGCCTGCGCTCCCGCGTCCGAGGCGCGCAACTCACCGCACGTGTGCGTCCGCATCATGATCCGATCACCTCTTCGATCTCCTGCCGGACGGAGTCCAGCGTGGCTTCGGACTGCTCTCCCGTGTCGAGGTCGCGCAGCGTGACCACACCTCGTTCCATGTCGCGCTCTCCCACGACCACGGCGACGCGAGCACCACTCCTGTCCGCCTGTTTGAACTGGGCCTTGAGGGACCGGTTCCCGAACACCACGTCGGTTCTCACACCCGCCTCGCGCAGCTCGGCCGCGATGCGGCGCGCGGGCACGGCTGTCTCACCCACGTGCAGCACGATCACGTCGACGGTCCCTCGCACCTCGGCGAGGATCCCCTCGCTTTCACACGCGATGAGGATGCGCTCCACCCCGAGTGCGAAACCGATACCCGGCAGGGGCGGCCCGCCACACATCTCGACGAGCCCGTCGTAGTGCCCACCGCCGCCGAGCGCGTTCTGGGCGCTGTCGAGCGTCCCGCTCGCGTACTCGAACGTCGTCGACGTGTAATAGTCGAGGCCACGCACGAGAGTGTCGTCCACCTCGTAGGGGATCCCGGCTGCATCGAGGCCGTCGAGCACCGCGCCGAAGTGGGACCGTGATTCGTCCCCGAGCACGTCACGCAGGCGTGGTCCCGTCGCGAGCGCCTCCACCACCCGCGGGTCCCGCGAGTCGAGCACGCGCAGCGGGTTCAGCTCGAGTCGTTCCTCGTCATCGGGATCGAGGCCCGGCACCGCCTTGCGGACGTGGTCGGCGAGGACCTCGACGTAGCGGGCCCGCTCCTCGGGTCGGCCGATCGTGTTCACGAGGAGCGTGAGCTCGACGAGCCCCAGATGACGTAGGAACGCCCAGCCGAGGGCGATCACCTCGACGTCGAGGGCGGGATCGTCGACACCGATCGCCTCCACGCCGAACTGGTGGAACTGGCGGTAACGGCCCCGCTGCACGTTCTCGGCCCGGAACATGGGGCCACCGTAGGCCGCCTTCCACGGCAGTCCCGCCTGGTCGAGGCTGTGCTCGACGAAACAGCGCACCATGCCGGCCGTCCCCTCGGGCCGGAGGGTGAGGGAGCGGTCCCCCCTGTCGGAGAACGTGTACATCTCCTTGCGCACGATGTCCGTGGCCTCACCGACAGACCGCACGAAGAGCTCCGTGTGCTCGAACACGGGGATCCGCACGCGGGGATACCCCCACGTCGCGGCTGTCTCGAAGAAGCGGGTCTCGAGGTCGTCCCAGCGGACGGTGTCGGCACCGATGACGTCGTAGACGCCTTTCGGGGCGCTGATCCGGATACTCACCGGGGCGAGTTTAGACACGAGCCCTGCTCCGGCCCGCTGCCGGTCTCAGACGAGCGGGAACACCTCGAACACCGAGTCGAGCTCTCGTACGGCCTCCAGGACCGCATCCATCTGGGTCACAGCGCCTATCTCGAAATCGAAGCGGAGGAAGGCGATCTGATCCTCTCCCGTTATCGTCTGGGCCGATCGGATGTCGACGTGGTTCTCGGACAGGACACGCGTCACGTCCGCGAGGAGCCCCGCCCTGTCGAGAGCCTCGACCTGGATGGTCTGGCGTGAAGTGGTGCGAGTCGCCACGTCCCATTCGGCATCCACGAGGCGCTTCATACGTTCGCGCTCGGCAGCCCGAGTGCAGTCGCTGCGGTGGATCGCGACACCCCGGCCGCGTGTGAGATAGCCGATGATCTCGTCGCCGGGCTTGGGATTGCAGCATCCGGCCAGGCGCACGGTCACGTCGTCGAGTCCCTCGACGTGCACACCGAGAGACTCGGCCGAGCGCGAGCGGCGTGTGACACCGGCGATCGACTCCGCGGGCCGACTCGCCGTGATCGGGGCCACGAGTCTCTGCACGTGTTGCACGATCGTGTCGGGTCGGACGCGGCCCTCCGCCAGCGCCTGGTAGAGACTGCCCACGTCGGAGTAGTGCATCTCCTCGGCGACCTGCTCGATCTGCACGTCCTCGAGGACGACCGTGGGATCGAGGTCGACGGCTCGCAGGCTGGTCTCGAGGCGGCGCCGCCCCCGCTCCACCGCCTCTTCGCGGCGCTCCCTGCTGAACCAGGCCCGGATCCGGTTCCGCGCCCGCGCCGTGGCCACGACCTGGAGCCACTCCTTGGACGGCCCCGCACCGTCGAGTTTGGACGTGAACACCTCCACGGTGTCGCCGGACTGGAGCCTGTGGTCGAGGGGGACGAGCTCTCCGTTCACACGCGCACCTATGCAGCGGTGCCCGACCTCCGTGTGGATGGAGTATGCGAAGTCGATCGGTGTCGCCTGCGCGGGCAGCGACATCACGTCACCCTTGGGTGTGAACACGAAGACCTCGTCCTGGAAGAGGTCTCCCTTCAAGGCGTCCATGAACTCGCGCGGATCCTCGGTGGTCTCCTGCCATTCCATGATCCGGCCGATCCAGGCGAGCTCGTCCGATTTCGCCACGGTCCCGATGCGCTCCGATTCCTTGTACCGCCAGTGTGCCGCGATCCCGTACTCCGCCGTGCGGTGCATCGCCTGCGTACGGATCTGCACTTCGACCGGTCGGCCGGCGGGACCGATCACGGTCGTGTGCAGGGACTGGTAGAGGTTGAACTTGGGCATGGCGATGAAGTCCTTGAACCGGCCGAGGACCGGCTTCCAGAGCCCGTGCACGGTACCGAGCGTGGCGTAGCAGTCCTGGGACGACTCGACCACGATCCGCACGCCGACGAGGTCGTGGATCTCGTCGAAGGAGCGGTGCCCGAGGACCATCTTCTGGTAGATCGAGTAGTAGTGCTTGGGGCGCCCCGTCACCGACGCCTTGATGCGGGCCCGGTTCAACGCGTCCTGGAGATCCACGACGACACGGGCGAGATCCTCCTCCCGTGCCTCGTGGCGCCGTTGCACGAGTTGGTCGATCTCGTGGTAGGCCTTCGGCTGCAACTCCTGGAAGGCGAGGTCCTCGAGCTGCCAGCGGATCTCGCGGACGCCGAGGCGGTGTGAGAGGGGCGCGTAGATGTCGAGGGTCTCCTGCGCGATGCGGCGCCGCTTCGACTCGGGCAGCGGCGTGAGGGTGCGCATGTTGTGGAGGCGGTCGGCGAGCTTGATGAGCAGCACCCGCAGGTCGTTCGCCATCGCGACGAGCATCTTGCGCATCGTCGCGGCCTGATGCGCCTCCTTCGTGTCGAATCGGAGTCGGTCGAGCTTCGTGACCCCGTCGACGACTGCAGCGACCTCGTCGCCGAACTCCTCGCGCAGCTCGTCCAGCGAGACGGGCGTGTCCTCGACGACGTCGTGGAGGAGCGCCGCGCAGACTGTCGTGACGTCCATGCCGAGATCCGCGAGGATCCCGGCCACGGCGATCGCATGCGTGACGTAGGGGTCGCCCGACTTGCGGGTCTGCTCGGAGTGAGCCTCACGGGCGAGGTGGTAGGCAGACGTGATCGGCCTGATGTCGGCGCGGGGATGGTGGTGGCGCACGAGACGGATCACGGGGCCGATCTCGGGGTCGAAGTCCCCGAGTCGCCGCCACGGCAGGAGCTCGGTTATGCCGCGGCGCGGGTCGACGACGGCACGGTCGGGTCCCGACGGCAGGAGTCCCATGCCGCCGATCGCCGCTTCCGTGACGTTCTGCTCGGATTCCTCTTCGCGGGAGTCGACTTCGGTCATTACCAGCTCGTCGGACTGTGCGGCCCCACCTCCACTCACGCTCTCGGGCCGCACCCCAAGACTATGCGTAGCAGATCAGCGACCGGACCGGTGCGTCCCGGAGGCGGGCGCGTCCGTCGAGGAATCCGAGCTCGATGAGGAACGCGTATCCGACCACGACACCACCGAGGCGGGCAACGAGGGTGCCCGTCGCCTCGGCCGTGCCGCCCGTGGCGAGGACGTCGTCCACGATGAGGACGCGTTGCCCGGATGCGACGGCGTCGGCGTGGAGCTCGAGGTGCTCCTCCCCGTATTCGAGCGAGTAGGCCACCTGTTCGATCTCCCACGGCAGCTTCCCCCCCTTGCGGGCGGGGATGAACCCGACGCCGAGGCGCACCGCCACGGGCGGACCGAGGATGAAGCCACGGGCGTCGATGCCGCACACGACGTCGACTTCTCCCCAATCGGCGGCGAGGCGCTCCACCACGTCGTGGAGCGCCGCCGCATCGCGCAGGAGAGGCGTTATGTCCTTGAACCCCACGCCCGGCCGCGGGAAGTCCGGGATGTCGCGGACGAGTCCCTCGAGCTCGACCGTCATCGCTTCTTGCGGCTCGTCGACGTCTGCCGGCCGTGCTTCCTCGCCTTGTTGCGGTCCTGCGGTCCGGCCTTGGTCGCGGCTTCAGGCTGCGATGCCGCGGTGGTGTCCGCTTTGGGGTCTGCCGTCACCTCAGAGGTCACCTGCCCACCTGTATCTGCGCCCGTACGTGCCGACACGGCCTGTTTCACGTTCCCCTTCTTGGTCGTGCCCCGTGCAGGTGATGGTCCGGGCGAACGCCCTGCCGCCTTCGCCTTCGCAGTCGCCTTCGCCTTCGCCGTGCGATAGCGGGGTTCACGTTCTTTCCAGTGGGCGAGGATCGGCGACGCGAAGAAGATCGACGAGTACGTGCCACTCGCGATGCCGACTACGAGGGCGAGGGAGAGGTCCTCGAGTGTGGTCGCGCCGAGAAAGACGGAACCGAGGAGGAGGAGGCTGGCGGCGGGCAGGAAAGACGTGACCGAGGTCGCAACCGAGCGCGAGAGCACCTGGTTCATCGACCTGTTCACCATCTCCGAGTAGGTGTAGCGGCCGGCTGCGAGGAGCGGTTCGTTCTCGCGCACCTTGTCGAAGACGACGACGGCGTCGTAGAGGGAATAGCCGAGCATCGTGAGGATCGCGATGATCGTGGCGGGCGAGACCGCCAGCCCGAGCAGGGCGTAGATCCCCACGATCACGATGATGTCGTGCACGAGCTCGGCGATCGCGGTGATCGCCATCTTGAACTCGAAACGCAGGCTGATGTAGATCACAGCGAGGGCGAGGAAGACGACGAGAGCCTGGATCGCCTTGCGCGAGACTGCCCCGCCCCAGGACGGGCCTGTGCTCTCCTTGCTCACCTGGTCAACGGGCACACCGGCTGCCTCGGCGAGGGCGACCGACACCTCGTTCGCCTCGTCGGGTGTCACCTCGTGTGTCTCGATGCGGACCGCCGTGTCGCCCACGGCCTGGACCTTGGTGTCGGCGCCGAGGTCGAAGGGCTGGATCGCCTCTTCCGCCGCCGCGGTGTCGAAGTCGTCCGCTGTCACGACCCACGACGTACCACCCGTGAACTCGAGCGAGAAGCTGAGGCCGCGCCAGACGAGCGCGACCAGCGATACGACTATGAGGACAGCCGAGATCGCGAACCAGGTACGGGCACGGCCGATGAAGTCGATCTTCGTCTCGCCCCAGTAGAGGCGTCGCAACGCGTTCACGTCGCCGCCTCCAGGCTTCCTTCGGCCCCCGCCCTGTCCTCACGCCGGTCGGGACGGCGCCAGAAGAGGAGCCGTTCGTGGCGGAAGGGCCACGACTCGCCGGAGAGGAGCACCATCGGTCTGATGATGAGGATGGTGATCACGACGTCGAGCACGGTGGCCGTCCCGAGCATGAGGGCGAAGCCGCGCACCGAGCCCACCGTGAGGAAGTAGAGGGTGGCGGCGGCGAGGAGGCTGACCGTGTCGGCGGCGAGGATCGTCCTGAAGGCATGCTTGTAGCCGCGCTCGGTGCTCGTGCGCATCGTGCGGCCCTCGAACACCTCGTCCTTGATGCGCTCGATGATCACGATTGCCGAGTCGGCGTTGATGCCGATCGAAACCACGACGGCGGCGAGGCCCGCCAACGTGAGCGTGAGGCCGTAGAACTGCGACATGAGGGCGACGAACACGTAGATGAGGACTCCGAAGATGCCGAGGCCGAAGATCACGTAGAGGCCGAAGAAACGGTAGAAGGCAAGGACGTAGAGGGCGACGAGGATGAGGCCGACGATCCCGGCGATCACGCCTGCACGGAGGGAGTCCTCGCCCAGGGTGGGACTCACCGTCTGGATGCTCGACGTCTCGAGCTTCACAGGCAGCGACCCGTACTTGAGGAGGCTCGCGAGCTCCTTCGCCTCCTTCTCCTGGGACTTGTCGCCGCTCTCCGAGCCACCCAGGGTGATGACGCCGCCACCGGAGATCCCCTGGTTGCACTGCACGTCCTCTGCCACCTGGGGAGCCGAGACGACCTCGTTGTCGAGCACGATTGCGATCTGGCGGGTCGGGTCGCCGCTCTGGGCACACGCCGCCTCACCTGTGAGCTTCTCGTAGAGGTCGTCCCCCTTGCCCGTGAACTTCAGCGACACGATCCAGCCGCCGAGGCCTGTCGCCCCGGACTGGATCTGCGCCGTCGCCTTCTTCACCTCCCGCCCCGAGAGCTGCTCCGGTCCGAGCTGGTAGATCAGGGTGCCCTCCCGGTCGGGGACGACGATCGTCGCCTCCGGCGTGATCTGGTCGGGCGGCGTGAGGGGCGGGGCCTGCACCGTTCCCTGCCCTGTTCCCTGGCCCGGTATCTGGATCTCTGGTGGGAGGGTGCCCTCGGGCACGGGTACGGGCGCCTCTGCCTGTGCCTGCAGCGCCGCGGCCCGGAACACCGACTCGCCCGCATCCCAGCCTGCACCCGATTCGCCGCCCTCGCCTTCGCCGGGTGCAGACGTGGGCGGTGCCGTGGTCTCGGGGGTCGTGTCGTCTGTCCCACCGGCGCCCGTGTCCGGCGGCAGCGTCGATTCCTCGGGTGTGAGCGCGCCCTGCCCCGGGAACAGGCCCTGCACGCGTCTGAATCCGAGCTCGGCCGTCGTCCCGATCAGGTCGAGCGCCTGTTGCTCGTTGTCGATGCCGGGCATCTGCACGATGATGTTGTTGTTGCCCTCGGTCGTGATCTCGGGTTCGGACACGCCGAGGTCGTCGACCCGGCTGCGGATGATGTCGACGGCGACCTTGAGGCTGTCCGGGTTCGTCTTGCCCTTGGCGGTGAGGACGACGCTCGTCCCGCCGGCGAGGTCGAGGCCGAGCCTGGGCTTGTAGTCGGCGACGAGCACCCACGTGAGCAGACCGAAGGTGACTGCCAGTGAGAGGATGAGGGTCACCCAGAGGCGGCGACGGTTTCTCATTTCCCCGATTTCTCGTCTGGCTTGCCTTCGGCCTTCTCGGCGGCCTCCGCCTCGGAGGAGTCCGGCTTGCCCTTGGTGCCCTTGTCGCCGCCACTCCCCGTCACGGCTCCCGTGGTGTCGCCGTCGTCTTCGGGCTCTTGATCGTCGGAGGTTTCCTCGCGCTCGGGTGCGACCTTCCGTGAGATCGCCGTGCGCAGGAACTCGATCTGCGTGCCGTCGTACATCTCGAGCGTCACCCGGTTCTCGTCGATCTCGACTATCTCGCCGAAGATCCCGCCGATCGTGACGACCTCGTCACCCGGCTCGAGTTGGGAGACGAGCTCCTGGTGCTGCTGACGCTGCTTCTGCTGCGGTCGGATGAGGAGGAAGTAGGCGACGGCCCCGAGGAGCACGAGGGGAAGGAGGAGCGTGAGTATGCCCCCTCCCGCCTTCTTGTCGCCCTCCTGGGCAAGCACGGCCGCGAGCTGCGCGATCTGTCCGATGTCCATTGGGCCTCTTCGTCGGGGCGGCTGAACCGCTGAATCGTATCAGCACTCCTCGCGGCGGCTGCTACCGGGCGGCTCACCATCCACGCCCCGAGGCCGGGACCGCGGACGGATCGGCCGGGAAGGTGTTCGCCGACACGAAGGGAGACGCCGCCCCGGGATCCGTCCAGGCGACAAGGGTGCCTTCACCCGCCTCGCGGCCGATGTCCTCGTCTCCGTGCAACTCGTCGTACCAGCGGGTGAACACCGCCTCGACCGCGTCGCGCCCCACCCCGAAGCCGGCGGCGACGTCGACGTATGCGTCGCGCACGTCGTCGCCGCCGACGGGAGTGAACAGATCGCCGGCGGCGAGACCGGCGAGGGCGGCATCGGAGACCTCCGCGGCCGCCGTCGCCGGTGGGGCCGGCGGGGGCCGTACCAGGGTGGCGAGGGCAGGATGCATGAGGCCGGCTTTGGCGGTGACGATGGCGAGGGCGGTGAGCAGGCCGTCGAGATGCGCCCACGACGTCGCGGCCGCCGTGTCGGGGGTGCCAGCGTCGCGACCTTCCCGGTAGAGGGGAGCCAGCCCCGTCGACGTGGCGAGACGGCGCGCATCTCCGTTCTGGGAGATCACCGACCAGACACCGGATGCCGCCCAGTTCCGGACCCCGTCTCGCAGGCCAGGTGCGTCGAGGCCGTCGATATCGCGAATTCCCCCCCACCACTCGGCGGCGGCCCCCTCGAAGAGCAGGGTGCGCACGCCGCCCTCGGCCGTGCCGGGACCCCGTTCCGACGGGAGTGACTGGAGCTGGGACTGCTCGACGAGGATGAGGTCGTCGACGACGATCGACTTGTACGGACCGCGGAGGGCAACGGCGCCGACCTTCGTGTCGCGCCACACGGGCGGGGACGTGTAGCTCGAGAGGGCGGCCTTTGCCGTGAGCGTGTCCGCCGCCGCCGCTTCGGCTTGGGCGACGAACGAGCTGAGGGCGAGGCCGGTCACCCCGTATTCGCCCCGATTCGCGTTCACCTCGACAGCGTTGGGCATGGCGGTGAGGGACAGGGCGCGGGCGCCGGGAAGCACGTGGCGTGTGCGGCTCCTGCCTCCGCGGGAGGTCTTCTCGAGCATGTGTCCGGCGGCGAGCACCTTCCAGTCCGCGGGCACGTCGAGGTCGAGGGCGACGACGCCGGCCGGACCCGAGAAGTCGACCGCGTCAGGCACGGCCGGCTGCTCCATCCAGCCATCCGAGCCGAGCGCGTACAGCCGCGGGTACCAGTCGACGAGGATGAGGAGGCCTTTGCGTTCGAAGATCAACGTGATGCGCGTGTCCGGCTCGCCCGTGATGGCCTCTGTCGGAGCGTCCGCGACTTCGAGCACCCGCGGATGCAGGACGAACTCGATGTCGACGACAGCCTCGGCGCCGGGTTCGATCGAGTCGGCCACGTCGACCACGAGCGTCGTGCCCCGCAGGCGGAAGGGGCGGGCCCTGCCGTCCACGGTCACGCTGCGCACGTCCATGCGGGCGTCCACAGCCGGTGCGAGCACCCCGAAGCGGATGTCGCCGAGGGGTCGATCCGACGTGTTCACGAAGGCGACGCGAGAGGAGGCGAGCACCTCCTCCAACGGTGTGTAGTACGCGGTGACGTGATAGATGGGTGCCGTGGCGAGAGCCGCCGCGACCTCCCCTGCCCGTCCCGGTGCCACGGCCGCCGCGTACGCGCCCGTGGCGACTTCGTCGAGGGTCGCGCGCCGTATCTCCTCCGCCGTCCCCTGGCCGGTCTCGAAGCGGATGCGGGGTGGGCTGCCCCCTCGTCCCAACGTGAGCAGTAGGCCGCCGAGGCCGAGGAGGAGGATGCCGAGGGCGGCGAGCCCGATCACGCCCCGGGGGGTGCGTGCCATTCGGCCGAGGCGCGCTCCCGCCGTCCGCGTACGACGCATGGCGCGGCTCAGGCGTGCGCGGAGTCTTCGTTCTGGACGGACGGGTTCACGGCGCGCGCCGGTCCGTGCCGGACCGCGGGCGGGTCGCGACGGCCGTGGCGGGACAGCAGGGCGCTTGCCGGTCCTGGGGGCCGGTACCTCGGGCGTGCCGGCCTCGGCGTCGGGGGTTTCCGCGGTCACACGCCGAATCTGGTCTGGGCTCCGCGGGGGGTCCTGCCGAGATGCCGGTAGGCGATGTCGGTCACGATCCGGCCGCGGGGCGTGCGCCGCAGGAAGCCCTGTTGCAGCAGATAGGGCTCGATCACGTCTTCGAGAGTATCCGCCTCCTCGCCCACGAGCACCGCCAGAGTCGTGAGCCCGGCGGGACCGCCGTCGCAGGTCTCGATCATCGTCGTGAGCAGCTCGCGGTCGAGGGCGTCGAGGCCGACCGCGTCGACGCCGAACAGCTCGAGGGCCGCGCTCGCGACCGCTGCGTCGATGTGGCCACCCGCACGTACAGCCGCGAAATCACGTACACGACGCAGGAGACGGTTCGCGATTCGGGGTGTGCCCCGAGCACGGCGGGCGATCTCGAGGGCACCGTCGGCGTCCGTCTCGACAGCGAGGATGTGCGCCGAACGCAGGACGATCTGCACGAGATCGACCGGGTCGTAGAAACCGAGGCGGGCGACGAATCCGAACCGGTCACGCAGGGGCGACGTGAGCATGCCGGCCCGGGTCGTTGCGCCCACGAGGGTGAAAGGCGGCAGGTCGAGCCGCACGGTCCGGGCCGTCGGCCCCTTGCCGACGACGATGTCGACACCGCCGTCCTCCATCGCCGGGTAGAGGATCTCCTCCACGGTGCGGGGAAGGCGGTGGATCTCGTCCACGAAGAGGACGTCGCCCGCTTCGAGGTTGAGGAGGATCGCAGCGAGGTCACCCGGTCGTTCGAGGGCGGGGCCTGATGTCTGGCGCAGGGGTGCGCCGGATTCCGTGGCGACGATGTGGGCGAGGGTCGTCTTGCCGAGGCCTGGCGGGCCACAGAAGAGGAGGTGGTCGAGCGGCTCCCCCCGCAGGTTCGCGGCGTCGACGAGGATCTCGAGGCGCTCTCGCACCTCGGGCTGGCCGGAGAAGTCGGCCAGGGCGCGGGGGCGCAGCGCCCTGTCGAGGGTGTCGTCGGCGGACGCGTCGTGCGCGAAGTCCACGGGGGTGAGGTCGAGCTCGGTGCCGAGGTCTACTTCGGGGTCGGTCATGAGCCGCCACCCAGGGTGCGCAGGGCCCGCCGCAGCAGGTCTTCGACCTCGCCGTCTTCGGGCAGTCCGGAGACGGCCCGGTCGACCTCGCGGCCTGCGTAGCCGAGGCCGGCGAGGGCTTCGCGCACCTCGTCGTGTGGGAGGACGGGTACCGTGTCGCCACTCACGCCGGCGCCGAGGCGTGGCCCGAGCTCGAACACGATCTTCTCCGCCGACCGCTTGCCGATGCCAGGCACCCGCTGCAGGGTGGCGACGTCGTCGGTCACGACCGCGCGCCGCAACGCTTCCGGCGACAGGACGGACAGGCAGGCGAGGGCGACCTTGGGCCCCACTCCCTGACAGCCGAGCAGCACCTCGAACGTGTCGCGCTCGCTCTCGGACGGGAACCCGTAGAGGGCCATGACGTCCTCGCGCACGTGGAGATGGGTGTGGATCACGACATCCTCGCCCACGCGGGGAAGGCGGCAGCCCGGCGGGACGGCCACACGGTGACCGACACCGCCGACATCGACGACGACCTCGCCGCCGCGGCGGGCCGAGAGCGTGCCACGCACCCAGGCGATCATCCCGTGCGCCGCTCCCGGGCGAGGGCCGCGTCGACGGCGGCCCGGAACCGCGTGCCGGCGGCGCCCGTCTCGGCGCCGGCGGCACGCGTCGCGCCCGTGTGGCGTTCGGTCGTGAAGTGGCAGAGGGCGAGGGCGAGGGCGTCCGCGGCATCGGCGGGCGGTGGTCGGTCCATGCCGAGGAGACGGGCGACGGCGACGCGCACCTGGTCCTTGTCGGCGCTCCCCCAGCCGGTCACGGCCGACTTGACCTGCGTGGGCGTGTACGAGTTGGCCGCGAGGCCGTGGCGGGCGAGACAGAGGAGGGCGACGCCGCAGGCCTGACCCGTGGTCATGCCGGTACGCACGTTGCGGTTGAAGAGCACCTGTTCCATCGCCACGGAGTCGGGGCGGTGGCGGGTGACTATCTCGTCGAGGGCGTCGTGGAGGCGGCAGAGCCTCTCGCCGGTGTCGACGTCCGTGGGTGTCGTGATGGTGCCGTCGGCGACGGGGACGAGTGCGCCGTCCTCCCGGGCGACCACACCCCAGCCGCAACGCGTGAGGCCGGGGTCGACGCCCAACACGACCCGGGAGGGTCCGGGTGCCTGGACGCGGGCTGGACGAGTTGGGTCGGGGTCCGCCGACTCGAACATGCGTTCACCCTAGCGGCACCGCCTGTGCAGGCCGCGGATGGTCGCGGGTGGTCGCACCGCCAACTCCTCCTGCCCCCCGCACAACCACGTGGGCGTATCCAACCACAACCATCGTGGTTGAGTACGCCCACGTAACGGCCGCACCCCACGTGGGCGTATCCAACCACGCTCATCGTGGTTGAGTACGCCCACGTAATGCGTAATGGGGGGATCATGTAAGGGAGGCGAGGACGTCCTCGGGGATGTCGAAGTCGGCGTACACGTTCTGGACGTCGTCGAGGTCCTCGAGGCTCTCGACGAGTCGCAGCACCTTCGGAGCCGTCGCCTTGTCGACGGGGGTCGTGGTCTGGGGGATCATCGTGACCTCGGCCGAGTCGAGCCCGATCCCCGTCGCCTCCAGGGCGGCCCGCACCGCCGCCAGGTCCGAGGGTGACGTGCGGACTTCGAATCCCGACTCCTCGCCGATCACGTCCTCGGCTCCCGCCTCGAGGGCCGCCTCGAAGATCTCGTCCTCGTCGCCGGAGGGCACGATGATCACGCCCTTCTTCTCGAACTTCCAGGCGACGGAGCCCGGCTCGCCGAGACTGCCGCCGTGCTTGGAGAAGGCGGAGCGCACGTCGGCGGCGGCGCGGTTGCGGTTGTCCGTCAAGACCTCCACGTACAGCGCGACGCCCCCGGGCGCGTACCCCTCGTACGACGCTTCCTCGTATGCAGCGCCGTCGAGTGCCCCGGTTCCCCGCTTGATGGCCCGCTGGATCGTCTCGTTGGGCATCGAGGCGTCCTTGGCCTTCTGGACAGCGGTCCCGAGGGTCGGATTCGCGTCGGTGTCCCCGCCTCCGTCGCGGGCCGCGACCTCGATCGAGCGGATCAGCTTCGCGAACAGCTTGCCGCGCTTCGCGTCGGTGGCCGCCTTCTTGTGCTTGATGCTGTGCCACTTGCTGTGGCCGCTCATGTCGTCTCCTCGCCGGGAACCATCCGCACGAACATCTCGTGGATGCGCCGATCCGGCGTGAGCTCGGGATGGAACGCACACACGAGCACGGATCCCTGCCTTGCCATCACGGCCCGCTCATTCTGCCAGGCAAGCACGGACACGTCTGACTCCCATGCCTCGATCACGGGCGCCCTGATGAACACGGCATGGAAAGGCCCACCTGCGAGGCCGTCGATCTCGATGTCGGCCTCGAAGCTCTCCACCTGGCGGCCGAAGGCGTTGCGGTGGGCGGAGATACCGATCGCGCCGAGAGGCTCCCTGTCGTTGGGTGCGGGCGCGACGATCTCTCGGGCGGCGATGATCATGCCGGCGCACGTTCCGAGCAGTGGCAGACCGGCCGCCACGGAGGTGCGCAGGGATTCCCAGAGCCCGCTCGTGCGCAGGAGGTGACCGATCGTCGTCGACTCCCCGCCCGGCAGCACGAGGGCGTCGAGGCCGGACATGTCGTCGCGGGCACGCACCTCCACCGGGTCGGCTCCCACCTCGTGCAGGGCCTCGGCGTGGAGCGCGAATGCTCCCTGGAGGGCGAGGACGCCTACGCGCCGCTGTCGTGTCACCAGCCGCGGTCTGCGAGTCGCTCCGAATCCGCCAACGTGCTCACGTTGATCCCGACCATCGGCTCGCCGAGATCACGGCTCACCTTCAGGACCACGTCCGGGTTCGCGTAGTGCGTCGTGGCCTCGACGATCGCGCGGGCCCGCTTCGCGGGGTCGCCGCTCTTGAAGATCCCGGAGCCGACGAAGCACGCCTCGGCCCCGAGTTGCATGACGAGGGATGCGTCGGCGGGTGTCGAGATGCCGCCTGCGCAGAACATCGGTACGGGCAGCCAGCCGGTCTCGGCGACCTCCCGCACGAGCTCGTACGGAGCGGAGTGCGTCTTCGCCGCCTGCATGAGCTCCGTGGCGTCGAGCGTCCCGAGGCGGCGGATATCGCCGACGATGGAGCGAAGGTGACGCACCGCCTCGACGACGTCACCCGAGCCCGCTTCTCCCTTCGAGCGGATCATGGCCGCGCCCTCGCCGATGCGGCGCAGCGCCTCGCCCAGGTTCGTCGCCCCGCACACGAAGGGGACTGTGAACGCCCACTTGTCGATGTGGTTCGCCTCGTCGGCGGGGGTGAGCACCTCGGATTCGTCGATGTAGTCGACGCGCAGCTCCTGCAGGACCTGTGCCTCCGCGAAGTGGCCGATGCGGCACTTCGCCATCACGGGGATCGACACGGCCGCCTGGATCTCCTCGATGAGGGCCGGGTCGGACATGCGGGCGACGCCGCCCTGTACGCGGATGTCGGCGGGCACGCGTTCGAGGGCCATGACGGCACACGCGCCTGCATCCTCGGCGATCTTCGCGTGGTCGGCCGTGACGACATCCATGATGACGCCACCCTTCAACATCTCGGCCAGTCCACGCTTGACGCGGTCGGTGCCGCGCTCCTCGCCCATGTGCTCTCCTCTGGTCCGGGAACGGTTCAATGCTATCCCCGCGCTCCAAGCCGGGGCGGGGTCGGGCTCCGGCCTACCAGTATCCGATCGGGGGTGGCTCCGGTTTCTGGCCGGGTGGCACACCGGGCGGCTGGGCGGGCGGTGCACCGGGCGGCTGGCCGGAGGGTGCGCCCGGGGGTGGCATCGGCATGCCCGCATGCGGGGATGCCTCCTGCGGGGCCCTCACGCCCAGACCCATGTCCGCGCCGATCGGGCCGCCGCCGTGCCCACCCCCCTCGTAGCCTGCCGTGCCCTCGATGCGCCGCAGGGCGTCGATGCGTTCGCTGAGCGGAGGGTGTGTCATGAAGAGGCGGTTGAGGCGGCTGCCTCTGTGGCCCTTCTCGTTGTCGAGTGGGGACTCGATCCACATGTGTGCGGTCGCCCGCGAGGCCGACTTCACCACGGTCCCGTCCGCTTCCAGGTTCTCGAGGGCGCCGATGAGGCCCGCCGGATAGCGCGTGATGTCGACTGCCGTCGCGTCGGCGAGCGACTCGCGCTTGCGGGAGACCGAGAACTGGATGAGGCGGGCGAAGATCGGCGAGAGGATGAGGAGAGCGAGACCGACGAGGCCGACGATCATGCCGAGGCCACCCCCCTGCCCGCCACCCCCACCGCTGCCGCCGCTCCTGCGGCCCGACACCCCGCCCCAGAACGCGAAGCGCACGAGGATGTCGGCGAGGAGCACGATGGTCCCGACGAGCACGACGACCATGGACTGGACGAGGATGTCGTAGTTCTTCACGTGGGAGAGCTCGTGCGCGAGCACCCCCTCGAGCTCGTCCCGGTTCATGATCTGGAGCAGTCCCGTCGTCACGGCGACAGCAGCGTGGTCCGGGTTGCGTCCCGTCGCGAAGGCGTTGGGGGCCGGGTCGTTCACGATGTAGATGCGGGGCTTGGGGAGTCCCGCCGCGAGGCACAGACCCTCGATGATGTTGTGGAGCTGCGGCGCCTCGTCCGGCCCCACCTGCACAGCCTTCGACGCGGTGAGGGCGACCTTGTCGGAGAACCAGTAGGAGCCCACGGAGAGCACGAGCGTGAGGACGAAGGCGAGGCCGAGGGGCCACCACCCGTAACCGAACCAGACGGCGGCGAAGTAACCGATCGCGACGAGGAGGCCGGCGACGACGACGAGCAGGAAGACCGACCGCCTCTTGTTCGAGTTGATCTGCCGGTACAGCTCCATCGACTACGGCCGTCCCTCAGGTCGGAGCGCTGGGTGGTTGCGGAGGGCTCGCGGGTGGATCCTGGGGTGGGAGTTGCGAAGCGGCCGGGGACTGCGGCACGGCCGGAGTGGCAGGGGGCGGTCCGGCCTGCGGGGCCATGTTCACCGCAGGTGCCTGTGTGCCGAAGTCGACGCTGACCGGACCTCTCGCCTCGGCATCCTCGATCTCGTAGTACTCGCGCTCGCCGAACTTGAACATGCCGGCGATCAGCACTGCCGGGAAGCTCTGGATCTTCGTGTTGTAGTCCCGCACGGCGTCGTTGTAGTACTGCCGCGCGTAGGCGATGCGCCCCTCCGTCCCCGTGAGCTCCTCCTGCAGGGCGAGGAAGTTCTGGTTCGCCTTCAGGTCGGGATACGCCTCGCTCACGGCGAGCAACTGGCGCAACGCCGCCGTGAGCATGTTGTCTGCGGCGGCGGCCTCGCGTGGCGTCTGCGCGGACATGCCCTGCGCCCGGGCCGCGATCACGGCTTCGAGCGTCTGGCTCTCGTGCGCCGCGTAACCGCGCACGGTCTCGACGAGGTTCGGGATGAGGTCGTACCGGCGGCGCAGTTGCACGTCGATGTCGCTCCAGGCGGCGTCGACACGGTTGCGGCGCTTCACGAGCCCGTTGTAGAGGCCGACGAGGCCGAGCACCACGACGACCACGAGGACGAGTATGACTATGACGACCCAGAGCATCGGGTTTCCTCTCGCGCTCCACTCCTGAACCGTGTTACGTCTCAGGAGACTAGGTCGCGATACCGGGATGCGAGATCGCCGGAGAGCTTCTCCCAGTCGAACTCGGCCGCCCGCGCCCGCCCTGCCTGCCGCATGCGCTCGCGGCGCGCGAAGTCGGAGAGGACCGAGACGAGCGCGCCGGCCAGCGCGGCTGTGTCGCCCGGGGGGACGAGCACGGCCTCGTCCCGATCCGGTCTCGCCACGGCCGCGTAGCCGGGGATGTCGGTGGCGACGACGGGCGTGCCGGCCGCCATCGCCTCGAGGAGGACGATGCCGAAGCTCTCGCCGAAGGTGGAGGGCGCGCAGAAGACGTCGGCTCCGCGAAAGAGGGAGGCGAGGGTGGTGTCGTCGACGCGCCCGAAGCTGCGGATGCCGGTCCCGCGGATCGAGTCGGTGTCCGGTCCCGCGATCCAGAGCTCGACTCCGGGCGCGGCTTCGCGGACCTCGGCGAAGGCGTCGATGAGGTGGCGGAGGCCTTTGCGGGGCTCGTCGCGTCCCACGAAGAGCACGACGTGTTCCGCCGCCGACCGGCCGTACGGGCTCGCCTCGGCGTGGCGGCGCACGTCCACACCGTTCGGGAAGAGGTCGATCGCGCCGTCGAAGTACCGGGTGACCCGCTCCCGCGCGGCCTTGGAGACGGCGAGCCGCGTGTCGAGGTGGTTCCAGGCCGGTCGCATGAGGGGCCTGCCGAGGGCATAGCCCCAGTATCCGCCTTCGGACGCGGCGTGGAACGTGCCGACGAGGGGGACGGGCCGACGCAGGGCGACGGCCAGCGCCGCGCCCGGCACGAGCGGTTCGTGCAGGTGCACGAGATCGTAGGAACGGGCGAATCGCAACGCGTTGGCGATCGCCTGTGGCCCGAGCGCGATGCGGGCTGTGGAGCCGTTCGCGGGCACGGGAACGGCTCGGCCGAGGGACCGCACGCGGACGTCGGTGTCGATGCGGACGCCGTCCGTCGGCGCGAGGACATCGGCTCGGACGCCCCTGCCCTCGAGTGCGCGAGCGACGGCGAGGACATGCGTCTGCACGCCGCCGGGCCAGGCAAGCGAGTAGGGGCAGAGGATGCCGACGCGCAGCGGCTCGGTCACGCCGGGATTCCGCGCTCGGCCCGGTGCCGGGCAAGGGCCTCTCGGTCCGAAGGCCAGTTCGGCTGGAGGAGATGCCACTGGGCGGGCGCACGCCTGATGAGCCCTTCGATCTCGTATGCGAGATCCTGGGTCATCGCCGCGACACGATCCGCCTTCGATCCGCCCGTCGGGATCGGGAGGGCAGGGCGTACCACCGCCTCGTACTTCCAGTCGCCGATCTCGTACACGGCGGCGGGCAGGAGGGGTGCTCCTGTCTGGATGCTCAGTGTCGCGGGCCCGGCGGGGAGTGTGGTCTTCTCGCCGAAGAAGGTCACCTCGGGACCGCGGCCGCCGAGATCCCGGTCGGCGAGGAGCGCGACGACATCCCCGGCCGTCACGTCTGTGACGAGCTTGCGCAACGCGGTCCTGTCAGAGGCCGAGTACACGTTCATGCCGAACTTGCGCTCGCGCAGGTCGACGAACCAGCGGTACAGCTCGGCGGGTTCGAGCTCTTCCACGACCGTCGTAAGACGCCACCCCTGCAGCCCGACCCAGGCGCCGGCGATCTCCCACTGGCCGAGGTGGGGCAGGGCGACGATGCATCCCGTGTCTCCTGAGATCGCATGGAGGAGGGTGTCGAGCCCGTCCACGCTGAACACGTCCTCGATGCGGCGTCGGTCGAACCCGCCGAGGCGGAACGTCTCGAGCCAGTAGCGGGCATAAGAGGCGAAGGCCTCGTCGACGGCCCGGTCGACCTCAGCCTGTGGCGCCTCGGCGCCGAGGGCACGCCGCATGTGGCGCTCGATCATGAACCTGCGGTCGTGCATCTGGCGCTGGAGGAGGCGGCGCAGGCTGTCGGCGAGGGTGTTGGCCACGGAACGGGGCAGATGCGGGGCGATGCGCCCCCCCGCCTTGAACGCTCCCACCTCGAGGCCGGCCAGGAGGCGCCGCAGGCCGCGGCGCGATGAGGCGCCGGTGCCTCGTCTCTTCTCTGTCATGGCCGCCTCGTGCCGCCCCGCCTGTCGCGGCGGGCGGTGCGGCGCGTGCGCCGCGCGTGGGCGGCGCGCTCGGACGTGAGCCGCTCGCTCACACGGCGCCGTTCGTCACGGGCGGCGAGTCGGCGCGCGCGGGCCTGCACGCGTCTCTCGTCCCATTCGGCGCGACTCGACTCCCACACCTTGCGGACCGAGATGACGACGGTGGCGCCGTCGTGGCGGTTCTCGGAGATGCGGTCCCTGATCTCCTTGAACTCGGGGATGAGCCGGATCTGTTCGTACGGGACGGGGGGTTCCGCGGTCCCCTGCCTCCATACGGCGAAGAAGCGCTGCAGAGCCGTGACGAGGGAAAGGACGAGCACCACCCAGAGGGCGACGACGAGGGCGCCGGGCACGAAGATCTCGACGAGGAGGCCGATGCCCATGACGAGGAGTCGTTCGGCCCGCTCCATGATGCCGACGTGGGCGTTGAAGCCGAGCTCGCCCGCTTTCGCCCGCAGGTAGGAGACGAGGTAGGACATGCCCATGCACGCCATGGCGAGGACGGAGAGACGGAAGCTCTGTCCACCGAGGTACCACGCGACGGCGCCGAAGTAGAGCATGTCCACGAGACGGTCCGCCGACGCGTCGAAGAACCCGCCGCGGCGTGTGCCACCGCCACGCGCCTTGGCGACGGCGCCGTCGAACACGTCGAGGATGGCGGCCACGAAACAGACCACGAATCCCTGCCAGAGGTGACCGCCGGCTACGAGGAGTGCCGCCGGCACGGCCAGGACGAGGCCCGTGAAGGTGATCCAGTCGGGAGTGAAGCCCCATGCCGCCAGTCTCCGCCCGACGGCCGCCGTGATGGCGCCGATGCCGGGACGGCCCTGGGAGTCGATCACACCGGTCCTCCTCGACGCTTGCGTCGTCTCTGCGGGGCGGCACGTGCTGCGTCGTGTTCCCGTCGTTGCGGCTCGGCCCGGCGCAAGCATACGCAAGACCCGATCGCGTCCGGGGGTTCACGGCACCGGTACGTCCGCCATCCTCCCCGGAAAGAAGCCCGGAAGGAAGCCTGCAAGCAAGTGCTTGCAGTCGCGAGCACGCTAGCACCGGTGCTCTCCCACCTCAAGCGCAGGTCCGTGACGGGCGTCTTCGCTTGCAGTGGGCGGATACCATGGCGCCGTGGGGTCGAAGGCCCCAGGGGACCTCGTGTTCCGGCCGCAAGATCCGGGAGTCGCTCGTGAAGGAATACTCCTCCGACAAGATCCGCAACGTCCTGCTCGCAGGCCACGGAGGGACGGGCAAGACATCGCTCGGCGAGGCGCTGCTGTACGCCTCTGGCGCCACGTCCCGCCTCGGATCCGTGGACGACGGGTCGTCGCTGTTCGACTTCGAGGAGGAGGAGCACACACGCAAGCTCTCGGTCTCGCTCGCCGTCGCCCCAGTCGAATGGCGCGAGCACAAGATCAACATCCTCGATGCACCGGGCTACGCCGACTTCGTCGGTGAGGTCCAGGCCGGCCTCGCCGTGTGCGATGTCGTGTGCCTCGTCGTATCGGCGGTCGAGGGCGTCGAGGTCCAGCACGAGGTCGTATGGCATCTCGCGGACCAACTCGACCTGCCCCGCCTCGTGTTCGTCAACAAGGTCGATCGCGAGCGGGCCGACGTGATGGGCACGATCGACGCGCTCACGAAGGCGTTCGGTACCTCCGTGGCTCCGCTGCACATCCCGATCGGCGCCGAGGAGGACTTCCGGGGAGTCGTCGACCTTCTCGCCGACGCTGCCTTCGTGTACGCGGACGGGAAGGCGACCCAGGAGGCGGTCCCGGAGGATCTCGCCGCGGACGGAGCGGCGCGCCGCGGTGCCCTCGTCGAGGCGGTCGTCGAGAACGACGAGGACCTCATGGAGAGGTACTTCGCCGACGAACCGATAGACGCCAAGGAGCTGCGTGCCATGCTCGGCCAGGCGATGCGGGCGGGCGAGACGTATCCCGTCGTCGTCGGGTCCGCTCGCAAGATGATCGGCGTCGACCTCCTCGCCGACCTCCTCGTGGAGGCCGCCCCCTCCCCCCTCGACTCCCCCGCGATGCGGGTCGCGACGCCGGAGGGTCCCGGAGATCCCCTCGAAGACGCACCGGAGCACGCCCCGGCCGTCTTCGTCTACAAGACGTATGCGGATCCGTTCGTGGGACAGGTGAGCTACTTCAGGGTGGCGGCGGGCGAGGTGTTGCCCGACGTGCACCTCCTGAACCAGCGCTCCGGCACCGACGAACGCCTCCACCAGCTCTTCGCGCTCCGCGGCAAGGAGCACGAGACAATCCCCAAGCTCTGCTACGGCGACCTGGGTGCCGTCTCGAAGCTCTCCGCGACGGCGACCGGGGACACACTCGCCGACAAGTCGGCGCCTGTCACGATCGCGGGCATCGAACCGGCCGAGCCGCTCCTCGCCGTCGCCCTCTCACCGAAGACGAAGGGGGACGAGGACAAGCTCGCGACTGCGCTCCACCGCATCGAAGCCGAGGATCCGACCGTGCGCGTGGAGCGCAACCCCGCCACGAGCCAGACGCTTCTCTGGGGTGTGGGCGAGACGCACCTGAACATCACCCTCGAACGCATGCACCGCAAGTTCGGCGTCGAGGTCGACACGGTCCCACCCAAGGTCGCCTACCGGGAGACCGCACGCAAGGGGGCCGAGTTCGAGGGGAAGCACAAGAAGCAGTCGGGCGGCCGCGGTCAGTTCGGTGTGGCGTCCGTGCGGCTCGAACCTCTACCCCGCGGCTCCGGTTACGAGTTCGTGGACGCGATCGTCGGTGGCGTGATCCCGCGTCAGTTCATCCCCGCCGTCGACAAGGGCATCCAGGAGGCCATGCACAAGGGTCCCCTTGCCGGGTACCCCGTCGTCGACGTGAGGCTCACCGTCTTCGACGGCAAGGCACACTCCGTCGATTCGGACGAGCACAGCTTCAAGATGGCGGGGGCGCTCGGCCTGCGCGGTTCCCTGCAGGCTGGTGACCCCGTCCTCCTCGAACCGATCGGCCTGTACTCGATCCTCGTACCGGACACCCTCGCCGGCGACGTGTCGGGTGACCTCAACAGCCGCCGCGGGCGCCTACAGGGCATGGAGAGCGTGGGTGGGGGCCGCTCGCTCATCAAGGCGCTCGTGCCGATGGCGGAGATGAGCCGGTATGCGATCGACCTGCGTTCGATCACGGGTGGTCGCGGCACCTTCACGGTGGACTTCGACCACTACGACGAGGTCCCGCCCCAGATAGCAGAGAAGGTCGTCGCCGAGTCGAAATCGGCCGACTGAGCGAGCCCCCCGAGAACTTGCGCGCGAACCGCGTACGTGCGCGCGAACCGCGCTGAGCGCATGCCGGTTCGCGCGCAGGAGCGCGAACCGCGCGCAAGTCCGGCGGGTCAGGCTTCCCGCTCACCCTCCTCGCGGCGCAGCTTCTCCCAGTCCTCGGGGTTGGACTCCTCCACGACCTCGAAGACCGTGCCGTCGATTGCGTCGAGCTCGACGAAGCCACGCATGGCAGGCGGGTCCTCGGCCGAGTAGAGGAGTATGCGCCACGTCGGCCGTGACCGCACGCCCCGCCATCCGAGGTTGGCAGCAGCATGGCCGACGCCGAAGGAGACCTGGCGTGTGGCCTCGATGAGGGCTGCCTCCTGGTCGAGGCGCATACGCCAGCCGGCGAGCCAGAACCAGATACCCCCGAGCGCGAGGACAATCCCGCCGACGAGGGCGCCGCGAGTGATCCAGCCCCCCTCTGCCGTCCCCACCGCGAGGCCTATCCCGAGCGCGGCCAGCAACCAGAGGATCACGGCCGTGTAACGCCGCTGGCGTGTGTCGGGGAACACGTACGCGGAGAAATCGACCTCTTCTTCGGCGGGCATCGTCCCAGTCTTGCAGCCGGGTCAGTGTGTAGCGAAGCCGGCCCGCACACGGGTGAGCGTGTCCGCGAGATCCTCGGGCAGGACCCGCACACCGCCCAGCGTCGACATGAAGTTCGTGTCACCGCGCCACCGGGGGAGCACGTGCATGTGGAGGTGGGCGGGGATCCCCGCCCCGGCCGCGTGCCCGAGGTTGGCGCCGACGTTGAAGCCGTCGGGCCCGTAGACCGTGTCCAGCACGCGTGTGGTCGCCCGTGTCCCCGTCATCAGCTCTCCCGCCTCGTCATCCGTGAGGTCGCTGAGGTGTCCGACGTGCCGGTACGGCAGGACCATGCAATGTCCCGTGCCGTAGGGGTGCAGATTGAGGGCGACGTAGACGTGCTCACCTCTGTGCACGACAAGGCCCTCGTCGTCGGGAAGACCGGGCAGGCGACAGAAGACACAGGCTCCGTCATCGGGCTCGTTGCCGAGCGCTTCGACGTAGCCGAGCCGCCAACCCGCCCAGATGCGATCGAAGTCCTCCTTCAAGACCGCTCCTGCACATCCGTGGCGAGCCGGGCCACGAAATCGCCGAGTGGCACGTCGCGTTCCTCTTCTCCGAGCCTCGTCTTCAGGCCGACGGTTCCGGCCTCGACGTCGGCGTCGCCCACGATGACTGCGTAGGGGACCTTCTGGAGGCGGGCCGTGCGCAGCTTGGCGCCGACGGTCTCGGGATGGTCGTTCACCTCGGCCCGGAAGCCCTCTGCGCCGAGGCGGCCCGCAACCTCGTGCGCGTAGTCGAGGTGTCGGTCGGCGACCGGCACGACTTCGGCCTGCACGGGTGCGAGCCACACGGGCAGGGCACCGGCGTAGTGCTCGAGGAGGATTCCGAAGAAGCGTTCGATCGAGCCGAACAGGGCCCGATGGATCATGTACGGCCTGTGCTCGTGGTTGTCGGCGCCGGCGTAGGACAGTTCGAACCGCTGCGGAAGCTGGAAGTCGACCTGCAGGGTCGAGAGCTGCCACTTGCGCCCGATCGCGTCCTTCACGTGCACGTCGATCTTCGGCGCGTAGAACGCCCCGCCACCCTCGTCGACGACGTACTCGATTCCCTGGGTCTGCAGCGCCTGCGCGAGGGCTTCTGTCGCTGCGTCCCAGTCCTCGGGTTCCCCCACGTACTTCTCGGGCCGGGTCGAGAGGGTCGCCTCGAAGTCCTCGAGCCCGAACGCACGCAGCATGCGCAGCACGAAGCCGAGCAGGCTCTCGAGCTCGGGCACGATCTGCTCCCGTGTGCAGAAGATGTGCGAGTCGTCCTGTGTGAGGCCTCGCACGCGGGTGAGCCCGTGCACGACCCCCGACATCTCGTAGCGATAGACGGTGCCGAACTCGAAGAGGCGCAACGGGAGCTCGCGGTAGCTGCGAGTCCGGCTCTTGTAGATGAGCACGTGGAACGGGCAGTTCATCGGCTTCATGTAGTACTCGGCGCCCTCGAGCTCCATCGCCGGATACATGCTCTCCCGGTACCAGCCGAGGTGCCCCGAAGTCTCGAAGAGGTCGCTCTTGGCCAGATGCGGGCTCACGACGAACTCGTAACCGGCCTGCTCGTGCTCCCGACGGCTGTACTCCTCCATGATGCGGCGCACGAGCCCGCCCTTGGGATGCCAGACGGACAGGCCCGAGCCGATCACCTCGGGGAAGCTGAAGAGGTCGAGCTCGACACCGAGCTTGCGGTGATCACGCTTCCTCGCCTCCTCGAGACGGTGCAGGTGATCGCCGAGTGCCTGCTTCGACTCCCATGCCGTTCCGTAGATGCGCTGGAGCTGTTGCCGCGACGCGTCACCCCGCCAATAGGCACCGGCGGTGCGCATGAGCTTGAAGTGGCCGAGGCGGGAGGTGGAGGGAACGTGCGGGCCCCGGCAGAGGTCGACGAAGCGCTGCGACGGCTCACCCTCGGTGTCGCCGTCGACGTAGTTGCGGTAGACGCTGATGCCACCACCCACCGCGCCCTCCGATTCGTCGACGGCCTCGATGATCTCGCGCTTGTAGGGCTGGTCGGCGAACAGGTCGAGGCCTTCGGGCACCGACATCTCGGCCCGCTCGAAGCGCTGGTCCTCGCGCACGATCTCGCGCATGCGCGCCTCGATGCGGGCGAGGTCGTCGTCGCTGAACGGCGTGTCGACGTCGAAGTCGTAGTAGAAGCCGTCCTCTACAGCAGGGCCGATGGTGTACTCGGCACCCGGGTACAGGTCGGTGACCGCCTGGGCGAGGACGTGAGCGGTGGAGTGGCGGATCATCTCGCGACCTGCGTCGCTCGCGGCTGTGATGATGTTCACCTTGCCCGCCGGCACGACTCGATCCAGGTCGTACTGGGTGTCGTCGACCTCGACGGCGAGGGCCGCCCGAGCGAGGCCGGGGCCGATCGCGGCGGCGATGTCGAGGCCTGTGGAGCCGTCGGGTAGGTCGAGCTCGGTTCCGTCCGGGAGTGTGTAGATCGCCATCGCCGGTGAGCCTAGGGGCAGGGCCGGATCGGGCCACCACACAAATCAAGGAACTGGGCTGCCGGTATTCCATGGCGGCTCGTGTCGTGGCCCGTGGTCAGTCGACCTCCACGGTCCACGTGAAGGAGCCGTCCTCCTCCGGCGTGACGAGGATCGTGACGGGCACACCGCCGGGTTCGGTCGCCTCGCACGTGAAGGGATCGCCGGGATCGGCGAAGACCACGGGGTCGCACGCTACGACGACTCCTTCGCCGAGCTCGCTCTGGATCTGTACGGTGACCTCCTCACCGTCGACGATGTCGCGGGCCGGCTCCCAGTCGAAGGCCCCCGCGTTGTCGGTCATCGTGCCCTTCACGATCGCCGTCGTCTCGCCCACGAGCGCCGTGCACTCGAACGTCTCACCCTTGGCCCGCGGGATCGTCTCGGGACATGACACGAGCTCGGAGGCCACACCCGTGCGCTCCTCGAACTCCGCTCGGATGTCGTCGGCGACGGATTCGCCGTCGATGGTGGCCGTCCCGCACGCGAGCAGGCCGATACCGAGTGCACAGGCGGCAAGGGCGGCCCGCCTGCTCACGTCACTGGACGGACCAGGAGACATTGCCCTGGTCGTCGTCCTGCGTCACGCCGACCGTGGCCACCTCGCCGGTGTCGAGCTCGGCATCGCACGTGAACGTGTCTCCCGCCTCGATCGGCCGTGAGTCGGGGCACTCGACGTCGACGACACTCGAGCCTGTCTGGGACTCGATGCCGGTCTGGATCTCCGCCTCGAGCGCGTCCATGTCGAGTCCGCCGTCACCCGAGTCGTCACCGTTCGTGTCTCCCCCGTCTTCGGAGCCTTCGGAGCCCCCGGACTCACGCACGTTCCAGACGATGTTGCCGTCGCCGTCGGACTGTTCGACGTCGACGAGCACCGTCTCGCCGGTGTCGAGCTCGACGTCACACGTGAACGTGTCGCCCTCTTCGATGTCGCGGGACTCGGGACAGTCGATGGATTCCACGGTTGCGTCGGTCTGGGTCTCGATCCCGTCCGTTATCTCTTTCTCGATCTTTTCCATGTCGAGCCCGGACGTACCGACCGAGAAGGAGCAGGCGGCGAGGCCGAGCGCGACGGCGACGACGACGACGGGAAAGATGCGACGCAACTGGTTGGGCATGGTGGGCTCCTGTGCGAACGGGGATGCGGGACTCTACCTCGCCCCGTCCCGAGCGGCCTGTCATCAGGGGGTCGGACGACCCATTCGGCTACGAGCCACTCATGTCGCGTCGTTCCGTGCCGACGTGACCGGTGAGGTGCACGAACCTCGGTCCAACTCCTCCCGGAGCGTCAGGAGCAAGGCAGATGTGGGACCTTTGCATTGCACTGCTGGCAACGTCGATGTGCGGTTTCTGGGCGTGGGGCGTCCTCGATGCTGCAGCCCCGCGCGGCGATGCCGACGTCACCCGTTGGACATGGGTCTGTGTCTGTGGGATCGGAGGTCCGGCCGGTGCTCTCGTCTGGATGGTGGGGCCGCGCCGACGACTCCCCGCCCTCGATCGTGTCGACTTCCGGGCTCCACCCGAGGAGGCGGACCTCGCCACCCTTCCCGGGCTCCCCGAGGGTGTCGCACTGCCCGCGGCGTGACGGCTTACATCACGCGAAAACGCGTACCGGGGTACCGAGGGGGAGGATCGACACGAGATCGCTGATCTCGCGGTTCGTCATGCGGATGCAGCCGTTGCTGACTTCCCTGCCGATCGTGCTCGGGTCGTTCGTGCCGTGGATGCCGAGCAGGCCGGGTCCGCCGTTGAACTGCTTGATCACGTTCGAGTAGCCGTTGAGCACGTACGTGTACTTGCCGTACGCCGTGTCGGGGTCGGGTGGCTGGAGCAGCTCCATGATGTAGAAGACACCGCCGGGTGTGGGTGTGTCCTGGGTTCCGATGCCGATCTCGATGTTCCTGACCGCCTGACCGCGATGCAGGACGTCGAGGCGCTTCGCGCCCAGATGGATGTCGATCGCCCACTCGAGACCCACGATCTTCACGTCGTCCTTGCTCACCCAGCCGGTCGTGCCGTTCGGCCGTACCGGTAGGAGGACCTTGAGCCACGTGTGATCCCCTGCCAGCACTTCGCCCCGCACCAGGAGTGTCTGAGGCTGGCCGTGCTCCGTGCCACGGGCCAGTTCGACCATCACCTCGGCGTTGCGGCTCGGCGCCTCGTACACCTTGGCGAAAGGAGACACGACCTCGGCCCCGTACGCCGGGAACCCGCCTTTGAGCTCGCGCGTCCCGTGCGCGTGGGCGAGGACGGACGCACCGGAGTCGGCGAACTGGTTGTCCGCTGTCGAGGCCGTCTGCATGAGCGGACTGCCGTAGATGTCGGGGGCCGGCTCGTGGGGAAGGGGGAGCGCGAGAGCAAGCACGGCGAGCACGCCGAGGAGGATGCCGGTGGTGCCGAGGATCCGCGATTTGGTCATGTTCCAGTCATGCTCTGCAGGGACTGTCCGTCGTGCCTGCCTCCCACCCCGCCGCGCGGAGGTCTGCCCTCACCCTGAGGTTCTGCGGGGTTCCGGCCCGATCCTGCGGGGCGGTGGCGGGCGGCTGGATACCACGACCCTACGCGCTGCCTGCGCAGTTGGCGCCGCTTCCCTCTCAAGGCGGCCTCGGGGCGGGTCGAAGCAGACGGCGTCGATCCCGAGAGCACCTTTGGCGAAGTCCCCCCCAGGCTCCAGCGTCGTGGCGTGCACGCCCGGATCCGATTCGGCCTGGTCCCACGCCGCGTTCGCGAACGTGCAGCGTCTGCGTGCCGAACGCGGGCTGAGCGTGGACGAGCTCGTCTCGGCCGTGCGCCGCCTCGGTCTCCCCATGTCGCGCCGCGTCTTCTACGACATCTCCAACCCGCGCAGCGAACGCACGGTCGGCCTCGACGAGCTCCTCTGCTTCGCGGTCGCACTCCGCGTCTCGCCGACGAAGCTGCTCATGCCCCGCATCGAGGACTGTCCAGTGGCCGTCGGCCCACCCGGGGGCAGGTACCGCATGCCGGCCGAGACGCTTGCGTGGTGGCTGGCTGTTCCGGACCGCCGCCCACCCGTCCCGCCCGGATCGGCTCGTTGCCCCGTTCATGTCGTCGGTCCCTCCGCACCGGATCCTCGGGATACGGACATGCGGAGCCTCCTACGGGACGTGAGCACCGGCGCGGACTACATCGGCGCCGCCGTCGCATGCGATCTCGACGCGGCCTTCTCCCTGGCCGAGGATCCGTCGGTCGCGCTCGTCACGCTCTCGGCCGCGTACGTCGTCACGACTTGCAACCACAATGCCGAGGTGCTCACGGGGCGCACCGGACGGGATCTCGTGGGTCGCGACGCGACGGAGCTGTTGAGCGGTGCGCCGGACCCCGCTCGCGGCTCGGTTGCGACCCCGGCCCGCCTCCTCGGATTCGACCCGGCCGGCCCGGGGTACGTCGGACGGGCGAGGATCCGGCGCCCGGACGGTGCGGAGGTCCAGGTTGCACTCGCCGTGAAGCCGGTCTCGGCGCCGGACGGGAGCGTCGAGGGCTACAGCTGCGCGGCTCACCGGCTCGCGACACGCGAGGAGACGAGGAAGGGGGCCGACGAGAACGCGGTGCCGGATGGCTGGGGCGAGGTCTGCTCACACCTCGACGGCACGATCTACCTGTTCTCGCACCGGGCCGAGGACATCTGTGGTGTCAGGGGATGCGACGTGGTGGGTCGGGCCTGGAAGCAGATCGGGCTCGATCCGCATCTCGACGAAGGCTGGTACGAGTACGTGCACGACCTCTTCAGCCGCGGCCACGCGAGCTGGGTCCAGCCCTTCCGTCGCCCCGACGGAACGAGGCCTCTGCTCGCCCTGCGCAGCCGACTCCAATACGACTTCGAGGGTGATCCCGACAGCATCCTCACTCTCGTCGCCGACGTGTCCTCCCAGCCGGATGACGCCGAAGCGGGCGGTCCAGCCCGGCGTGCCCGGCCGGTGTCACGGATTCCGTGACAGATCGCCTCGACTCCGTGTCGAATTCGCATCACGGGGGGATGCCTCCCATCCCCCCGAATTGCGGTACTGCACGGATGCGAATCCGGGCGGGACCCAGCATGCATCGCGTCGGGTGGGTGGCGCGAAGCGCCGCTTTCCGGCCGTCACGGCTCCTCGAGTCGTGACGGCCGGGGAGCACACATCCGCGGCACGGACCGCGGCTCCCCGCTCATGTCACTACCCTCGCCACATGGCTGTCGAGCTCGTCCCGCTGTGCGAGGTCTCCGTCGTCCTGCGGGATCCGATCGACGTCGGTATCGGCCCGGCGGGCTGGCGCATGATCTTCGAAGTGGAGGCTGCCCGGGTTCGCGGTGAGAGGCTGAACGCAGAGCTCAGGGGACGGGCGGCCGCGGACTGGCTCGCCGTGACCGGGACGACGGGAGCGCTCGACGTGCGGGCCACGTTCGAGACCGACGACGGCGCCGTGGTCTTCGCGCACTACCTCGGCCGCACCGATCTGAGCCGCGGGCCGGGGGCCTCTCCGATCTACGTCGCCCCCGTGTTCGAGACGGGGGATCCCCGCTACGCGTGGCTCAACACGCTCCAGGCTGTCGGCAAGGGGGTGCTCACGGGCAACCACCTCGAGTACGAGTGGTTCGAGGTCCGCTGAAAGATCGGCGTCCGTCCGGACATCACGAGGTCAAGCGGACGAGGAGGACGAACCATGACACGAAGGACCGTACGAGGACGGCGCAGGTCCCGGCTGACCGCGGCGGCAGCCGTGCTGTTGCTGGTCGCGACGATGTCGACGGGCCTGCACCCGGCTGTGGCCGGCACAGACGCGGCTCCTGCTGCGGGGATGAACTTTCCGCTGACCTCGAGCATCAGCGGTGGCGGTACCTACGAGGGCAGGCTCCTCGACGGTGTGCAGTACCCCGACGGCCGCGTCGAGGTCGGGATCTCGTGCGTCTGGCTCCTCTGCATCGGTACGGCACGGGCCGTGACGACTCACCCCCAAACAGGCAAGTACCTGGAAGTCGGGGGCGGTTTGCTCATCGGAATGCTCTACGGCTGTGACGGGTACGCCTTCTGGCATTCCAACTTCTACCTCGGGATCCACTCGCAGCCGCCCTACCTGCGCACATTTCTCGTTGGCAGCGTCGAACCGGGCGGGGTCTTCCACCTGGCTGATGGGGCCGGCTTCCAGGGGAGTCAGGCTGCAGGAACGCTCACGAGCGGCGCGTTCCACATGACTCCGTTGGCCTGCATCTGAGATCCCCTCGGGATTCAAGGACAACCGCAAGCCCGCCTTCAAGGGGAGGTGAGGACGGTCCCGGGCCGGCTTCCCCCCCCTCGAACTTGCGCGCGGATCGCGCTCTTGCGCGCGATCCGCGCTCGGACCGGGTCGATTCGCGCGCAAGATCGCGGTTCGCGCGCAAGATCTGTGGGACATGATGTCCACCCCCAAGAGAGGATCGCGATGACACAGGTGCCTCGCCTCGATCTCGGTCGGGGCCTGAGCTTGCGGGAAGGCGCGGTGGGGCTATCTGGATTCGAACCAGAGACCTCTCGCGTGTGAGGCGAGCGCTCTAACCGGACTGAGCTATAGCCCCCGCGTGCCGCACGGCGCCTGCGGACGGACCACGGTAGCAGACGCGAACGAGGGTGCCCCGGCGGCATCGGCTGCTGTCGGGGCACCCTCGTCGGTGCGATGCTTCAGGCTGTTCGCGTCACTGCATGATGGGCGCGAGCTGCATGAGCATCATCATGTCGCCGGCGATCTGGATCTGGCCGGACATGAAGAGCTCCTGCGGGTTCGCCTCGCCCTTGCTCATCTTCTCCGCGACCTCACGGCTCATCGTCAGCGTCGCCCGCGGCTGGTCGAGGTTGGCCTCTGCCCCGCCGAACGTGATCGCGACCCACTCGTCGCCGCTGTCGGTCGTCGTCACCAACTTGAGGGTGCCCTGCGCCGCCTTGAGGGTGCTGGCGACGGCCGGGTTGCCGAGCATGTTGCCGAGGCCGTCCCCGCTCATCGGGCCGGCGCCACCTTCCTGCATGCGCTTCACGGCCTCTTTCCAGTTCGAGCCGTCGAAGGTGATCTCCACGATCGTGTCGTCGTGGCGGCCGTCGGTCACGTCGATCTCGCCGCCCTTCACGGTGAGCGACCACTGGCCCTCACCCACGAGGTCGAAGCAGATCGAACCGGGTCCATCCTCGTGGCCGGCGATGGTCTCCTTGAACTGCGCAGGGATGACCTGCGTGAAGTACTCGTGCGCGGAATCTGGGATCTCTACGTCGCTCACCACTGCCTCCGTTGCTCGGGGGACTCCCCCCGTCGTGCGGTTTGAGCGTTCAGCGTACCAGAGAACCCCCGAGTTGAGTAAGCGCACGCTTACCCCAGCCGGGCAGGGCCCGACCCGGAGTGCCGGTCACTCCGCCGGCGGCGATTCGTGGCCGCCACCCTCGCCGCCACCCTCGCCGCCGCCTTCGCCCCCACCACCGGTGCCCCCACCCGTGCCTCCGGTACCGCCGTCGCCCCCACCGGTGCCCCCACCGGCGCCACGCCCGCCACCGAGGTCTCGCGGTTGTCCGCCTCCCGTGTCGACTACGCCGGGATCCCCGCCGCCACTCGGACGTCGCGACGACCCCGACGAGCCGCCGCTCGCCCCGTCGAAGGTCCGCCCCCCCCGAAACACGCTGTAGTCGGCCTGTGGCCAGTCGAGCTCGGGCAGACCCTCGTGGGCGGGCCCCATGAACGCCTGCCAGATCGGTGCCGCCGTGTTCCCGCCACCTCCCGTCACGCCCGGCTCCACACGATCCGGGTTTCCGGTCCAGATCGCCGTGACGAGCTGCGGCGTCATGCCCACGAACCACGAATCCGCCTTGTTGTCCGTCGTGCCCGTCTTTCCCGCCGCAGGCCTGCCGATACCGTTGCCTCTCGCGGTCCCGCTCGTGAGGACGTCTTTCATCATGTCGATCGTGGCATAGGCGATGTTCGGGTCGAGCACCTGCTCAGAAACCGGGGCCGCCTGGTAGACCGGTTCCTTCCTCGCATTCACGACCGTTTCGATGAGATGGACGTTGTGCTTCACACCACCCGATGCGATCGTGGCGAAACCCGCCGCCATGTCGAGCGGACTCACCGACGAACCGCCGAGCACGATCGCCGGCACGTTGCTCAGCTTGTCACGTGACACACCCAGCTTGTCCGACGTGTCGACGATCGCCTCCGGACGAATCCGATTCACGATGTTCACGAAGGCGCAGTTGTACGACCCGGCGAGGTTCTGGCGCAGCGAATAGGTGCCTCCACCACCGCCCGTGACCGAGTTCTTGCCGGGCCAGGGCCGCCCGTCAGCCTGCTTGTAGATGCAGCTGTTCGGCGCACCCCAGTTGTCGTTGGGTGAGTAACCGCGTTCGAGGAGGGCGACAACAGCAAAGACCTTCATCGTCGATCCGGCGTTGCGGCGACCCTGCATGGCGAGGTTGAACTGCTCCTGCTGGAAGTCCTCCCCACCGAAGACGGCCCGTACCCCGCCTGTGTTGGGGTCGATGGCGACGAGCGCCGCCGAGTACCGCCGTCCGTCGATCGCATCCCTCACTGTCATCTCGGCCAGGTGCTGCAGCGGAGGATCGAGCGTGGTCGTGATGCGCAGGCCACCCTTGAAGACCGCGTTGCGCCGTTCGACCTTGGCCTGGACCGGATCCTGTGTCGAGACGGGAATGATGTTCCCGTTGAGAAGCTCCTGCTTCACGGCCTCGACGAAATAGAGGCTCTCGGTGTTGTCGGCCATGTCGAAACGCTGTGTGGGCAGAGGTTGTGCGAGACCCAGGTCATAGCCCGCCTGGTCGATCCACCCGAGCTCGAGCAACCGCCCGAGAACCCAGTTGCGGCGTTCGAGTGCCGCTTCCGGATGGATCACCGGGTCGAAGCGGCTGGGCGAAGAGACCATGCCGGCGAGGAGGGCCGCCTCCCACACCTGGAGCTCGCCGACCGATTTCGAGAAATAGCGCCGTGCTGCGGCCTGGATCCCATAGGCCCCACCCCCTATGTAGACGGTGTTCAGGTAGCGCTCGAGGATCTGGTCCTTGGACATGTGGCGCTCGAGGCGAACCGCCATGAACGCCTCACGGACTTTGCGGTCGAGCGTCTGCTTCGCGATGCCGGAGTCCTGTTCGATGAAGTAGGCGTTCTTGATGACCTGCTGCGTGATCGTCGAACCGCCTTGGCTGATGCCACCCGATTCGAAGTTCGAGAGGAGAGCACGACCGATCGACTTCGCGTCGATGCCCATGTGGTCGTAGAAGGTGTCGTCCTCGGATGCCATGAACGCCTGGCGCACCCCGACGGGAACCTGCTCGAGGGTTACAGGCTCGCGGTCGACCTCGGCCTTGAAGCGGGCGAGGAACTGCCCCGTCGCCGAATACACGTACGACGGCTCCGAGAGGGGCGGCAACTCGAGGGGATCTGCCTTCTCGTCCAGCCAGAACTCCCCGGATGCCTTCACCTGTGTCGCGACGGGAGCAAGAGCCACCGCGAGCAGGGTGAAGACGATGGTCCCGACGACGATGACCCCGAGGAGCTTCCCGAGCCGTCCGAGGCCGCGTTTCGTCCGGGGACTGATCTGCATCGCCAAGATTCTATCTGTGCATTCCCCCGCTTCGGCACGCATTCGACGAGTGCCGAGACGGGACTCGTGATCTCAGATGACTTCGCGATCGACGTCGACGACACCGTGGCGAATCGCGAACGCGACAGCCTCGAGCTTGGAGTGCACGGACAGCTTCGACAGGATGTTCTGGATGTGCGTCCGCACGGTGTTCTGGGAGATGTAGAGCTCCTCTGCGATCTTCTCGTTCGACTTCCCCGCCACGAGCAGCCGCAGCACCTCCTTCTCGCGCCTTGTCAGGAAGGAGGCGAGGTACGCGGCCGGGTTCGCCTCCTCCCGCCGCCGGTCCGTCAGGTTGCGCAGCAGGTCCTTGAGCTGAGTGGCAGGGATGACCGTCTCGCCGTGCATGACGCGCCGAATCGAATCGGCGAGATCGTCCATGGCGCAGTCCTTGGTGAGGTAACCGTCGACACCGGCCTCGACCGCCCGTGTGAGGAACTCGTTGTCGTCGGTGGCAGTGAGGATGATGACCTTCACGTCCTCGAAATCCGGCTTGATGTGTTCGGTGACCTCGATGCCGTTGAGGCCGGGCATGCGGAGATCGAGGACGGCGACGTCGGGGCGGGCCGTGCGGATGCGCTCGATCGCCGTCGTACCGTCGTAGGCCTCCCCCACGACCTCGATGTCGTCCTCGAGCTCGAGGAGAGTCCGGAGCGCCTCGGTGAAGAGCTGCTGGTTGTCGACTATCAGGACCCTGATGCCCACGTTCGGTTCGGCCTCCTGAGCAGGGAAGAGAGGTGTCGTACTTGTGGCCTCTGGGAACCGGATCGTCATCTCTGGGGCAGGAGTTGACGACCTGATACGCCGGTGTGACGATCGCCCGGTTCTGCGCACTACGCGAAGTTGCGTAGTGCTCGTCCATCTTATGACGCATACCTGCTGATTCACCACCTCAGGCATCTGGGCAGCACAGCTAGGCTGTCAATCAGCATCCGCCCCCTCCCCGAGAAGCTGCATGGCACAGACAACGTCCGTCTCACGAAGTCGAGTGTCGGCGTGGCGAATCACGCTCATCACGGGCAACCCCCCCGAGGGCGTGAATGATGTCGTGACGCGCTGGCTCGTCCTCACCCGGGCCGCCGTTGCACCGATGACCGTGACGGCCGCCGGGATCGCGGGACTACTCGCCGTGGGCCATCCCGATGCGGACTGGCTCCTCTGGGGCATGGCTGCGCTCGGCATCCTCCTCGCGCATGCCGCGAACAACCTCATGAACGACTTGGCCGACACCGAGACGGGCACGGACGAGGCCGACTACCCGCGGGCCCTCTACGCTCCCCACCCGATCCTCTCGGGCATGATCACCAAACGCGGCTTGATCGTGGCCGCGCTCGTGGTCAACGTGCTCGACCTCGCGATCATGGTCGTCCTCGCGAGTGTGCGAGGCTGGCCCATCGTCGCCTTCGCCGTCGCCGGCTTCCTCCTCAGCTACGCGTACACGGCCCCACCCCTGCGCCTCAAGCGGATCGGGCTCGGAGAGCTCGATGTTCTCCTCGTGTGGGGGCCGCTCATGGTGGGTGGCACCTACTTCGCCACGACAGGCGAGATCACATGGGGTGTCGTCGCCGCCTCACTTCCCTACTCGCTGCTCTGCGTCACCGTGCTCATGGGCAAGCACGTCGACAAGCTCGACTGGGACCGCCCCAAGGGCATCCACACGCTGCCCGTGATCCTCGGCGAACGTGTCGCGCGGCGGACGACGCAGGCCATGTTCGTGCTCTTCTACGTGGGTGTGCCCGCCTGCGTCCTCGCAGGCTTCCTGCCCTGGCCGACACTCGTCGTGTGGCTGGGTCTGGGCCGCCTCGCCTTCGTCTGGCAGTACTTCGGTGAGCCGCGACCCGCCCGGCCCCCCCTGAAGGTGATGGCGCCGCTTTGGCCGCTCTGGTTCGCGCCGATGGCCTTCTATCACCTGCGGCGTGTGAGCTGGCTCTACATCCTCGGTCTCGCCGTCGGGGCATTCGTCGGTGGTGGCCTCTACCTGTGACGCTGACCGCCCGACAACAGAGGCCACGACGGAGCCCGGCCCCGCTGCGTCAGGCCGACATGGCCCGCATGGCGACTGCCGTGGCGTGGTTGCCGCTCGATTCGAGGCAGGCGACGAGCTTGTCTGCGAGTCCCGTGTCGGCGATGTCGAGGCACAGGACGTCCTCGGCTATCCGCCGAGGGTCCACCTCCCCGGTATCGAGGGCGATCGTGGCCAGATCGATCCAAAGCGCCTCGAGTCGGCGGCGCTCGTCCGCCACGCAGTCGTCGTAGGCGAACGCCGGACCGCCGAAGTGGGCAGCGTAGAGGTCCAGGGCAGATACCGCGCCCCGTGAAGCCTCCGCTCCGAACTCCCAGGCGTCGACACGAAGGTGAGGTGTCGGCTGCAGTTCGATGACGTTACCGGTCCGCACGACGAGATCTACTGCCCCGGGAGCAAGCCTGCGTCGTAGTTTGTGCAGCGTGACATTCAGGCGGTTGCGCCCGACGTCGGACCGGGCGTCCGGCCAGAGGCGGTCGATGAGCCTGTCGACGGTCACGGAGCGCTCGGCAACGAGGACCGCGAGCAAGCGGGCAGGATTGCCTTCGAGGCGGATCGTCCCTCCGTCGGGCACGGCGAGCTCGACGTGGTGAGAGAGCAGACGCAAGGTCGACATCCGGTCTACGGACTCTGCGGGATCCGGGTGGCGCCCGTGAGCCGGACCTTCCGCAGACGGCACGGGCAACGAAGACAGAACCAGCTCCCAGAGCGTCCGCTTGCGTTCGGGCGGAACGTGGGCAAGACCCCACGACCGGAGCGGCGCTGCATCCACGCCTCCCCGCCGCGCGTCCCACGCGGCCCGCAGTGCCTTCAGAGCGGCATCCCGCGTCTGACCCGCCGCATGCATCTCGTCGAGAACCGACAGCAGCTCCCCGACGGCCCCGTCATCGCCCTCCCTGACTCTGAGGCGCAGGGCCAGGACACGTGAGTCGAACCCACCGAGGGGGTTCGCCGTGGGCAACATCTCCTGGCGCGAAACCCAGGACCGCGCGGCGTCGCGACGATCGAAATCCAACAGGACGGCCGAGACAGCATTCGCCGTCGACGCGACGGCGGTCGGATACCGAAGGCGAATCTCCTGGCCGACCGCCTCGACCGCCGCGACCGCCGCCGGTGATGCGCTCTCACCGATCAACCGCGCCATCGCACGTAGATACCGTGCCACAGTCGCGCCGAGACCCGCACCACCGCTCGAGTCGACCGCATCATCCACATGGCGAAGGGCGGCGTGCATCCCGTACATGTCCCCTGTGAGAAAACGAACGAAGGCGAGCCCACAGGCAACGAGGCCGAGCAGAGGCGACCCGCTCACCCTCACACAATCCGTTGACTCGGCCAGGATTCCCTCGCACCACTCGAAGTCGTCGAGGAAGAAGCCCGCCCTGGCAACGGCGAAGAGACCCGAAGCAAGCGCCCTCTCTTCCTCGGCACCCGCCCGCGCGAGGTCTGCCACGGCAGCCTCGAGCTCGGTACGTCCCCGCTCGGGACTCGACAGGAAGAGATGCCCGAGTGCGGCAACTCCGCGGAGACGGCCCCGTGACACCAGGACCCGTGCGGGCGGCAGGGGATCTTCGGGCATCTGCGCCAGCGTCGTCGTGGCAACCGCCATGGCGTGCAGGTCCCCCTTCCAGAGGAGGTACTCGGCCCGGATCGCCGCGACCCACCATCGCAGCTCGTCCGGGGCATCGTCGCCACCGAGCACATCCGCCACACCGTCGATGTCGGCCAGCGACGCGTCCTGACGGCGCACCGCAGCATCGAGCCTGACCAGATCATCTGTGGCCGCGTCCAAAGAGGCAACGTGACGAGTTGGGGACATCGTATGTACTTCGTCCAGTCGTGGTTCAACCCTTCCCCCCACTCGTCGCAGATCCCACAACCCGATTCCACGGGTGTAATGCCTGCTAATGCACGGGTAATCGAGGCGCATGAACATACATGGCGGTTTCGTTCCTATGGGAGGAGTGCCGCATGAAACGCCGATTTCGACCAATGTTCTCGAGTGTCCTCGTCCTCCTGTTCGCCGTACTCATGGGGATCGGCCTCGACTCGCAGAACCCTGCAGGTGCAGACGGACTCGATCCCTTCTGCGACGCCACAGCCGCCCCGGGAGCGGCTGTGGCTCCCAGCACCATCAGCCGGCCAAGCTTCGCAGGTGCACGCCTCCTCACCGCGGGACGGGACGACACGGGACGTGACCGCTCCGAGACGACCGTCCCGACCCTGCTCAATCTCCCTCTGCCATACCCTTTGACCGGAGGATCGTCGCACTGGACCGAGAACCGGCGCACCTTCGCGATCACTTCCGGATCTGCACCGGACTTCTCGTTCAACTTCGGACTGCGAACGTCGACGGCGCCGGGAGCAGGAGGCGCCAGCTCCGGCCTGCTGGGTTCGAACCCCGTGCAGGAGCTCTTCAACGAGAACTTCGGCCTGGCCAACGACGCCTTCTTCAATCGCCACGTCGGGGGTGTCGGCCTCAGCCTTTTCGTGTATCACCCGGTGACAGCACCGAACCACCAGATCGCAGGTGATTTCGGCGCCGACGTGAGCGTCAGCGACGGGACCACTGTCACGCACTACCGCGTCACGATCGGCATCGACGCAAGGCCGAGCGTGGTCGGACCGGGCGGCCTGTTCCCCGAGGCTTCGATGGTGACCCTCGTCTTCAAACGCAACACGAACCCGTCCCGACCCGAACGCGGGTGGTGGGGGGTCTCCGAGGAGCTGTCCTACCGCAACTACCCCGGTGTCACGGATGCCAACCGGCCGCCGGTGAAGCTCTCCGTAAAGGCGCAGGAGGTGGCCGTCACGTCGGCATCCACAACGGTGACTGACACCCTCGATTCCACCCAGTTGTGGTCCAAGGCCCCGCAGGACTTCGCAGTCGGCGTCAGCGACCAGTGCACGGCGCGAGCGCGTGGCACGGATCCGCAGACCAGTCGCCTCACCTGGATCCGGCCCTCCGGACCGGACGACGCGACAGTCAACATCACGGCCCGCAGCGGGATCGGGCGGGGCGTGCGCGGTCTCGACGGTGTCCACGCCGACATCACAGCTCAAGGAATCCCACGCACGGTGGACATCCGATTCCGCCAGCGGTACGTCAGCATCGACCGCAGCCCCGATGTCGTTCCGAGGCTGGTGTTGGGCAGGATCCAATCGGCCGCGCTGCCGCCGGCCGGTCTTCCACCCGAGGACCCGACAGTCGCATCGGGAGAGATCGTCGGCCTGCCCGAGCACTCCGTCGTCGTCGCGAACAACACAGCCCTGGACAAGGTGGAGGTGCTGACATGCCCGACAGGCGGTGACCTGACGCGCCTCACGGCAGCCTACGGCCTCGCGGTCACGGCCCCGGAGTGCAGCACCGGAAGCCCCCAGGCGGCCGAGCGCGCCCGCATCGCGATCACCAACTTCACTCCCGAGGAGATGACCGCAGCGGGTCCCGTCCAGGACGCCGTAGCGGGACTGGCGGCCCTGCCCACCGACACGAGCCCGCACATCGCCTACCAGCAACGGGTCACGCGCGTCGGCGACCCGGCGGGGACCCCGACCGTGAGTCGCATCGGCGCCCAGCTCGAACATGTCCGGCGCGTCGTGGTCGACCGCGGGGGTGCACCCGCGGGGGGGACGCGTCTCGTCGGCTGGGTCGAGACCGACGGGGCTCCGGCAGCCTCGGTGCCGGTGCGTCTCACCATCGACACAGACGACCGGACCGACCTCGATCCGACCCGGGCCGACGGGTCTCGGCTTCGCATCGACGGACTCGTCACGTCGCTGCCACAGTCGGCCAAGTTCGAGGCAACGACGGATCCGCGAGGTGGGACGCCCTTCCACTTGCGCTGGGAGGCAGCGACACCTGTCCACGCCGAGGCGAACATCCACTACGAGAGCGGGCGACGCACACCCGACGACGTCGACGACGTGACCGGCAGGTTTGTCACCGGACCCGACGGGGACATCCCCCGGATCCTCGAGGTGACGTACCGGGAACTGTCCGGAGAGGGGACGTTGCTCGTGCAGGGCGACACACCGATCCACGCCCGGGCGAGACTCCTGCTGTCCACGTACGCCGAACGATCCCATGCACGCGCACGCCTCGTCCGCGTCGATACCAAGACCGATCACCTCGCGGTCCGCTGGCGGGCGAGCGAACGGAGCGGCATCGAAGAGGTACATGCCGAGGCATGTGAGCCGTGCTCCGACCGTGCTCCGACCCGGACTTCGGTCGCGTACATCACGGGCCCGGCCGATCGGTTGGGACCGACGCCTACCCCGACGTCCGATTCCGTCGACTCGCTGCCCGAACCCCTCGACGTACCGGCGGAGTTGACGAACGGACCGAATCCCGCGTTCACACCACAACCCCCGCTCGTCGGTGCGGACGAGGGAGTGCGCGCAGTGGTGCTCCAGACCAAGCACGGTACGGACAGCGACATCCGCGCTTCGATCCCCGGTGTCAAGCGCTTCGATCTCGACCGCCGACCGGCTGCGGGAATGCCCTCCGGAGACCGCGACATCCGGACGTGCCTCATGACGTCTCCCAGTGGACGTCCGTTCCGAGTCGGCGCCTACGTCGAGTCGTACGACCCAGCCGATGGCGACTCGAAGACGGCTGTGCACGTTGACGCGGCGCTGTCCCCCATGCCTCCTGTGCTCGGGGTTGTGCTGGCCGAGAGCCGATGGGCGACGACCCGGCGCACGGATGCCCATCTGTTGCGCTTCGGCACGGACGGATGCGACCCCGCAACGTGGTCCTATGGCGACCGACCAGACGCCCCGGAGGGCAGGCCCACGCTGGAAGCCGCCGTCCGCTCCGGCATCATCGACACTGCAGGGATCGAGCTCCTGAGAAACGCAGCCCCTGTGCGGGGACGGAGTGCGGCCCGGCGCAACGGCTTCGACGGCGTGATTGCCCTCGCCCAGGACAACGTGACCCTGGACCTGGTAGGGAGACTCGCTCTGCCCCGCGTTTTCGAGCTCCGTCTCCCCGTACTCGACTCGTGCAGCGCCGCGAACGCGGGCACACGACCCGAGTACGGCGGCCCCTGCCACGAACCGGTTCAGGAACGTCGCGATCGGGACCAGTTGGAGCTCGAATGGGGATCGACGCTGCGGACATTCGGGGGCCTCGACGCGCTCGTCCGCCAGGTGGGACCCGACGGCCGGCTCGACCGGGGACGCTGGGTGAGTGGCACCGTTGCCGACACGTCGGTGAGCATCGCCAAAGTCCCCGGCAGCGGTAGGTTGCGTGCCGATCTGTCCGACAACCTGCGCGTACCGTGGCAGGAGCTCATCGTCGAGCTCTGGTCCATGTCGAAGTACCGGTCCGAACCCGCCGTGGCGCTCGACCGGGGGACGATCGCCTACATGGACTACCTGCAGCCGGGATATCTCGGACCGTGGAAGGCGACACGGGGCGAGTACGACCCCCGCAACCTCGTACCCAACTACAGGGCGAACCTGACGAATCTCGGCGACCGATTGCGTGTCACGGCAAGTCTCGCAACTCCCGAGAACGGCCCCGACGACGTCGGACCGGTCGACCCGCGCGACGACGGCAGAGGCTGGTGCGCCTCAGAGGGCGCGGTGCCGGATGCAAGACGGCAGAGCGGTGTCTCCTACCTGCATGCCGACGTCGACATGCGGGGGGCACCCGAGCTCACGGCCAGAGTCCGGCGCACCGACGATCCGACCGATGACCGCTCCGCCGACACGATGATCGAGCTCCAGGCGGCCGGACCGATCGAGGCAACCGTGCGGGCCAAGGCGAGCATCGCGCAGTACATGCACTCCGACGAGATGGCCTGGCTCCCCTTCCTGTTCACACCCATTCCGTTGGGTACGGTCGAGATGGGCGGGTGCGTCGACGTCGACCTGCCTCTCGAGGCACGAATGCGGGACGTGAGCCGGGTGAGCCTGTTCCAGAGCGGTATGGCAGTGAAGGCAGACCTGCCCTGGCTCGAGGCAATCTTCGCCCAGTTGGCCGGCGTCGACCCTCTGGCAGGAACAGTGGGAGAGCAGTTCTTCGTCACGGGATCCGACGCCGCGCGCACCGAGGCAGGCGCGTGGTTCCGCGCGTTCCGGACCTACGTGGATCCACCCGGCTGGGGTGAATGGGACGCCAATGCCACCGAAGCCTCAGCCTGTTTCCTCGTCTTCCCCCACTGCGACACGACGACCGGGCTCGGCCGAACGGTCCCCGGCCTTCCGGGTGTCTGGCGTGACGTCACCTTCCGACCGATCGCCCCCGTGCCGGGTACGGCAGACGACTGCGGCACGAACGACCACTGGACGAACGAATGTCGCCTGCCACTCGGCGAGATCAACCCCGTGGCGAACGCCATGGTGAACCGCTTCGGGTTCTTGCCCGTGTTCGCCACGGACCTGCGCACTCCCGGCATACCGTGGGAGCTCCACTCCCTCGCCGACGTGCTCTTCGACAACACGACGATCCTGCAGATGGCCGTGACGAGTGTCTCGGGCTTCGGCCCCAATGTCGGAGCATCAGCCCTGGAGGGGCTGCGCCGCATGTCCGAGATCGACGGCATCTTGCCCCAACCCCCGCTGCTCCTCCGCGACGTGCCGCGACCGACAACCACGTTCGGGGCGACACAGACGATCTGCGGCGACTGGCGCCATCGCGGTCCGGGCACGACGATCAACGGGACCCGCCCGGTCCTGGCGGACGGCACGACTCTGGAGGCCTACTTCGAAGATGAGTGCCATGCCAACACGTTGATCGAGGTCCTCTTCAACATGTCCCGCTGGACGGTGTCTCCGTCGATGCAGCTCGTCGCGCGCTTCCCCGACGGCAGCATTCGCTGGACACGCACGCTCGTGGCCAACGGCGAGTACTACGAGCACGAAACCGAGGCCATCTGGATCTGGCAGGGTGTCTACGACAACCCGCCCGACGACCGCACCGAATCGGTGCGCATCGCCGTGGACCCGGACGGGCTCGGCGCCCAGGTACAGGCCTTCGTCGTCGACGACGAAGATGTCGAGCTCGACCGCGTGTTCCGCTTCGACGCATCCGGTGCCGGCGGGCCTGTGCGTCCGGATCGACGTCTCGGCGTCGACACGTCGGTTCCGTTCTGGCGGGTGACCGCGGATCCGTCGCGAATCGTCGGGGTGGGAAACCACGAACCGTCGTCAGTGTCCATCACAGAGACGCTGCCGGCGTGCACGCCTCCCGCCTGCACTCGCACGCTGTTCTTCGGGGACGGCACCTACGAACGGCGAGACGGCGCCGAAGGCAGGCCCGGTCCGACCGTGGCCGAGCTGCGGCACACGTGGCACGGTCCCGGGACCTACCTCGCTCTCGTCGTCACATACGACGGTGCGGGCCGGGCGACAGACACCCTGCCGATACGGATCCGGGTGTCGTGAGCCCAGCAGCCGGGCTTTCCCGGGACGGGGAGCCGCGGGGCCCCCTCACGCGTCGACGTGGCCCCACACGGCTAGATGCCGGTCGGAGACGACCTCGACGGTGACGTCCAGTCCGGCCGCCCGCACCTGTTCCCCCACCTCGGCGCCCGTGAACGCCGCCCGCAACGAGTTCCGGAAGTCCCGCCGGAGGACCGCGGGCTCGTCCGCTGCGTAGACCGAGACGAGCCTGTCCAACTCCTCGGTCGTGTCCGGCCGCAGGAGGTCCATGACGAAGAGCCCAGCACCCCGCCGTGCTGCCGTCCGGACAGTCCGCCAAAGGACGGCAGGATCGTGCAGGTGATGGAGGAGGCTGTTGCTCACGACGCAGTCGAAGGGGCCGTGCTCTGCCCACGTCGAGTCGGGGACGGGCAGAACGGCCTGCACGAGGCGGACACGTGCCTCGCAGTCGGTCGCACGCAGCCGCTCCCGGCCCAGGTCGAGCATGGGCGCCGACGCGTCGACACCGAGGATCTCGAGCGTGGGACGGGCCCGGGCGAGGCGCACTGTGACATCGGCCGGTCCACAGCCGAGATCGAGGACACGGCCCACGAGCGCGGAGTCCAGCCTGTGACAGCACAGGTCCACGAACATGTCGTGGGGCGACGCGAAATCGGCCTCGCTGTAAGCCAGGGCCTGATCCGGGTCGTCCATGACCTCGGGCTCGGGAATGCGCGCGGTCAGATCCACGGGCGTCTACTCACGGGGCGAAGTCCTCAGGAGGCGACGAGAGCGCGGACCGCGTCTGCGATACGGTCCGCGCCGAACAGTACCTCGGCCTCGAGCGCGGGCGCGTACGGCAAGGCAGGCACGTCGGCCAGGCCGAGCCGGCGCACGGGTGCGTCCAGGCCCCAGAAGGACCGTTCCGCAACTTCGGCGCCGAGCTCCGCCCCGATTCCTCCGGTACGGTTCGCCTCGTGCACCACGAGGAGCCGGCCCGTCCGCTCCACAGATGCGCACACGAGGTCGTAGTCGAGCGGATAGAGGGTGCGCAGATCGACGATCTCGCAATCCACGCCTTCGCCGGCCAACGTCGCGGCAGCCGCCTCGCTGTGGTGGCGCATCATGCCGTACGTCGCGATCGTGACATCGGTCCCCGCCCGCACGATCTCGCCGACCCCGATGGGAACGACCCGGTCCCCTTCCGGCACGACACCGCGCACGGCCCGGTATGCCTTCTTGTGCTCGAGGAACAGGACGGGATCGGGGTCGGCCACTGCCGCCCGCAGCAGACCGGCAGCATCGGCGGGTGTACAGGGTGCGACGACCTTGAGGCCGGGTACGTGGCAGAACAGCGCCTCGATGGACTGCGAGTGGTACAGGGCGCCGTGCACGCCTCCGCCGTAGGGGACACGGATGACGAGGGGGCACGTGAAGTCCCCGTTCGAGCGGTAGTGGATCTTGGCTGCCTCGTTGAGGATCTGGTCGATCGCCGGATGGATGAAGTCGAGGAACTGGATCTCGGCGACGGGGCGCATCCCGTCGAGTGCCATGCCTATCGCCGCCCCCACGATCAGCGACTCGGCCAGCGGGGTGTCGAGGATGCGGGAGTCGCCGTAGTGCTCGTCGAGCCCCTTCGTCACACCGAACACGCCACCGCGGGGACCGACGTCCTCGCCCAGCACCACGACACGTTCGTCGTCCGCCACGAGGGCTTCGAGCGTGTCGTGGATCGCCGTGATCAGATTCACCTCCTCGCCACCGTCGCCTCGACCGACAGGAGGGCGGGCACGTTCACGGGCCGGCACGGCCTGCACAGGAGCCGCGAAGACATGCGTGTACGCCTCACGTGGTGTCGGTTCCGGCGCCGCCTCGGCCTCCGTCACGGCCAGGGCGACATCCGCCTCGACCGAGTCCTCGATCTCACGCTCGAGCTCGTGGGGGAGGACACGCGACTCGATGAGATCCTGGTTGAGGCGCTGGATCGGGTCCTTCTTCCGCCACGCCTCGACCTCCTCGGCAGTCCGGTACGTGCGGTCGTTGTCATCGGACGTGTGTGCCAGATACCGGTACGTCTTGGCCTCGACGAGCGTGGGGCCACCACCTTCACGCGCACGGGCGATCGCGTCGCGGCACACGGTGTAGACGTCGGTGACGTTCTGGCCGTCGACGATGACACCCGGCATGGCGTAGCCACTCGCCCGCAACGCCACGTCCGCCACGGCGGATTCCTTCGCGAGCGGCACGGAGATCGCATAGCCGTTGTTCTGGCACACGAACACGACGGGAAGGCGGTGGATGCCGGCGAAGTTGAGGGCCTCGTGGAAGTCACCTTCGGCCGTCGCGCCGTCGCCGAAGCTCGTCACGACAACACCCGGCATCCCCCGCAGCTTGCGGGCGTACGCGATGCCCACGGCGTGGGGAAGCTGCGTGGCGATCGGTGACGAGCCGGTGATGATGCCGCGCACGCGGCTTCCCCAGTGGTTGGGCATCTGCTTCGCGCCGCTACACGGATCGGAGCTGCGGGCAAGGACGCCGAGGAGGACATCCGTGGGTGACAGGCCCCGCACGAGCACGGCTGCGAGGTCCCGGTAGTAGGGACAGAGGACGTCGTCGGAATCCATGGCCCACGTCATGCCGACCTGGGCGCCCTCGTGCCCCTGGCAGGAAACGGCGAACGGTGCCTTCCCCTGCCTCTGCAGTGTCCAGATGCGCTCGTCGAGACGTCGCGCGAGGAGCATCATCTGGTACATCTCGAGCGCGTCGTCGTCGGAGAGTCCCGCCCGCCGATGCGGGGTCTCCACGTCGAATCCGACCTCCACTGTCCGCACGTGGGGACCTTCCGCGGCCAACGTGAGGTGGGGGCGTGTACTCGTCATCGTGCCGGCCTCCTGATCGATTCGAGAGTCGAGATCTCCCTGATGCGCGCCTCGGCGATCTCCCGTGCCGCCAGAGCCGTCGAGACAGCCTCTGCTTCGGCGATCTCGAAGATGTGCCGGGCCGTCGCGCCGATCGCCTCGACCCGGTCCATGGCCCAGCGGCGGTCCCGGCCGAGGAGCTCGCCCGCCACGTGGATGAGCCCCCCCGAGTTCACGACGAAGTCGGGGGCGTAGAGGATCTCGCGTTTGGCCAGGAGGTCGGCCACGTCCTCGCGCACGAGCTGGTTGTTCGCCGACCCGCACACGACACGCGCGCGCAGACGGTCGACGCCGGAGTCGTCGAGGACACCGCCGAGAGCACACGGCGCCAGCACGTCACATGCGAGCGTGAGGAGGTCGGCGGGATCCGCGATCTCGCACGGCACCGTGGCGGCCACGCGGCGCGCGGCCGCTGCGTTCACGTCTCCGATCGTGAGCCGGCAACCGTCCGCGGCAAGAAGATGGCACAGGGCGGATCCGACCTTGCCCACGCCCTGCACCGCCACATGCAGACCCGCGAGGCCGGGCTGGTCGAGGTGATGGGCGACAGCCGCCTTCATGGCGGCATGCACACCCACGGCGGTGATCGGTGACGGATCGTCCGCACCTCCCATCGCAGGAGACGTCCCCACGACCCAGCGTGTCTCGCGCCGAATCATGTCCATGTCGGCACGGTCGGTTCCCACGTCCTCAGCCGTGACGTAGCGGCCACCGAGCGAGTCGATGTGGCGGCCGAACGCGCGCCACAGGCGCTCGGACTTGTCGGTACCGGGGTCACCGAGGATCACGGCCTTGCCTCCCCCCAGGTCGAGACCGGCGAGGGCCGCCTTGTACGTCATGCCCTCGGCCAGGCGCAGCACGTCGTCCACGGCGTCGAGCTCGGTCTCGTAGGGCTGGAAGCGGCAGCCACCGAGGGCCGGGCCGAGAGCGGTCGAATGCACGGCGACGACGGCACGAAGGCCCGACACGGGGTCGCTGCAGAACGTCACCTGCTCCGCTCCCCGGTCCTCGATCATCTCGAAGTACACGGCGGCCTCCTCCCCCCGGGCGGGTGGCCGTCTGTGGTTGTGGGAGCAGGGTGCGCCCCCGGGCCACCACAGCCCGAGGAACTGTCACCAACGATATCGGCACGCAGCAGGCGACTTCGCGCGATTCGTGTCGTTCCTACCGTGTCATGAGGTTGCCCACGGGAGGGTCGACTCACGCGTCCCGGGCGCCGCCCCCCGCCGGATGAACCACTCCGTCCCGAACGCGGCGGTGAAGGCCTCGTCGGGCAACTGCAGGAACAACGAATCGGCCGGGATCTGACTCGCGTGTGCCCGCATCGCCTCCCGCTTCAGGCCGACCCACGGTGAGACGTCGATCGTCGTCGTGATCAGGTGCCCAGGCACCCCCATGTCGATCTCGGCCGGCTCGGGCATGTCGAGCTCGCCCCGGAGCTCCGGCGGCACGTTCGTGAGCAACTCGATCATGCTGTCCCGGTTGATCGTGGCTTCGAGGACCACGGGCGTACCCGCGCGTGCCGCCGCTTCGACCCCGACCCGGTGCACCTGGATGTGGTCCGGATGACCGTAACCACCGTTCGCGTCGTACACGGTGAGAACACCGGCCGACTCCTCGACGAGGATCCCGGCGAGGCGCCGCGCTGCCTCGTCCCTGTCCGCCTTCCAGAAGCAACCCGGCTCGTCGTTGGTCGACTCACCCATCATGCCCGAGTCGTGGAACCCGAGGAACTCGCCCCGCTCCACACCGAGGAGTGCCGCCGCCCGCTCCGTTTCGGCGCGGCGTCGCTCCCCCAGCGTCTCACCCGGGGAGAGGAAGCCGTCCGGGACCTCGCCGACCTCCCCACCGGTCGCGACGACGAGCACGACCCTGTCGCCTGCCGCGGCTGCCTGCGCCATCACGCCCGCGGTCGAGATCGCCTCGTCGTCGGGGTGCGCGTGGAACGTGACGAGTGTGCGCCTCACGGGGCGGATCATAGGAAGGCGCCGCCCGTCAGGTGGCCACGCGGTCGATGAGGTGCGGCGCGTTGTTCCGGACGGAGCCGACCTCCCTGCCCACCTCGTACATGTCGAGGAGGTCGTCGGACGCGGGGCGGAGCAGCGCCGTGAGGGCGTCTGGGTCGTGCTCCCCCGGGTCGAGCCACCCCGCCCACAGCTCTTGGGGCAGGATGACCGGCATCCTGTCGTGGATCGCGGCCATGCGGGCGTTCGCCGCCGTCGTGATGATCGTGCACGTGCGGAGCCACTCCGCCTCGGGCTCGGCCTTGTCGCGCCACGTGTCCCATAGACCGGCGAAGGCCAGCAGGGAGCCATCCGCGGCATGCACGAAGTACGGCCGGCGCTCCTGCCCGTCGCGTTTCCATTCGTAGAAGCCGTCGGCGGGGATGAGGCAGCGGTGGCGCCGCAGCGGCCCCTTGAAGGCGTTGCGACTCGCCACCGTCTCCCCGCGCGCGTTGATCATCTTGTACCCCACTTTGATGTCCTTCGCCCAGTGCGGCACGAGCCCCCAGCGGTACCGGGCGAGGACCCGCTCGACCGCCGGTTCAGCGTCACCCTCACCCGGTGCCGTCTCCTCCTCGGTCACCGCGTACACCGCCTGCGTGGGCGCCACGTTGTAGTTCTCGCGGAACTCCCCGTCGTCGCGGAGCGCGTCGACATCGAAGATCTGCGCCATCTTCGCCGGATCGGTCTTGGTGACGAATCTCCCGCACATCGCGGCGCATCCTATCGAGCAGGCACGGTGTTCGGTCCCCTATTCCGAAGGCCGCAAGAGTGGCGCGAGGTACTCCTCGGTCACGAGCTCGACACCCCGCGTGTTCAGGTGGCTCAGATCCATGAAGAGGGAGTGGTCCTCGACCTTGCCGGTGAGATCCAGGAACACGATGCCTTCGTCGGCGGCGGCGAGCTCCTCGACGTGGGCAGTGGCACGATCCATGCCCTTGGGCTCCCCCATGAGGGTGGGGGGCACGACGATGACCACGTTCGTCCCCGCCGCCCGCATGTCCCGCACGGTCGCGTCGAACACGGCGGCGTAGCGCTCGAATGTGGCGCCGTCGGTTCCGTCGGGATAGAGGTTCGCGACGGCGGCGTCGTGCAACTCGGGCGACACGGGACCGGCGTCGACCTCGATGTCGGCGTTGTCGCCGCGCGCCTTGCCCGCGATCCACTCCGGGTTGAACTTGGACTGGATGTAGAACATCACGTTGTCCGTGCCGAACCCGCGGGCGACGAGCTCCCCGAGGAGGGTCGGGTCGAGCGGCTCCTTCCCCGTGAACCGGTTGTCCTCGTTGAAGCGACTCGAATAGAAGGCGAAGGGGTGCGCGAAGTACACGACGGTGCCGGCGGAGTTGCCGCGCTCCCTCCACATCTGCCAGAAGATGTCGACGGGGACCGGCCCCGTGCCTTCACTCGACAGGTTCGCGACGTCTGCCCCGAGGATCCCCTCGACACGCTCGTGGTTGCCCGACCACGCGAACTCCTGGGCGTGAGAGGGGCCCACGACGAGGACATCGAAGTGCGTGTCCTCGGGCATCGTGAGCAGCACCGACTCGGACTTGCCGACGGGATACCTCTTCTGCTCCCCCATCTTCGCCGCTGCCATGAGCGCGACGGTGAGGCCGACGGCATTCACGAGCACGAAGATCAGGAGCTTGGCCATGCCGCGCCGGTTCACACGCCGTGCGTTCGTACGCACGTCCGTCCCGGACGTCTCGTCGCCGACTGCGATCTCTTCCTGTTCGAGGGCTTCAGAAGGCAACGTAGATGAACTCCTGTCCGCCGAACTTTCCGAACACGACGACCGTCCAGATGAGCGCGGAGTAGACGAGCCAGCGCTGCCACTGCACACGCCGGTTCAGGCCGTTCAGCACCGATCCCCACTTCCGCTCGTACCACTCGACCCCGAACATGAGCATGATCGCGAGGCTCGCGAAGAACGGATCACCGAAGCGCCACCCCACCTCGGGGTTGCTCAGCCCGGTCTCGAACACGTTGCCGAGGAGGGTGGTCGCCGACTTGAAGTCGGGGGCGTTGAAGAACACCCACGCGATCGACACGAGGTTGAAGGTGACGAACACCTGGATGAACCGGTGGAGGCGGGGTCGGGCCGAGAGGCCGATGCGGTCCGTGAACCGGGCCCGCCACGCCCGCGTGTGCTTGCCGACGAGCTGGTACACCGCATGCAGGGTCCCCCAGATCACGAAGTTCCACGTCGAACCGTGCCAGAGGCCGCTCAGCACGAACACGATGAGGATGTTGAAGTCGCCCCGCACACGGCCCCGCCGGTTCCCGCCCAGGGGGACGTACAGGTAGTCCCGCATCCAGGTCGTGAGCGAGATGTGCCAGCGGCGCCAGAACTCCTGGATGTCCTTGGCGAAGTAGGGGCGGTGGAAGTTCGGCTGGAGCTCGAGGCCGAGTGTGCGTGCGGCGCCCAGCGCCATGTCCGTATAGCCGCTGAAGTCGGCGTAGATCTGGATCGAGTACCCGTAGATCGCGAAGACCGCGAACCACCCCTTGTACTCCTCGGGGGCGGCGAAGATCACCGACGTGGCGAGGGCGAGCCGATCGGCGATCACCGCCTTCTTGAACAGACCCCACAGCATCTGCTTGAGGCCCGTCGTGAATCGGGTGTAGGAGAAGCGAGGGGGGGCGTCGAGCTGCGGCAGGAACTTGGGGGCGCGGTCGATGGGGCCAGCCACAATGTGGGGGAAGAACGAGACGAAGAGGGCGTAGTGGAACGGGTTCGTCTCGGGTTCGATGTCACGCCGGAAGACGTCCATGAGGTAGCCGATGATCATGAACGTGTAGAAGGAGAGGCCGAGGGGGAGGATCCAGGAGAGGATCGGCGCGTCCCATTCGAGGCCGAGGAACTGCAGGGACGACTCGATGGACGAGAAACCGAAGTCCACGTACTTGAACGCGATCAGCATGCCGAGCTGGAAGGCGATCCCGGCGCCGAGGAGGACTTTGCGACGTCTGTCGGTGTCGTTGTTCCCGATTGCGAGGGCGATGCCGAAGCTGACCAGGGTGCACAGCACCATGAGGAGGAGCAGCTTGTACCCGACCGTCGCATAAAAGACGTAGCTCGCGCCGAGGGCGAACATCCAACGCCACTTGCCCGGCAGGAGCCAGAACACCGTGAGCACGAGGGCGTAGAAGAGGAAGAAGGTCAACGCCGAGAACTGGAGGAGATCCCTGTCCTTGGGGAGCACGAAGGCGACAACAGCGAAGATCCCGATGAGTACGACGCCGCTCACGGTCCGGAGCGTGGACGTATCGCCGGACCGAGGCGGTCTTGTGCCGCTATCCGATGCGGTGGGTTGTGAGGTCGGGTGCGCGGCTGTCCGACTATCAGAGATCGACGTCACCTGAGAGTCCTCTTCGTGGCGCGGGCCGGGCGGTGGGCGGGGTGGTGTCGAGATCGCAACTTCGACCGCTTCGCGCCCGTTTCCTGCTCGCCAGCCCAGGTCAGGCCCGCAGGCGCCTGTCGACCGTCCGCGCAACCTCGGCCAGCCTCTCCTGCCGGGCGGGGTCGGCCTGCGTGCCGAGATCGAACCGCGCGACGACGTTCGCCGTGCGCGAGACGAGGACGGGCGGGGCGCCGGTCACGAACGCGGCGTCACCCACACCGTCGACGGCTGTCGTGTCGGCAGCCTTCTTCTGGGCGTCCTTCTGGGCATCGAACGCGGCGACTGCCTCCTCTTCCGAGGGATAGGTGACGGCGACGACCGTGAGCGCGAGAGCGGGGTCGAGGGTTCCGGTCGGTACCCAGCGGCACGTCACAACGGGATTCCCGGCGTCGGTGATCTGTTCGCGGCCGGGCTCCCCGACAGGGCTGCCCAACGCACCCTCGGCCACACGCATGGTCACGTCGAGGCACGGATCGGCAGGCGCCTGCGCGTCAGCGACAGTCGAGTCCTCGGAGGAGCCGAGATCCACGCCGTCACAGCCGGCGAGCGACACGAGGCAGAAGGTGAGGCCGAGGACCAACGCGAGGCGTGCCGGCCTGGCAGGAGATGAGCACATGGGCTCCGGCAGTCTATCCGCCCGGCTCGTCGTCGCCGGGAAGCCAGGAGAACATCACGACGTCTCGGAGCTCGCCCCGCTGCTCGCCGAACAGCCGTAGGACACCCTCGCGCCGGAACCCGCACTTCTCGGCGACACGCTCGGACCGTGCGTTGCCGGAGTACACGCCGATCTCGAAGCGCTCGACGGGCCAGGCCCGCACTGTCCATGTCCGTACGAGGTCGACGAGGAGCGGGGCGATCCCCCTGCCGCGTGCCTCGGACGCGACCAGGTATCCGATGTCGGCGATGCGCCTGTCGGGTCGGCGTGCCCGCACGCCGACACTGCCGAGGATTCGGCCTGAGGCGAGGTCCTCGGCGACGAAGCCGAGGTCGTCCTCACCCCGCTCCCACTTCCTCGTCGTTTCGGAGATCCACGCCTCGGCGTCTGCCTCCGTGTATGGACTGGGGACGGTGGTCCAGGCCTGCACGTCCGGGTCTCGACAGATCTCGGTGATGCGCTCCACATCGCCATCCGTGGGCAGGCGAAGGCCGATCTCGTCCATGCGGGGCAGGGTGGGATACGGACTCGACATCGTCACACCGCGGTCCAGCCGCCGTCGACGGGCAGGGTCACTCCGGTCACGTACGACGACGCGTCGCTGCAGAGGAAGAGGAGTGCGGCGTCGAGCTCGTGTGCATACCCCATGCGCCGCAGGGGCGACCGCCGTTGCAGCCGCTCCACGAAGCGCGGGTCGTCGGTTCCGTTCTCGGTCATCTCGGAGGGGAAGTATCCCGGGGCGAGGGCGTTGACGCGAACCCCTTTTCGCCCCCATTGGGCGGCGAGCTCGCGGGTCAGGTTCACGACCGCACCCTTCGTGGCCGGATAGCTCGCGCCGATCGGGATGTCCCCACGCCCGACGAGTCCGTACATCGACGCGATGTTCACGATCACGCCGGATCCCTGTTCGAGCATCACCACGCCGCAGAGCTGGGCGAGGCGGTGCACGGCGACGAGGTTGACTCGGACCGCATGCTCGAACTCCTCGGGGGTCTCACGCTCTGCCCGTGTGTTGACGGTGACGCCGGCGTTGTTGACGAGGATGTCGACGCGGCCTGTCTCCTCGGTGGCTGCGGCCACGAGTCGCTGCAGGTCGCCATCCTCGATGACGTCGCAGGTGACCGGCCGGATGCGTGGCTCGTCAGCGGCGACCTCCTCGAGAAGGGTGATGCGGCGGGCCGCGGCGTACACGTTCGCGCCCGCTCCGGCGAGGACGCGGGCGAACCTCGCACCGAGCCCCGACGAAGCACCCGTGACGATGGCACTGCGCCCCGACACATCGAACTGCGCGAGGACCTCGCCCGGTTCGGGACCCACGAACGCCTCTCTCCCCTCCACGTGGGCGTATACAACCACAACAGACGTGGTTCAGTACGCCCACGTCGAGTTGGGTCCTCCACGTGGGCGTATACAACCACAACAGACGTGGTTCAGTACGCCCACGTGGAGGTATGGGAGCGCGCAAGCCGCCGCCGGGGAACTTCAGGCGCCGAGGGACTCGATCGCGGCCGCCCGCGTCGCGAACACCCGTGGCGTGATGCGGGGTACCACGCGTCCCGTCGCCCGGTAGCGGACGATCCAGCCCGATCTCGATCCGTCGCTGACGGAGCGGACCTCGGCGAGTCGGACGCCGTCGCGGCGCACCTCGTAGTGGCCGACGGCCGTGCGCCGTACGTCGACGCCGAACGCCACCCGGCGAGATCCGTGGTCCCCCGTCCCCACCGTCCCCGCTGTCTCGCCGAGCTGCAGTGTCATCGATCCCTCCATCCATCCTTCGGATCGGCACATCTCATCTCGAGGAGAAGCATCCGAGGCCTCGCCCGAAGGAAATGATTCGCGAGACCCACGTTCCCCACCGAACGTGCTAGCAAGGTCGCATGAGTGACGACTTCGACAGCACATGGATCGACAGCTTCGCCGACGCCCAGAACCTCGGCCGTCTCACCCCCGAGGCCGCGGCGGCTCTCCTCGACCTCGCAGGCGAGGCCGCTCACGGATCCGGCGACAGGCGCAATGCCCCCCTCGCCTGCTTCTTCGCGGGTCTCGGCCTCGGGCTCACGGAGGGGGCGGTCGACGTGGACAGCGTGAAGCGCTTCATGCCCTGATCCTCCGACGGAGCCGGCGGTGGCGCGAGACGCACGCAAGTCCACGACGATCGAGGTCGACGGCCGCGAACTGCGCATCTCGAACCCCGACAAGGTCTGGTTTCCCGCGGACCCTGCCTCGGGCCGGACCGAGAGCGTCACGAAGCTCGACTGCGTCGACTACTTCCTCGCTGTGGGACCGGGCATACGCGATGCAGTCCTCGACCGGCCCGTCGTCCTCCACCGCTTTCCCGACGGTGCCGACAGCGAGGGCTTCTACCAGAAGAGGGTTCCGAAGCACGCCCCCGACTGGATCCGAACCGTCCGTATCCGTTTTCCGTCCGGTCGGGCCGCCGACGAGCTCTGCCCCACGGACCTCGCCCATGTCATCTGGGCTGTGAACCTCGGTGGCTTCGAGCTGCATCCCTGGCCTGTGACCGCTGCTGACGTCGACCATCCCGACCTCGTGCGCGTCGACCTCGACCCGCAGGCCGGCATCGGCTTCGATCCCGTGCGCCGAGTCGCCGCCGTCGTCCGCGAGGTCCTCACCGAGAACGCCCTCACGGGGTTCCCCAAGACGTCGGGCGGGAGGGGCCTTCACGTCCTCGTGCCCATCGAGGCCCGCTGGACCTTCCTCGAAGTGCGCCGCGCAGTCCTCGCCCTCGCCCGCGAGGTGGAGAGACGGATCCCCGACCTCGCCACCTCCAAGTGGTGGAAGGAGGAGCGGGGACGACGCGTCTTCGTGGACTACAACCAGAGCGCCCGCGATCGCACGATCGTGGCCACGTACGCTGTTCGTCCCACACCGACGGGTACGGTGTCGACTCCCGTCCACTGGGAGGAGATTCCCCACGTCGATCCGGCCGACTTCACCCTCACAACGGTCCCGGCCCGCTACGCCGAGCTCGGCGACCTCCATGCAGGCATCCGCACGGGGGAACGCGGTCGGCTCGACGCCCTCCTCGCCCTCTCCGACCGCGACGAAGAGCAGGGCCTGGGGGACGCCCCGTGGCCTCCGAACTTCCCCAAACGCGACTCCGAGCCGCCGCGTGTGCAGCCGAGCATGTCACGTGGCGTGCGTGCCGCGCTGCGGGCGGCCGGAATCGACCCGGCGGCGGAGCCACCGGCTCAGAGACAGGCTGCCGTCGTCTTCGACCTCGACGGCGTCCTCGCGTCCAACGCGTGGCGCAGCCATCTCGTCGAGACCAGCCCGAAGGACTGGGACGGCTTCTTCGCCGGGATCCCCCGCGATCCGGAGTCGCCCGCGGGTCGCCGCATGTTCGACACGGTCCGCTCCGGTGTCGAACGGCTCATCGTAACGGGTCGTCCCGAGCGCACACGAGCCGCGACCACGGCGTGGCTTCAGGCCCGCCACTACCCCGACGTCCCTCTCCTCATGCGCGCGGACGACGACCACCGGCCGGACCAGATGGTGAAACGCGACCTGTACGAGACCGTGATCGAGCCGCGGTGGGACGTGCAGATGGCGATCGAGGACCGGTGGCAGTCAGCCGCCATGTGGCAGAGCTACCGGATACGGACCGTGATCCTCGAGGATCCCGGTCTCACGCCGCAGGCCTGATCAATCCTCACGTCGCAGGCACAGCGCCGAGACGTCGCCGAAGTAGGCGAGGTACTGGCGGTAGAGGTTGCACTCCGGTTCGGTCGTATCTTCCTCGGCACCGCCGAGGCTGCTGCCGAAGAGCGACAGCCCGCCGGTCGGCCTGTCGATCTCGTATACAGCCCAGTCGTCGCCGCGGATACCGGCGTCCTCGGCGAGCCGTGCGTACGCCTCGTCCCGGTTCGCCGTCTCGTCCATGAGTCCGAGCTCTGTCGCGGTCTTGTTGTCGTACACGAAGGCACCGATCTGTGTCGTGATCTTCTCAGCCGAGATGCCACGCGCCTCGGCCACGTGCGCCACGAAGTTCGCATACTCGTTGTTCACACCGGTCT
>JADZDR010000031.1 GCA_020850945.1 Acidimicrobiia bacterium | reverse complement strand
GGTTCCCTCGACCAGGACCCGCTTCACCCTGGCTCCCGTCTCGAGGGTGGCGCCCTTCGCGACGGCTTCGTCCACCCACATGCGGGCGTTCCACTTGCTCTCGTACGAGGGGGCGGCATAGAAGTCCAGCCACTCGCCGCGTGGGCAGCGGCCCTGGTCGACGAACTTCTCGAGGGGAGCCCAGTCCAAACCCATCTCGACCGCGCTCGCCATGATGCGCTCCGCCCTCGGGCCGATCAGGTCGCCGGCGAGGGGGCCGATCGGCAGTTCGGACCGGGCGTCCCTGACGCTCTCGCGCAGGTCCACGCCGTGGCGGTCGAACATCTCGTACGGAGGCTCCGTCGCCGTCCCGTAGTAGTAGATGGAGCAGCCGCCGGTCGTGATCGCCCGCACGGTCGCGACGAGGCCGTGCGTGAGGAGGAGACTGCGCCCCGGCCGACCGAGCTCGACCAGAGCCTGGGCCATCCCTCCGGTCACGGGGGCGTTGCCGCCCCATTCGAGGAGGAGGACACGCCGAGACTTCTTCGTGAGCTCGCGGGTGACGGTCGCTCCGCCGGGGCCGCTCCCGACGACGATCGCGTCGAAGTGGTCGTGCTGGCCGACCATTGGGGCCTCCCTCCATCGGCCGATTGTGTTCCGAGCGTACCCACCGCGGGCGATCCCGGCCCAGTGCGTCCGTTCCACCCCCCAACTGGGTACCTGAGCGGCGATATATCGCCGCTCAGGTACCCAGTTGTTACGTGAAGTCGTCGACCTCGCGGTAGGTGAGGTTGTCGAAACGGCTGTTGTGCTCGAGGAACGCGAGGCGGATCGTGTCCGTGGGGCCGTTGCGGTGCTTGGCGACGATGAGCTCGGCTTCGCCGCGGGCGGGCGAGTCGGCGTTGTAGTAGTCGTCCCGGTACAGGAAGGCGACGATGTCGGAGTCCTGCTCCAGGCTGCCGCTCTCTCGTAGGTCCCCGAGCAGCGGCCGCTTGTCGGCACGCGCTTCGGGCGACCGGTTGAGCTGGGATGCCGCCATCACGGGGACGTCGAGCTCACGGGCGAGGACCTTGAGGCCACGGCTGATCTCGGAGATCTCGACTTGGCGCGACTCGGCTCGGCCCGAACCGTGCATGAGCTGGAGGTAGTCGACCACGATGAGGCCGAGGGGATGGCGGCTCGCGAGACGCCGGCACTTCGCCCGCACGTCGAGCACTGTGAGGTGGCCCGAGTCGTCGATGAACAGCGGCGCATCCGACAGTTGGCCGACTGCCTGGGCGAGCTGGGTCCAGTCGTTGTCGGAGAGCCGCCCCGTCTTCATCTTCGACGCCTCGACGCGCGCCTGCGCGCACAGGAGACGGCTCACGACCTCCATCTTGGACATCTCGAGCGTGAAGTAGGCGACCGCTTTCTCCTGTCGGAGAGCGACATGCTGGGCGACGTTGGCGATGAAGGTGCTCTTGCCCATCCCCGGCCGTGCCGCGACGATCACGACGTTCGAAGCCTGGAGCCCGGCCGTGAGGCGGTCGAAGTCGCGAAAGCCGGTCTCGAGCCCGGTCACACCCGTGCCCTGGCTGTGCAGCTCCTCGAGAAGGTCGAGCTGGTCGTCGAGGAGGGAGCTCAGGGGGATGAGGCTCTCGCCCCGCGCCCGCTCCGAACCGATCTCGAACACCTGCGCCTCGGCGGTGTCGAGGACTTCCCGCGGATCTGCGCCCGGATCGTATGCCAGCTCGGCGATCTCGGTCGATGTCTCGATGAGACGGCGCAACACGGCGGTGTTGGCGACGATGTCCGCGTAGTAGCCCGCGTTCGACGTGGCAGGCACGTCTGCCGTGAGGGCACGCAGGTAGGACAGGCCGCCCAACTCCTCGAGCACTCCCTCTTGGCGGAGCGCCTCGGCGAGCGTGACGGCGTCGACGGGTTCACCCCGGCCGTAGAGGTCGAGCACCGCCTGGAAGATGCGTCCGTGCAGGGGGCGGTAGAAGTCTTCGGTCCGCACCGCCTCGATCGCCATGCCGATGGCGTCTCGCGAGAGGAGCATCGCACCGAGGAGCGATCGCTCCGCCTCGAGGTTCTGGGGTGGGACACGACCCGATCCGCCTCCCGCCTCCTGCCCGGATCCGGATGGCCGTGACCCCTGCCGGGGGTGGGGCATGTGGCGGATGACATCGGTCACGGTGCTGCCTCTTCGTTCGGTCGCGGCGACGGCGCTGCGCACAGGTTCCCACATGGGGCCTGTGGGGCGTCTGTACAGAGGCTGTGGATTTCCTCTGTAAAAAGTGCCGGCGCCTGGCCAGTGAGTCTACCGAACAGACGTTCGAGGTCATGGGATGTGGTGGCGGCCTCAAGTGCCGGCTGCGTGCCCGATGTCGCCGTCGCCCGCGGGTGGCTGCCAGCGCCGCCACAGGAGACGGCCGACGAAGAAGAGGGCGAGGCCGAGAAGGGCGAACGGTATCAGGGTGGCCGCACCGACGAAGATGGCGGCGAGGCCGTTCTCGAGGCGATCCCACGCCTCACCGAGGGCCTCTTCCCAGAACGGCGTCGGCTCGGGACCGACCACGGCGCCGGGGGTGGCGAGGTTGAGCGAGATGGTCGACATGGCGATCTGCTGGTCGAGTGCCTGGCCCTGGGCCTGGAGAACCTCGATCTGAGTCGTGATGTCGTTGAGCTGGCGCCGGATCTCGAGGATCTCGGCTGTGGTCGCGGCTCTCGCGAGGAGCCCGCGCAGTGCCTCTGCCTCTGCACCGAGGCTGCGGAGGCGGGCATCTATGTCGATGCTCTGCTGTGTGACGTCCTCGGTCGCCTGTGTCGAGGAAGTCACCTCCCCGAGTCCCTCGAGCCGGCCCATCACGACGTCGAACTGGTCGGCGGGTACGCGCAGCGTGACCGTGGCCGTCGCACCCTCCTCCGATGACGATCTCTGCAGGTCCGCCACGAAGCCGCCCACGTCGGAGACGGCGCCTCGTGCCTGGTCGAGTGCCGCGTCGAGATCGTCCTCGATCGTCATCGTGAGGCTGCCCGACCGCACCTGCTTGTCGCCTTGCACGACTATCTGGAGCGGTTCGGTCGGAACGGGGGCCATGTCCGCTTGCGGCGCGGCTTCCGTCCCGACGGTGCCGCTCCCGGTCTCCCCCGCGCCTGCCATGTCGGACTGCGGTGCGACGGTCGTCGGCACGGCGTCGGCACCGAATCGGGCGTCGCCGACAACATCCTTCCCGCCACCCATGCGACCCACGGCTGCCCAGCCCGCGACTGCGCTCAGGAGGACGAACGCTCCGGCGGCAGCGGCCAGGATCCGCCATCTCCCTGAACGTCGCTGTGGGGTCGTCGTGTCACCTTGCTCGGTCGGCTGCATCGTCTGTCTCCTCGTTTGCCTGTGGGAGTGAGACGGAACCTCCCGGCGGATTGTTCCCGGCCGTGGAAGGACCCTTCGGGCGGGGGCGGAGCGAGGCTTGGACGGGGAACGCCCCGGCACATAACGTGGGAAGCGATGGTCGTCGCAGAGAGCTTCCTCGTCTTGGTCGTACAGGAGATGATGCTCGCTCTCGGTGTCGCCCTGGCGGGCGCGAACGTGTGGGCCCTGATCCAGAACAGACGCCGTTCGCGCGCCTACGCGCGGGAGCTCGCTCTGTACCGGGAGACGAAGAAGGCGAAGGGGAAACCGCCCCCGAAGCCCGAGATCGCCCGCGTGACCCCCGCCGTCGTGAACATCGTCATAGGCGTCGTCATCGCCCTCGTCGCCGTCGCGAGCCTCACCTTCGACTGGATCACATGAGCAGAGCGGGCGAGGGGAATCGAACCCCCGTATCGAGCTTGGGAAGCTCGTGTTCTGCCATTGAACTACGCCCGCCGGTTGGTAGGTTCCGGACGTGATTCTGTCGGATCGTAGCATCAGGGAGGAGTTGGCCTCCGGTCGCCTCTGCGTCGCACCCCTCGACGACCGCCAGATCCAGCCTGCGTCGATCGACCTGCGGGCGGGAGACCAGTTCCGGGTCTTCCACAACCAGCGCAAGGCCTACATCGACGTGAAGGAGGATCAGGCCGACCTCACCGAGGTCGTGGCGGCGAGCGCGGGCAAGCCCTTCATCCTGCATCCGGGCGAGTTCGCCCTCGGCTCGACACTGGAGCGTGTCGCTCTCCCCGACGACCTGGTCGCCCGCCTCGAAGGCAAGTCCTCGCTCGGACGCCTCGGCCTCCTCATCCACTCCACAGCCGGATTCATAGATCCCGGCTTCGCCGGCCACATCACCCTCGAACTGTCGAACATCGCGACCCTCCCCATCACGATCTATCCGGACATGCCGATTGGCCAGGTCTCCTTCTACCGGCTCACGACCCCCGCCGACCGGCCCTACGGTTCCGCCGGCAACAAGTACCACGGCCAGTCCGGCCCGACGCCGAGCAAGTTCCACGAGGAGTTCGGCTGACGGCTCCGGGGGTTCGAGGAAGCAGCCCTCACGTGAGACGCTGTGGGTTGGGTGGCGATCACCGCGACTTGGGCGGTGACTGCCGTGTGCGTCAGCGAGAGCGGTCGGCTGCGCGGGGTCCGGTTCTCGCGGAGCTTGTTGGATCCGCAGAGCGGTCACGTCCAGACAGCCTGCCGGTCCGTTTGAGCACGGCCTTGATCTTGCTCAGCGGGAGTTCACGGCTTGGCGCGGGAGGGCCTCGACGGCTTCCTTGGCGGCCGCGAGGTCTGCTCCGGTCTCATCCCGGTAGACCCGGATGGCCTCGAGCGTCTTGCCCTCACGGGCGAGCCGGACCACGAGGTCGGATGCATGCGGTCCCAGCGACGCAAGGCCGAGATGTTCCTCGATGCGGTCGAGTCTCAGCTTGATCGACTTGATCTGGCTCTCCAGGTACTGATCCACCGCGTCCTCCGTCGGATCGGGTCGTTGGACGGCCCCCCGATTGGCGGCCCGTCCTTCATATCGTCGGAGTGGATACAGCCTTGAGGGGCGACCCCGCTCTATCAGGGAACCGGGCCACGGCTCGGAGATTCGAGGGCGTAGCCCTCAGGAGGTGGGATTCGCAGAGTCGACGTCGAAGTTCTCAGGCATGGACCACAATCCAGATGTGCTCATCGTCGACGACGACCCGGCGATCAGATCGTCGTTGCGTCGCGGGTTGAAGCTCGAGGGGTTCGCCGTCGAGTGCGCCGACGGTGGCCGCTCCGCCCTCATGTCCGTGGCGAAGTCGCAGCCCGACCTCATCGTCCTCGACGTCTCGATGCCGGACATCGACGGGATCCAGGTCGCCCGCTCCCTGCGTGACGACGGAAACGACGTACCGATCTGCATCCTATCCGCACGGGACGAGGTGTCCGACCGCGTGAAGGGCCTCGAGGCCGGAGCGGACGACTACCTCGTGAAGCCCTTCGCCCTCCGCGAGCTCGTCGCCCGTCTCCGCGCCCTCCTGCGGCGCCGACCCGAGGGTTCGGGTACACCCCTCGTGATCGGGGATCTCGTCGTGGATCCGTCCCGGCACGGTGTCGAGATCCGTGGGCGGGCGGTCGACCTCACCCGCCGCGAGTTCTCGCTCCTCGTCACCCTCGCCCGCCACGCTGATGTCGTCCTCAGCCGCACGCAACTTCTCGAGATGGTGTGGGGGTACGACTTCGAGGTCGACACCAACGTCGTCGACGTGTTCGTCGGATATGTGCGTCGCAAGCTCGAGGCCAACGGAGAGGCGCGCATGATCCACACCGTGCGGGGTGTGGGGTTCGTCCTGAGGCCGTGACGCCGTGAGCCTGAGGCTGCGTGTGGCCGGCGCCGCGATGGGCGCAGCCACTTTCGTCGTGGTCGTGGCCGGCTTCCTCGTGATCGCGATCTTCTCGAACTCGTTCAGAGCGGGACTCGACGAGGGGCTCTCTCGCCAGATGGAGGTTGCGGGACCCACCGTGGCGTCGCTTGCCGGCATGTACCTCGCGGACCCCGAGCTCGACATGCCTGAGGTCGAGCTCGACGGCATGACGATCCGTGCCGTCGTGGGTGACCGTGTCGTGCTCACGTTCGGTGCGCAGCCGCCGCAAGACCTCCCCCTGCCCCAGAATGTGGGGCTGGAGACACTGAAGATCGGCGACGAGGAATGGCGGGTCCTCACCAGGCCCGTGAACGCGTGGCCTGAACTGGGCGGATCGGACCAGCCCAGCATCGTTCAGATCGCGGCGCCGATCTCGACAGCCGCGGACGCGCCCGTGCAATCGCTGCGCCGGCGCGTGGTCGTGATCGGCCTCAGCGCCATCGGTGCGTCGGGGGGCATCGGCTTCATCCTCGGCACGGTCGCCCTGCGCCCCCTCGCCCGTCTGCGCCGGGAGACCGAACGCGTGACGGAAGAGGGCGACTTCCATCTGCGGGTGACGGATGACTCCGGACCACGCGAGGTCGATGAGCTCGGCGGGGCGCTGAACCTCCTCCTCGACAAGGTCGCCGAGGCCAACGCCCGTACGGATGCAGCCCTCGAGGCGGCCCGTTCGTTCGGCGCGAACGCTGCCCACGAGCTGCGCACGCCGCTGCAGAGCATGCGCACGAACCTCGACATCCTCGAATCCCATCCCGACCTGCCCACCGCCGAACGCGACGAGATCCTCGACGAGCTCCTCGTCCAGCAGGACCGGTTCGCGTCACTCCTCCAGGCACTGCGTGAGCTCGCGAGGGGCGACCTGCCCGAGCACACACCCTCGGAGACCGTCGATCTGCACGAGATCGCCGAGTCAGCCGTCGCCTCGGCTCGCACGCGATATCCGGAGGTCGCCCTCGACCTCGAGACAGCCGGTACCGATGCGAGGACGACGGGGTGGAGCGAGGGCCTGCGCGTGCTCGTCGACAACCTCATCGAGAACGCCGTCAAGCACGGTCACCACAACGGAGCTGCGAACGGTGAGGTCGTGGTGAACATCGTGGGTACGGACAAGAGGGTGACCCTCACCGTGGAGGACAACGGGCCCGGCATCCCGCCGGAGGAACGGGGACACGTGCTCGAGCGCTTCGCCCGGGGCAGCGGAGCCACCCCGGGCGGCACCGGCCTCGGCCTCGCCCTCGTCGCCCAGCAGGTTCGCCTTCACGACGGCACCATCGACATCACCGACAGCCACCTCGGTGGTGCCCGCATCAGCGTGAGTCTCCCGAATCGGAACGAGAGCGAAATCCCAGGCTGATCCTCCGGCCGCACGGGGCCCGTCGAGGTGGGAAGAATTCGCAGTACTCCTTTGTTGATAACATCACACTCAAGTTTCATTGGCGGTTGTCGTTGAGGTTTTCGGTATCTTCGACGCTGCCCCGTACGGTTCGATCGCAGCGCCACCCATGAGGCCGTGTGGCGATCGCAGCAGATGAACAAAGTGGTCGCGGTACGCGATCGCAGCAGAAGGGAAGCAAGCCATGCCCAAGGCTGTTGGTATCGACCTCGGTACGACGAACTCGGTTGTAGCCGTCCTCGAAGGCGGGGAACCCGTCGTGATCCCCAACTCCGAGGGGGCACGCACGACGCCGTCCGTCGTCGCATTCTCGAATTCGGGCGAGGTTCTCGTCGGCGAGGTCGCGAAGCGCCAGGCGATCACGAACCCGGATCGCACCATCCGTTCCGTGAAACGGCACATGGGCGACAACAGTTGGTCCGTCGACATCGACGGGAAGCACTACAAGTCACAGGAGATCTCTGCGCGCGTCCTCCAGAAGCTCAAGAACGACGCCGAGGCGTACCTAGGTGACACCGTCACCCAGGCCGTCGTCACCGTGCCGGCCTACTTCAACGACGCGCAGCGCCAGGCGACGAAGGAAGCAGGCGAGATCGCCGGGCTCGAGGTGCTGCGAATAATCAACGAGCCGACTGCTGCCGCCCTCGCCTACGGCCTCGACAAGGAGGCCGAGGACCGCACGATCCTCGTCTTCGACCTCGGGGGTGGAACCTTCGATGTGTCGCTGCTCGAGATCGGCGACGGCGTGTTCGAAGTCAAGTCGACGTCGGGCAACACGCAACTGGGTGGAGACGACTGGGACCAGCGCGTCATCGACTGGATGGTCGAGGAGTTCAAGAACGGACACGGCGTCGACCTCGCTGACGACAAGATGGCGGCGCAACGCCTCAAGGAGGCCGCGGAGAAGGCGAAGATCGAGCTCTCGAACGCGAGTGAGACGACGATCAACCTTCCCGTCATCACAGCCACGCAGAGCGGACCCCTCCACCTCGAACTGAAACTGACCCGCGCGAAGTTCGAACAGCTCACGCAGGATCTCGTTGAGGCATGCCGGGGACCGTTCGAGCAGGCGATCAAGGACGCCGGCCTCAGCGTGACCGACATCGAACATGTCGTCCTCGTGGGTGGCTCGACGCGCATGCCGATGATCCAAGAGCTCGTGAAGGGTCTCACGAGCGAGGACCCCCACAAGGGCGTGAACCCCGACGAGGTCGTCGCGATCGGCGCCTCGCTCCAGGCGGGTGTGCTCAAGGGTGACGTCAAGGACATCCTTCTGCTCGACGTGACGCCCCTGTCCCTCGGCATCGAGACGAAGGGCGGCGTCATGACCAAGCTCATCGAGCGCAACACGACCATCCCGACCAAGAAGTCCGAGGTCTTCACGACAGCCGACGACAACCAGAGCTCCGTCGAGGTGCATGTGCTCCAGGGCGAGCGGGAGATGGCCGCGTACAACAAGACGCTCGGCAAGTTCCAGCTCGTCGGCATCCCACCCGCGCCGCGGGGCATCCCCCAGATCGAGGTCACGTTCGACATCGACGCGAACGGCATCACGCACGTCTCCGCCAAGGACCGGGCCACCGGCAAGGAGCAGCAGATGACGATCACGGGCCAGTCGGCTCTCGGCAAGGACGAGATCGACAAGATGGTCCGTGACGCCGAGGATCACGCCGAGGACGACCGGCGACGACGCGAGGAGGCGGAGGTCCGCAACGAGGCGGACTCCCGCATCTATGCCGCCGAGAAGTTGGTCCGCGAGAACGAGGCCCAGCTCGGCGACTCGAAGGCACAGCTCGAGGCCGCGATCGGCGCCGTCAAGGAGACCCTCGAGGGCAGCGACATCGGAGCGATCCGCGAGAAGATGGAGCACCTGAACACGGCGTTGCAGGCAGCGTCGACACGCATGTACGAGGCGGCGGCAGCGGAGGCCCCACAGGGCGGACCGGACGGGTCGTCACCCGGCGCGGACGAAGACGTCGTCGAGGCCGAGATCGTGGACGAGGAGTCAGGCTCGTGATCCGCCGGGATCCATTCCGTGATCTCTTCGAGTTCCAGTTCCCCCGCGGCGTATCGGAGTTGCTCGACGCACCCGGCACGCCGGCGGGTGCGTGGCGTCCACCGCTCGATCTCTACGAGACACGCGAGGCCTACGTGGTGATCGTGGACGTGCCGGGCGTGCCGGCCGTGAAGCTGGACGTCACACTCGAGGCCGGGGTCCTCACGGTCAAGGGTGAACGCAAGTTCCACTCGAACGTGCCCGAGGACTCGTTCCACCGTGTCGAACGCCGGTTCGGCACGTTCACCCTCTCGATCGCCCTGCCGTCGTCGAAAGTGGACTCCGAGACGGTGACGGCCTCAGTGGCTGACGGTGTGCTCACCGTCGAGGTGCCGAAGGCGGCACAGGCCCTGCCGCGGCGCATCGAGGTCGTCGCGGACCCGGCCCACGAGGTGTCCCTCACCGATTCCGAAAGGAAGTGACGCGCCCGTGACTGGCACGAAGGACAGGCCGAGACCGGACACGGGGGCCGGTGAGAAGGATTCCGCCGAAGCACCGCCCACCCCCGGCGGAGAAGCAGGCCCTTCCCCCCGGGCGAAGCCTGCCGCCCATGACACCCAGTCCGCTGATGATGCCGACAAAGCGGGGCGATTCTCGCGGCGGCGGGACAGGAAGCGCGTAGTGGAGTCAGCGAAAGTCGAGCAGTCCGAAGGACCTGAGGAGGGGCTCCCGGACCTCGGCACGATCGAAGACCCGCTCGAGCTGCGGGAGACAGCTTCATGGCTGCGTGAAGAGCTCGTCGCCACCCGCATCGAGAACACGGAACACCTCGATCACCTGTTGCGCATCAAGGCGGAGTTCGACAACTACCGCAAACGCATGCTGCGGGAGCAGTCGGACGTGGTCGCCCGCGCCGCGAGGTCTCTCGTCGAGTCCCTGCTGCCCGTCCTCGACAGCTTCGACCTCGCCATGGGGCATCCACCCGAGGAACTCGACGACGACGACACGTTCCTCCAGGGCGTGAAGGCCGTGCGGACCCAGATCTTCGACATCCTCGACAAGGAGGGGCTCGAACGCATCGAGCCGGAGAGCGGCGCCGATTTCGACCCCACAGTCCACGAGCCCGTGTCCCATGCCCCGGGAGACGGCGACACGCAGAAGGTCGCCGGAGTCCTGCGTCCCGGCTACCGCTTCAAGGGCCGCCTCGTGCGTCCCGCGATGGTCGAAGTCGGCGGTTGACCGTGACGTGGCGGTGACCAGATCGGAGGGCGCCGAACGTGACCACGTTCCGACCCGACCAGGATGACCTCTACGAGATCCTCGGCGTCGACCCGCACGCGTCCGCCGTCGAGATCAAGAAGGCCTACCGCAAGCTCGCACAGCTTCACCATCCCGATGCGAACGCCGGCGACAAAGCCTCCGAGGAGCGGTTCAAGAAGATCAATGCCGCGTACGACGTCCTGAGCGACGAGAAGAAGCGTAAGGACTACGACGAGATGCGGCGCCTCATCTCGAGTGGGGGCTTCCGTCCCGGTGCGTCCGGTGGCTTCTCGGGTGGAGGGATCCGCTTCGAGGACCTGAGCGATCTCTTCGGGTCCGCCGGGATCCGCTTCGAGGACATCTTCGGGGGTGGTGAGTCACACGGTCGCGGATCGGGCCGCAAGCGGGGCCGCGACGTCGAGGCGAGCCTCCATCTCACCTTCGAAGACGCCATGAACGGTGTCACGACACAGGTGCGGATCCCTGCCCACGAACCGTGTGACCGCTGCGACGGGAGCGGTGCCGAACCGGGAACCGAGCCACTGCCCTGTCCCGAATGTGGGGGGCGGGGCACCGTATCCGACCAACAGGGTTACTTCGGGCTGAGCCGTCCCTGTGCGCGCTGCGGTGGTGAGGGCCAGGTCATCGACCACCCGTGCCGGTCATGCCGCGGCGAAGGTCAGATACGCCGCTCCCGCGACGTGAAGGTGGCCATCCCGGCAGGCGTCAAGGACGGGACACGTGTGCGCGTGAGGGGCCGGGGTGAGCCCGGCACGCACGGGGGCCCACCCGGGGATCTCTTCGTGCAGACGCATGTCTCGCCCCACCCCGTGTTCACACGCAAAGGCGATGACCTCGCGATGACCACGAAGGTTCCGTATCCCACCCTCGTCCTCGGCGGGGAGGCGAAGGTGCAGACGCTCGACGGGTCCGTGACGCTCAAGGTCGGGGAGGGGACTCCGGCCCGGCGCACACTGCGCGTGAAGGGGAAGGGTGCCCCTCGTTCCAAGGGCAAGGGGCGTGGCGACCTGCTCGTCACGCTCGACGTCGATATCCCGAGGAAGCTGTCCTCCGAGGCTCGGGAAGCGCTTCTCGCCTACGCAGATGTCACCGGAGGTCCAGAGGATGCGGGAGGAGATGCGCCGGCAGATGCCGACGGGGACGAGGGGAAGGGACACGGGCGCCTCGGGCGGAAGAAGAAGGCGGGGAAGAAACGATGACTGAGCTCGACGAGACAGCCGTGTACGTAATCTCGGTGGCAGCCGAGCTGGCCGGGGTGCATCCACAGACTCTGCGCATCTACGAGCGCAAAGGTCTCGTATCCCCGTCGCGCACCCGGGGAAACACGCGCCGCTACTCGGACCGCGACATCGAACGTCTCCGCGAGATCCAGGAGCTCACCCAGGACCACGGCGTGAATCTCGCCGGGGCCGCGCTCGTCATGGAGCTGAAGGGACAGCTCACGCGAGCCCTCGAGCGCATCTCCCGCCTCGAGGAGGAGCTCGCCCGGACGCGCCACGAGGCGACCGCTGCCGTGCGCGCCGCGCACGACTCCTATCGCCACGAGCTCGTCCTCTACACGCCCCCGGCGAAACCCGTGCGCCGCCGCTGAGGCCGCCCCGCCGCCACCTCGGCGAAACAAGGACCGACGGCATCCCGGTCGAACTCATAAGGTGGAGCCAGTCCCGAGCCCGGCCTCCGTGACCTGCTCGTCATCGTGCATCTGAGGGCCGGGCCCACTCCAACCGGCCACCCGCGAAACACACACATGCCCTTGTCCCAGCGAATCGTCCGAGCGGTCGTCGTGGCCCTTGTCGCCGGTCTTCTCGCGGCCTGCGCGGCGCCCGACACTTCGGGGGGCCGGCTCGATGCCGGTGAGGTCCAAGTCGCCGTGACCAGTCCGTCCGCCGATGAGGCCAAGCTCGACGCCGCCGAAGCTGCCGCTGCCGGTTTCCCGCCCCTCGACCAGATCCAGGATCCCCAGGCCGTGGCCACGGAGCTCTTCGCCCGCGCCGAGGCAACCGGGACATGGTCGGTGACATGGCAGTTCCGTGACGATGAGGGACGGGACGGCGGCATCTTCAAGGTGAGTCGCCTCGCAGACGCATCCGGCGTGAAGCTCGTCACGGACGGCACCCTCGGCGAGAAGGGGACGCTCTTCTACCACCTCCGCGTGCTCGACGACGGGACCGGACCCAGCGGATGCCTACAACAGGACGACAAACCATGGGTGTGCGACCAAGGGCTCCCGGACTCGGCCCTGCAGTTCCTCACAGTCGAGGGCTTCGGCCAGATCGGCGTGGCCCTGCCCGCGGTGATCGCGGGCGATTCCGTGCGAGTCACCTATGTCGAGATGGCGGGGGTCGCCACGGCCTGCTTCACCGTCGAGCCCCAACCCCTTAGCACGCGAACCCTCGGCCTCGACTTCTCCCGGTCCGGATCCTTCTGCGTGTCGAAGGACGGTGTCCTCATGGCTCTGGAGGCAGGCGTCGTCAACCTCCGTGCATTCGAGTACTCGCTCAGTGCGGACCCTGCCGAGTTCACCCTGCCGGTGACGACGTGACCGCGCGTCCTTCCCGACCCGCCTGTCTGCGCCTCGTCGCCGCCGCGGTCGGCCTCCTCGCCGTCGTGACAGCCTGCGCGGCGTCGCCCGGGGACGCCACCCGTCTCCACGATGCCCCCGACGCCGATCCCCTTATCGCCGAGGAGGGATCGGACGAGCCGGTGGCACTGCTGAATCCGGAGGCGTACGGCCTCCCGCCACTCACGACCCTCCAGACGAACCCCGGCGGGGTCGCCGAGGGACTGCTCGCCCGCCAGGCCGAGACGACGTGGTCGATGGTCTGGCAGGTGCGGGACAAGACCGGTGACACGGCTGCGGACATCATCGTGGAACACCTCCCCGCCTCGGCATCGGACTCGGGCGCACGCAAGTTCCACGTGCACGCGAGCGTCGGGACGGGCGACATGGGTGTTGTCCAAGTGGCCATCCTGGACGAAGGACAGGGTGCCCGCCTCTGCGCCCAGGAGGCGGGCAGCACCTGGGTGTGCGACGTCACGGGCGACGTCTCGCAGAAGATCTTCGACTTCCTGTCCATCGACGGCTTCGCCGAACTGTCACGGCTCCTTCGCGAGTCGCTGGCGATTCCCGGACTCTCGGTCCAGTACGCGAAGATCGCCGGTACCCCCGCCGCCTGCTTCTACTTCGCGCCGGTTCCCGACGGCCTCGCCTCCGGCTCGGACGAGGTGGACATCGATCTCTCACAGGGTGGCCATTTCTGCCTCTCGACCGAAGGTGCACCCATCCGACTCGCCACGCCCGATCTGACCGTCACCGCCGTCGAGTACTCCAAGACGGTCGACAAGGACCGCTTCACCCTCCCCGTCTGATCTGGGAAGGTCGCCGGGAAGCACACATCGCCCCTGCTCGCGCGCAAGAATCGCCCGGAGCGGTCGATCCTCCGGACGCGGACACCGGCCGGGAGCCGAATCGGAAGGAATTCGCCCCCGTGAACGTTGACAACGTGGCACTCAAGTTTTCGGATACCCCCTGGGAGTGATCGGCGCATGGCTTTCGATCCCAACAAGCTCACGATCAAGGCGCAGGAAGCGCTCGCGGGCGCTCGCACGCTCGCCGAAGACCGCAACCATCAGTTCCTCGAGCCCGAGCACCTCCTCTATGCGCTCCTCTCGGATCCCGACGGCATCGTGTTCCCCCTCCTCGAGAAGGCCGGCCAGAATCCGCGGACACTGCGCGACCATGTCGACGAGTTGCTCGCGCAGATTCCCAAGGTCTACGGCGGCGCCGAGATCAGCGTCGCCAAACCGCTGCGTGAGGTTCTCGAGAGGGCAGACGAGGAGCGGATCACGCTCGGCGACGACTACCTCTCGACCGAGCACCTCCTTCTCGCCATCGAGGACGTGGGGGGAAAAGCGGCCACCGTCCTGCGCGACGCCGGACTCAGCCGGGATGCGATCCTCTCCTCACTCCAGGCGGTGCGGGGAAGCCGGCGTGTCACAGGCCAGAACCCCGAGGACACGCTCCAGGCACTCGAGCGGTACGGCCGCGACATAACGCTCCTCGCCCGTGAGGGCAAGATCGATCCCGTGATCGGGCGTGACGAGGAGATCCGGCGCGTCGTCCAGGTCCTCGCCCGCCGTACGAAGAACAACCCCGTGCTCATCGGTGAACCCGGTGTCGGCAAGACCGCGATCGTCGAAGGTCTCGCTCTGCGCATCGCGTCGGGTGACGTGCCCGAGTCGCTCGAACACAAGCGCCTGATCGCGCTCGACATCGGCTCCATGGTCGCCGGCGCCAAGTACCGGGGAGAGTTCGAGGAACGCCTCAAGGCCGTCCTCGAGGAGATCAAGGAGTCCGAGGGCGAGGTGATCACGTTCCTCGACGAGATGCACACGGTCGTCGGTGCTGGCGCAGCCGAAGGCGCGATGGACGCCGCGAACATGCTCAAGCCGATGCTCGCCCGCGGTGAGCTGCGCATGATCGGCGCCACGACCCTCGACGAGTTCCGCAAGCACGTCGAGAAGGACGCCGCTCTCGAACGCCGCTTCCAGCAGGTCTACGTGGGTGAGCCTTCGGTGGAGGACACGGTCGCGATCCTGCGCGGCCTCAAGGAACGCTACGAGGTGCACCACGGTGTCCGCATCCAGGACTCCGCCCTCGTCGCCGCGGCAGTCCTCAGCCACCGCTACGTCACCGCCCGCTTCCTCCCCGACAAGGCGATCGACCTCGTCGACGAGGCGGCGAGCAAGTTGCGGATCGAGATCGACTCGATGCCGACGGAGATCGACGTCGTCCAGCGCCGCATCAACCAGCTCGAGATCGAGAAGCAGGCCCTCCAGAAGGAATCAGATCAGGCCTCACTCGACCGTCTCGCCGTCCTCGAGGAGGAGCTCTCGAACCTCAAGGAGGACATCGCCGAGCTCACGCTGCGCTGGCAGAACGAGAAGGACAAGATCTCGAACATCCGTGCCCTGAAGGAGGAGCTCGAGGCAGCCCGCACGCAGGCCGAGCTTGCCGAGCGGGACGGGGACCTCGCCCTTGCGGCCGAGCTGCGCTACGGCCGCATGCCCGAGCTCGAATCACGAATCGAAGTCGAGAACGTCGCCCTGTCCGAGATGCAACACGAGAAGCGCATGCTCACAGAGGAGGTGACCGAGGAGGACATCGCCGAGGTCGTGTCGCGCTGGACGGGCGTTCCCGTGAGCAAGCTCATGGAGGGTGAGAAGGAGAAGCTCGTCCACCTCGAGGAGCACCTCCACGAACGGGTCGTCGGTCAGGACGAAGCCGTCACCGCCGTCTCGAACGCGATCAGGCGCTCGCGCGCCGGTCTCTCTGACCCCAACCGACCGATCGGCTCCTTCCTCTTCCTCGGACCGACCGGTGTCGGCAAGACGGAGCTCGCCAAGACGCTCGCCGCGTTCCTCTTCGACGATGACAGGGCCATGGTGCGCATCGACATGAGCGAGTACATGGAGAAGCACTCCGTGTCCCGTCTCATCGGCGCGCCGCCCGGCTACATCGGACACGAGGAGGGCGGGCAACTCACCGAGGCTGTGCGGCGCCGCCCCTATTCGGTGGTCCTCATGGACGAGGTCGAGAAGGCGCACCCCGAGGTCTTCAACGTCCTCCTCCAACTCCTCGACGACGGCAGGCTCACTGACAGCCAGGGTCGCACGGTCGACTTCACGAACGTGGTGCTCGTCATGACCTCGAACCTCGGATCGGAGCTGATCGACCCGGATCTGCCGGACTCCGTGGTGCAGAACCGGGTGCTCGATGTCGTGCGCCGGCACATGCGGCCCGAGTTTCTGAACCGCATCGACGACATCGTCGTCTTCGGTCGCCTGGCCGAGAGCGACATGCACCGCATCGTCGAACTGCAGATGTCCGAGCTGAATTCGCGCCTCGCCGAGCGCAACATGCGACTCGAGCTCGATCCCGCCGTCCTCGACCATCTCGCCGTCACCGGTTTCGATCCGGTCTACGGGGCCCGGCCCTTGAAGAGGCTCATCCAACGCGAGATCGCCGATCCGCTCGCCCTCGGCATGCTGGACGGCGACTTCGGCGACGGCGACGTCATCCGGGCCGGCATGTCACCCGAAGGCATCACCTTCCGTCGGATCGAACCCGCAGAAGTCGTCTGAGACCTGCGGCCCGGGTCACGCGGATCGTCCCCGGGTGGGGGGAAAGCGGGTCCCCGGGGACGATCGGCATGTTCGAAGGCCTTTGACGAGTCGCCCGTCCCGACAGCCGGTGTCGAGGGGGTGCCACCGGCTCGTAGGTGCAGCAACACTGACGGAGGACCAGGCACACACCCGCCGCCTTCGCAGCTCCAATCGGCACCGTCGGCGTCGTACTTGAGGAGATTCGGGAGGGCTCTGCCCGGCCGCGCGGCCGGGCAGCGTTTCTCACGGCCGGCTACCGGCCTTGCGGGTGAGCCGGTACCGGAGACGCCGCGCCCTGATCCGCAGAGGGATGAGGATCCGTTCCGGATCCCGGAGGGCCGCCCGCGCCTTGACGGTGTACCCGCGGGCACCCGGGAACGTGTTGAACCGCACCCCTGTCGTCTCCGGCCACGCCTGCCTGCAGATGTCGATCGGCAACTGCTCCATCCGCCGGTAACGAGGTGGGAACGAGAGCATCGACGTGAAGACCGCCCGGTGCGCGAACGGCAGCACGGTCTCGTTGAAGGGGATGCTTCCATACTGCGCCGGACCGGCCCAACATCCGAGACGCTGCTCGATATGAGCCAGGTCGAGCTTGTCGTACCACGGCAGGTCTGGGAGGCCGTCGATCCACTTCCCGACAGCCGCGTGCAATCGCGCATCAGGCGGCATGCCGAAGCGTGCCGTGAGCTCCTCCGGCGTCAACACCGCGTCCGAGTCCCCCTCGTGCCAGTAGTTGGCCCGACCGACCTCGCCCGCGTGACCGGGCAGGACCACCCGTGCCGGATCGAGGTGCCTCAACGTCTGGTGGATCGAGAGGATCCCGCCACTCAGGGCATGGCCTGTGCGTACGAGCCACAGCTCGCGCTGCTCGGGCGTGGCGAGAGTCGATCGCAGGAAGAGCTGACGGAGGCCGAGGCGGCGCGTCAGCTCCCATGCCACGGCGGCGTCGAGCGTCTCTTCCGCCTCGGTGAACGTGAACGTGACGGGCAGCTCATCCAGAACGCGCGCACACGCGAGGAGCATCCGCGAATCCCGACCTGCCGTGAGTGACTGGTGGATCCTCCGCTGCGCCGCGATGGCCTGCATCGACGCCTGTACACACGACACGATCCGGTCGACCATCTCCGGCGGGTTGCACTCCTCGAAGGGCGAACACGGCCAGTGCCGGTGCGTGGTCATCGTGTCGAGGTCGAGGTAGTGGTTCGGAAGAACGCGTTCTATGCCGACGTGCGACGTGAGACCAGCCGGGAACCAGAGGGACGAGTTCGGAATGTCGAGAAGGGCGAGGAGATCCCGGTCCAGCGTCGTGTGGTAGTCGTCGGGGCGGAGGACGGCGGGTCCCGATCCCGCTGCACCGGACTCAGGATCGAACACGACCGACATCGTCGCGCCGGGATCGACATACAGCCGTTTCGTCCCGTCACACAGGAGGATCCCGACGAAGCGGCCCCCGTGCCGGTACAGGAACGTCTCGAACGCGGCAGCCGGATCGTCCCCGAGGCCCAACGTGGTCGTGGACTCCAGTCGCCACTCCTCACCGTCGAGGAGCACCCCGAGCAACCAGCCGCGGCGAGCCCCCCGCGTGTCGGTCACCTCGATCACCTTCAACGAGGGATGTGCGTGCAGGGACCACGCGCCGATCTCGGCGCTCTGCCAGCCCTCCGGAACGGCAGGGGTGGAACCACCGGCATCACGCGTGATCCGGAAATGCCCCACCAAGGCGTCGAGGTCCATGGACGTGCCCCTTCCTCCCGCACGTGGCCGCTACTCGTCCGCTGGAACGATAGGGTCCCGACCTGATTCGTTCCCACCCGCGCGGGCAAGGACGGTAGCCTTGCCCGGCATCCGAGAGAGAGGGAGTGGTGCGCCTTGGCCGTCATCAAGACCATCGACCTGGTCGGAGTCTCGAACGAGTCGTGGGAAGACGCCGCGCGTCAGGCGCTGGCCGAGGCGAGCAAGACGATTCGCGGCATCACGTCCATGGACGTCATGGAACAGACCGCGGTCGTGGCCGACAGCGGCGAGATCGACGAATACCACTCCCATGTCCAGATCCACTTCCGCCTCGAACGAAGCTGAGCCGGCGAAGGCAAGTCGTTCACCGGACCGTTCGCGCCACGCCGCCTGTCCGGCGAGGCCCGGATTCGAGGAGAAGATGTGCCCGGAATCGCGCTGATCGGGACCCAATGGGGAGACGAAGGCAAGGGGAAGATCACCGACCTGCTCGCAGGCGACGTCGACGTGGTCGTGCGCTGCACGGGTGGGGACAACGCCGGCCACACACTCGTCGTGGGTGGGGAGACGTACAAGCTGCGCCTGACACCGAGTGGGATCCTGTACCCGAACGTGACCCCCGTGATCGGCAACGGCGTGGTCATCAATCCGCGTGTGCTCCTCGAGGAGATCGACGGCCTCACGGCACGGGGCGTCGACACGTCGCGGCTGCACATCTCGGGCAACGCGCACCTCGTCATGCCCTACCATCTCGAGCTCGACAAGCTCACGGAGCGGTTCCTCGGCAAGCACAGCCTGGGCACGACGAAGAAGGGGATCGGTCCGACCTACGCCGACAAGGCGATGCGGGTCGGCGTACGCGTCCAGGACCTCTACGACCCCAAGATCTTCCGCCAGAAAGTCGACGCAGCCCTCAAGGACAAGAACCAGGTCCTCACACGGGTCTACGGACGCCTACCCATCGACGTCGACGAGGTCTGCGATGAGTACCTCGGGTACGCCGACCGCATCGTGGGCATGGTGGGCGACACGTCGCTCCTCGTGCACGAGGCGCTGGCGGCCGGCCACCGCGTCCTGTTCGAAGGTGCGCAGGGCACCCTCCTCGACCTCGACCACGGCACCTACCCCTACGTCACCTCATCCAACCCCATCGCCTCGGGCATCTGCACCGGAGCCGGAGTCGGCCCGCGTGCACTCGACGAGATCGTCGGCATCACGAAGGCATACGTGACACGGGTCGGTACAGGGCCTTTCCCCACTGAGCTCTTCGATGAGGTCGGGGAGGAGATCGGCCGCATCGGCATGGAGTTCGGGACCGTGACCGGCCGCAAACGCCGCTGCGGCTGGTTCGACGCCGTGCTCCTACGCTACGCGACCCGCCTCAACTCCCTCACCTCCATCGCGCTCACGAAGCTCGACGTCCTCTCGCACTTCGACACGGTCCGCATCTGCGTGGCCTACGAACACGCGGGCAAGAGGCTCGAAGAGGTGCCGTTCCACCAGAGCGACATCCACCACGTGCAACCCGTGTACGAGGACATGCCCGGCTGGTCCTGCGACATCTCCGACGTGACCTTATACGCGGACCTGCCGGCTGCAGCACAGGCGTACGTGGAACGCCTCGAGACGCTCGCCGGGATCCCGGTCGGTATCGTCGGTGTCGGACCCGGGCGCCCCCAGACCCTGATCCGGGGCGGGGGTCGACCGGTGCGGGCAGGTGAGGTCGCGTGAGAGCTCTTGTGGTCGGTTCCGGCGGGCGGGAGCACGCCCTTTGCCTCGGCCTTGCAGGAGCGGGGCACGAGGTCCTCGCCGCGCCGGGGAACCCGGGTATGGCCGAAGTCGCCACGCTCGTACCCACGTCGCTGGATCCGCGTGGGCTCGCCGACATCGTGGCCCATGCCACGGCAGCCGCGGTGGACCTCGTCGTGGTGGGGCCCGAGGCGCCCCTCGTGCAGGGTTTCGTGGACCGGGCGCGGGCAGCCGGTCTCGCCGCATTCGGGCCCGAGGCGGCAGCCGCCCGCCTCGAGGGATCGAAGGCATACGCGAAGGAGGTCATGGAGCGGGCGTCGGTTCCAACTGCGCGGGCCGTGACCGTCCGTGATCTCGACGCAGGCCTCGCCGCCTTGCGCGAGGTCGGCGAGCGCTGCGTCGTGAAGGCGGACGGTCTCGCCGCCGGCAAGGGTGTGGTCGTCGCCGAATCGCCGGGGGAGGCAGAACGCGCGGTCCGGGACTGCTTCGGGGGTCGCTTCGGTGACGCGGGCACGGTGGTCGTGATCGAGGAGCTCCTCGAGGGCGAGGAGCTGTCCGTGCTCGTCCTCTGCGACGGCCAGGGGTTCGTCGCCTTGCCGCCCGCGCAGGACCACAAGCCGATCGGAGAGGGAGACACGGGGCCCAACACTGGTGGCATGGGTGCTTACTCACCTGTCCCCGCCGCCGACCCCGCGTTGGTCGACCGTGTCCTCGACGAGGTCGTCGAGCCGACGATCTGGGGTCTGCGCAAGGACGGTGTCGAGTACACCGGCGTCCTCTACTGCGGGCTCATGCTCACCGGTGACGGCCCGAAGGTGCTCGAGTTCAACTGCCGGTTCGGTGATCCCGAAGCGCAGGCTGTGCTTCCCCGACTGCAAGGTGACATCGGAGAGGTCCTGCTCGCGGCCGCACACGGCCACCTCGATCCCTCGCTCGTCACCGTGTCCGCCGACGCCGCGGTCACGGTAGTGGCGGCCGCCGAGGGATATCCGGATACGCCCCGCAAGGGTGATCCGATCGAGGGGCTCGACGATGCGGCAGCGGTCCCCGGCGCCGTTGTCTTCCAGGCAGGTACGAAGCTCACGGACACGGGCCTCGTCACCGACGGCGGCCGTGTGCTTGCCGTCACGGGCCTGGGGCAGAGTCTGCGTGCGGCCCGCGACGTCGCCTACACCGCCCTCGACCGCATCGAGTGGCGCGGCAAGTACGTGCGCCGCGACATCGGCTACCGCGCGTTGGTCGCCGATTCCGAGGCTTCCGAAGCCCCGGCCGGTTCAGGCACCGCCTGAGGTGGACCGAAGAGGTCCTCGAGCTCCCGCATGCGGTACTTGGCGGCCTTCTCGGCGGCGGTCGTCTCCTCGTATGCGTCGTAGGCGTGGGGATCGGCGCCGGCCGTGACGAGGAGCCGTGCGACCTTGACGAAGTTCGGGTGCCGTTTGAAGAGCTGTGCGCGTTGGCCGACGGCCGTCGCCTTCTCGCCCGTGTCGAGCTGGTACGTGAGGGCGGTGGCCGCGGGATAGAGGCTCACGTACGCATGCAGCCACGTCGTGAAGAGCCAGTGGTCGCCGACGTCGCACCCCGCGTCGAGGAGTGCGCGGATGACGTCGGGATCCTCTCCGTCGATGGCGACATCCATCGGTCCGAGCTCGACCGTTCCTTCCTTGGTCTCCTTCTCGACGGTCTCACCGAGACTGCCCTTGCCGCCGAGGGCCGCGGTCACGGCGTCGGCGTCGCCGCCGGCGACGGCCTCGATCAGGGGTGGGCGCGCCTCGATCTCGCAGAAGTCGAGGAGGGGCACGCGCGTCTCGCGGGCCCGTTGGAAGAGGAGGAGCTTCTCGTCCGTGAGGGGATCGGTCTTCGGCTCGTCAGGCTCGCCGTCCCGTTCGGCCCGGGCGGCATCACGCGCGGCGTCGAACTCCCGCTTGGCCTCCATCGTCTTGGCCGTGCGGCGCCTTATCTTGGCCGGGTTCGGTCGTTTCGCCATGTCTGGGAAGCTACCCGGTCACTCGACTTCTCTCTGAACGGTCTGCCATGCGCGTCCGGCGAGGTAGGGGGCGAAAGCGGTGCCGATCGCAGCGTGGTCCTCGGCCGTCTTGGGCTTGCGCATCTCGTACAGGCCTGGGAACTCGAGCCAGCCGGTCGTGAGGTCCCAGAGTCGCAGGGCTGCTTCGCCGCTCGGGACGGGTACGAGCACGGGGCCGAAGATCGCGCGGGTGTCTCCGAAGACGAGGGTCGGGACACCGAACGCAGCAAACCGCCCGACGACGTGATCGTGGTCCGCCTTCACGTCGTCGTGCGTCGTCGGATCCTCGAGGGCGGCTTCGACGACGTCCACGTCGAGTCCCATCTGGCGGACGAGAGCCGTACACGCTTCGCGGGTGTGGGTCTGCTCGCCCCGTTCGTGGAGGCCGCCCGCCTGCATCAAGTACCACCTGTCGAGGAGGTCCATGTCGATGCGGCGTAGCCACGCACCGATCCGCATGGGGGACCAGCCGTAGGACCACTCGCGCTCCCACGGGTGCTTCTTGCCGGGCTCGCGGTTGATCTCCTCGAGGCTGAAGAAGCGCCAGTCGATCTCGAGGCCGGTGAGGTGTCGTACCTCGCGGATCCAGAGCGAGGCGCGGTACGCGTACGGGCACATGGGATCGAAGTGGAACGCAACCCTGTCCGTGGGGACTCCGCCCGTCGTCATGCCGGGACCTCCGCCTCTGGACCGGCGGCGGCCACCCTGTCTTCGAGGGGCGGAACGGCCACGTCCAGGACCCCGGCGAGGAGCAATGCGTCCCCGGCCCAGGCACCCAGGAGCGCCTTGAGCGAACGCGTGCAGAGGAGCACGAAGTCGTCGTCACGATCGGGGTCACCGCATTCGAGCCAGTGCATGACCGAGAACACGAGGAAGGTGACCACCGTCTCGGCAGCCCACACCTGGACCCCGGGGTCGTCGACGTAGCCGGCGATGATCGGCACTGCCCTTCGCACCGCCTGTCGCCGCAGGGCCTCGACGTGGTCGGCGAAGCCCTCCTCGCGTGCGGCGTGGCGCCAGAGCAGCTTGAAGCCGTCCGGGTCCGCACGCGCGACCTCGAGCATCGCCCTGGCGTGCAAGCCGTAGAACTCGCCCCGCTCGCGGCCCGCGGCGAGGGCCGCGCCCATGCGCTCCGCGACATCCTCGACGACAGCGCGGTAGAGGTCCTCCTTCGACGCGAAGTGCCGGTACAGGATGAGCTTCGTGACCCCGGCCGCGGCGGCTGTGTCCTCCATCGAAGTCGCCGCGTAACCGCAGCGCGCGAACGCCTTCGCGGACGAACGGAGGATCGCTTCGCGCCGCTGCTCCCGTGGCAGTCGCTTCGACGTCTGTCCGCTGATCATGCAGCCTCCTGCAACCCACCGCTTGTACACTTTGCAGTATATATGCTTGAGTGTACATAATGGCCGGAGCCCCCGCGAATCGGCGGCCATACCACGACAGGAGCAAAGCATGACCGACCTCATCCCCTTGTTCGAGGAAGTCTGGGGCGGAATCGAGGTCCTCTGCTCGGACCTGACCGACACGGAGTGGTCAGAGCCCACGGATCTGCCCGGCTGGTCGGTCAAGGACTGCGTCGCCCACATCGTCGGCACCGAATCCTTCCTCGCCGGCAAGGACCTGCCGTCACCACTCGACGTGTACCCACCGTACGTGAAGAACCCCATCGGACAGGCGAACGAGAACTTCGTCGCCACGACACGCCATCTGTCGGGGCCCGAGGTCCTCGCTGCCTTCCGCACGATCACAGCCGAACGCCTCGATCAGCTCCGCGCGCTGTCCCCCGACGACTGGGCTGCCGAGTCGTGGTCCCCGCGCGGGCAGGGCACCTACCGCGACTTCATGGAGGTCCGGGTCTTCGACTGCTGGAGCCACGAGCAGGACATGCGACGGGCGCTGGGCAAACCGGGGGATACGCCGGACGCAGTCCTCGACCAGGTCATGTCGGAGATGACACGGGCGCTCCCCTACGTCGTCGGCAAGAAGGCCGGCGCCGCCCAGGGGGCTACGGTCGTCTTCGACATCTCAGGGCCGGGTGGGAAGACGCTCGCCCTCGGCGTGGACGGCCGGGCCCACTTCCTCGACTCCGTACCCGACGATCCGGCCGTCCGCATCAGCATGGACCTCGAGACGTTCCGCATCGTGACGGGTGGGCGTGTGGGCGAGGACGTCGCCCGCGAGAGCGTCGGGATCGAGGGGGACACGGACCTCGGCACGCGGATCGTGAAGAATCTCGCCTTCGTGATCTGAGCCCGATCTCGTATCCCTTCGCCGTCCGCCGAGCACACCCATTCCGCTCGAACGCTCAACTACCGCTCCGCGTGTGTCGATGACACCGATGTCCCCTTGAGGGTCGAGCGAACGGGACGGAGTGGGGCGAGATGTTCGGAAGCATGAGAAGGCGCAAGCAGGCACAGGGCCGCAACCGTGTCGAGGAATCCCTCTACTGGCACGCTGTGAGCTGGCTGAGCCGCATGCCGTGGGATGACACGGTGGAGTGGTTCGCGTCGCCGGACCGCCAGTCGGTGGGCGTGATCCTGCCGGACTTCACTGCCCACTTGAACGGGCTCGCCATGGACGGGAACGTCGTGATGGGCCGGTACGGCCCCCACTTCTCGTTCGTGTCGCCTACGGCCCGCGTGCGGCCCGATGGCATCATCGTGCCGACACCATGCGACGTGACCGTCGTGAATGTCGTGCAGGACGAGACGGACGAGCTCATCGTGTCGGCGACGGCCGCCGTGAACGACGTGCCGAACAAGCTGCGCCTCCCCCACGAAGCCCTGCCGGAACGGCCGTACCGGCTCGAGATCCACGGGGGATGGAGTGACAGCGCCATCGACGACGCTCTCACCCGCTGGCCGTGCACGCACGTGGGCCGCGATCTGCGATTCCGGAACACCACGCTCGGCCTCGATCCCTTCGAGTTCGACGACTTCGGAGGCGACATCCGTCAGGATGTGATGGAGGAAGAGGTCTTCGACGCCGGCGACGAGGTCACGCTCGGTTGGGAGGACGTCGACAGGCTCATGGCCGTGGGCGTGGACTCGGCGGCGGGCATCTGCCGCAGCATCAAGGCGGCCGTCTCGGCGATCCGCGGGCAAGTCCACACCTGACGCCTCCCCCCACTCACACCTCTTCCACTTCACGTGGGCGTACTCAACCCCGCGCAGCGGGGGTGAGGACGCCCACGTCGAGGGTTGGCGGGCACGGCCCGCCCGCGTGACCCACGCTGGGTAGGTTTGGCGCATGATCCCCCGTTACACGCGCCCCGAGATGGGAGCCATCTGGACCGAGGAAGCGAAGTTCGCGTCCTGGCTCGAGGTCGAGGCGGCTGCCCTCGACGCCTGGGCAGAGGAGGGGTCCGTTCCCGCCGAGGCCGCAGAGGCCCTACGCCGGCGAGGCGCGTTCACAGTCGATCGCATCGAGGAGATCGAGGCCGAGGTCGACCACGACGTGATCGCCTTCGTGACCTGTGTCGCGGAGAACGTCGGTATGCCGGAAGGGCGGTGGGTCCACTACGGCCTCACGTCGTCGGACGTCGTCGACACCGCGCTGGCCCTGCGGCTCGTGCGTGCGACGGACCTCCTCGTCGAGGACTTCGACCGGCTCGTCGCGCTCTGCGTCGCCGCCGCTTTCCGCTGGCGGGACACACCCATGGCGGGGCGCACGCACGGCATGCACGCCGAACCCACGACCTTCGGGCACACCTGCGCCGTGTGGGCCCACGCCGCAGACCGCGCGCGCAGCCGCCTGCGGCGCGCACGCGAGATGATCCGCGTCGGCAAGCTGTCGGGTGCCGTCGGCACCTACAGCCAGATCCCACCCGGCGTCGAGGCCGCGGTCTGCACGCGACTCGGCCTCGAAGTCGAAGCGGCTTCGACCCAGGTCGTCGCCCGCGCTCGCCACGCCGAGCTCCTCGCGCAGCTTGCCCTCGCCGCCACCGCGTGCGAGCAGATCGCCCTCGAGCTCAGGCACCTGCAGCGCTCCGAGGTCGGCGAGGTCGCCGAACCCTTCGGGACGCGCCAGAAGGGCTCGTCAGCCATGCCGCACAAGCGCAATCCGATCACGGCGGAGCGGATCTGTGGACTCGCCCGCCTCATGCGGGGATGGGCGGCCGCGGGACTCGAGGATGTCGCCCTCTGGCACCAACGCGACATCAGCCACTCGTCCGTGGAACGCGTCGTCCTCCCGGATGCGACGATCTGCCTCGACTACATGGCGGAGCGAACGGCGCGGCTCGTCGCCGGCATGGAGGTGCGGCCCGACGTCATGCTCGAGAACATGGAGCGGACCTACGGCGCGATGTTCGCGCAGAACGTCCTGCTCGGTCTTGTCGCAACTGGGCTCGACCGTGATCCCGCCTACCGGATCGTGCAGACCGCCGCCCGCCAGGCCTTCGAGGAACGCCGCCACCTGCGCGAGGTGCTCAAGGAGACCCCGGCCGTGACCGACGCCCTCACCCCGGCCGAGATCGACGCGCTCTTCGACACGGACCGCATGCTCGGGCGGCTCGACCCTGTCTTCGCACGTCTCGAAGACCTGCGCACACCCGGCTGACTCGGCCTTTGGGTGCGGTTTGTTGCGCCGGCGCCACAAACCGCCCCCAAACGTCCCAGTGCTCACTCCCCGAGGGTG
>JADZDR010000030.1 GCA_020850945.1 Acidimicrobiia bacterium | reverse complement strand
TTGTTGCGCCGGCGCAACAAACCGCACCCAACAGCGGACTCGAATCGGCAGGTGGGACGGTATCCGCGGTGGGGTGGGAGGGGGGACGTACAGTACCCGACCCAAGGCATCCGGCACAGGGGATTGACGGACTACATCAGTGTAATTACAGTGGAGGGATACGGCGCATCCGCCGCCTCTCCACTTCCCCGGCGGCGGATGCGCACCGGTCACAACGGCTCGAGCCAACTTCCCCGCGTGTAACAGGCTCTGGCTCCGCGCGGCCGGGAACGAACGGGGCGAGGGCGTCCGGCAGTGGAGCCGGCGTGCGGATTCGACTGGGCGAGAGGGAAAGAGAGAGCGATGACCGGCGGACTCCACATCACTCGGCGCTTCACAGAAGGTGTCCCCACAACCGCGTCCGGTGCTGCCGACGTGTACGGGGAGGTGGAGTGGACGACTCGCGCCACGCGCATCGCCAACCCCGACGGCGAGGTCATCTTCGAGGGGACGGGTGAGATCCCCGCCGGCTGGAGCCAGGTCGCCGCCGACATCATGGTCTCCAAGTACTTCCGTCGCGCGGGTCTCCCCGACGGCGGCGGCGAGACATCGGCCACGCAGGTGTTCGATCGTCTCGTGCACTGCTGGCGACACTGGGGCGAGTCCCACGGCTACTTCGACTCGGACGACTCGGCCCAGGCGTTCGAGGACGAGCTGCGCCACATGCTGGCCCACCAGATCGCGGCCCCGAACTCCCCCCAGTGGTTCAACACCGGCCTCGCCCACGAGTACGGGATCACGGGGCCGGCCCAGGGCCACTGGTACGTCGACCCGCACAGCGCCGAGCTGACCGAGGCGACGGACGCGTACAGCCGCCCCCAGCCCCACGCCTGCTTCATCCTCGCGGTCAAGGACGACCTCGTGAACCCCGGTGGGATCATGGACCTCTGGACCCGTGAGGCACGCATCTTCAAGTACGGGTCGGGCGCGGGCTCGAACTTCTCGGCGATCCGGGGCGAAGGCGAGCGCCTCTCCGGCGGCGGCCAGTCGTCGGGGCTCATGAGCTTCCTCAAGATCGGCGACCGGGCGGCGGGGGCGATCAAGTCGGGCGGCACGACCCGGCGCGCGGCGAAGATGGTGATCATCGACCTCGACCACCCCGACATCGAGAAGTTCGTGTCGTGGAAGGCCGACGAAGAGGGCAAGGTCGCGGCCCTCGTCGCGGCCGGCTACTCGTCGGACTTCGAGGGCGAGGCCTACGCCACCGTGTCGGGCCAGAACTCGAACAACTCCGTGCGCATCCCCGACCGCTTCTTCGAGGCCCTCGACGGCGACTCCGACTGGGAGCTCATCGGACGTGTCGACGGCAGGGTCGTGCAGAGCGTGCGGGCCGTCGACCTCTGGGCGCGGATCAACAAGGCGGCGTGGGCGTCCGCCGACCCCGGCGTGCAGTACGACACCACGATCAACTCGTGGCACACCTGCCCAGAGGACGGCCGCATCAACGCCAGCAACCCATGCTTCACAGGCGATACCCACGTGTTCACCAACAAGGGCCAGATCCGCTTCCGGGATCTCATCGACCGTGTGAACCAGGGCGAGGAGTTCAAGGTCTGGACACACGACGTGACCAGCCCGGACATGGCGCGCCAGGCGGTGGCTCTCACCGATCCGGAAGCGTTCATGGTCACAGGATGGAACAGGATCGTCCGCCTCGACTTCACCAACGGTGCGATCCTGAGATGCACACCCGGCCACAAGATCTGGACTGCCAACCGCGGGTACGTCGCAGCCGAGGACCTGACCTCCGAGGATGACGTTCAGTTGCTCGACATCGCGGCCCCCGCCGTGGACGCTTCGTGGGAGATCCCTGTCTCGGAGACCTTCGAGGGCCTCCGCGAAAAGGGTGAACGGCATGCCGAGTTGAACCTACCGACGGTCTGGTCCGAGGATTTCGCACACTATCTCGGATGGGTCGTGGGTGACGGGAGTGCAACGTCCCGATCTGTGGTTGCAACCACGTACGGAAGCCTCGAGGACCAGGCACAGATCCTGCCGCTGCACGAGATGATCCTGTCCGAGATCCAAGGTCACGCCCCCAAGGCCTCGCGGCAGGCCAACGGCACTGTCCAGCTTCGCATGACCCGTGGGGTGTTCCGCCGATTCCTCGAACGGTTGGGACTCGACCACAGCAAGGGGCCCGAGAAGAGGGTCCCGTGGTCGATCGAGCAGGCGCCACCCCAGATCCAGGGGGCATTCCTGCGGGGCCTCTTCGACGCGGACGGCTGCATGCGACGCGACCTCGAGAAGGGCTCGTACGTCGGGCTCGGCTCGACATCGGCCGAGCTCCTGCGCGGCGTACAGCGGATTCTGTCGAGCCTGGGAATCAGTGGTCGGATCTACGAGACCTCCAGGCGTCCCGGCGCATTCACGCACACACGGAAGTCAGGCGAGATCGTCACGTATGAATCGCACCGGACCACGTATGACCTGCGCATCACATCGAGAAGCCTCGTCGATTTCGCCCAGCACGTCGGCTTCTCATTGACGAGGAAGAACACCGACCTTCGCGACGTAGTCGGGTCATTCCGTCGGGGTCCCTACACGAAGGCTGTGGTGACCCGGCTCCAGAGCAGGTGTGCTGACGGGATCGAGCTCACCTACAACCTGAGCGAGCCCCGGAATCACTCCTACATTGCAAATGGTGTTGTTGTGCGGAACTGCTCGGAATACATGTTCCTCGACGACACGGCCTGCCTTGCGACCGGCACGCGGATCAGCACTCCGCACGGCCTCAGAACCGTCGAGGACCTGTACGAATCGCAGGAGAACGGCGAGGCCGTCGTCATCACGACCGACATCCACTCCGAGCACGACCACCGGCGGCTCACGGCGCATCGACCCGCCCTCGTCACGAGAGTGGGCGATCGCCCTGTCTTGCGCATGAAGCTGAAGGACGGCCGCGAGATCCGCGCCACGGCGGACCACCGATTCCTCTCCGACTCGGGCGATTGGAAGCGCGTGGACGAGTTGGTGGTCGGCAAGGATCGAGTCGAGGTGCGCGAGAGCGGGAATCCGGTGAACTTCTGTTCGCCGCACGACGACGTACGACGCTGGCGCATGCTCGGTTGGCTCACCGGCGACGGAGTGTTCTCGAAAGGCCACACGGCACTTGTCTTCGGTCCGGACGAGGCAGACACCGCCGCGTGGATGCGCCCCGAGTTCAATCTCCTGCAGGAGGATGCCTCCGACTTCGTCGGCGCCGAGCGCGACCCGCGGTTCTGCAACGTGTCGACGCAGGCCAACGGTGTCCTACAACTCACCTCCAAGTCCCAGGCTCTGGTGCGTCTCCTCGAGGACGCCTACGGGTTCTCACAGGGCACCGCGATCGAAAAAGACGTGCCCTCGACGGTCCACGCCGTACCGGACGACCTTAAGGTCGCCTACCTCCAAGGTCTCTTCTCGGCCGACGGCAGTGTTCGGCACGTCCACAACGAACCCGAGGTGATGCTGGCCTCGTCGGCCCCGGACCTACTGCGTTCCGTACAGCTCATGCTCTCCGACTTGGGCATCGAGTCCAGGATCACATGGACGCACCCAGCGGGGCGCAAGAACCCACAGGGTCAACTGCACATCTACAACCAGCAGGCCCGCAAGTTCCTCGCCCTGGTCGGCTTCGCCTGCTCGACGCGCAAGCAGGCTCTGGCGGACGCTGTTCTCGGTCGTCCCTTCGCCGGAGCGCTGAAGAACCCGCGACCGTCCACGGTCGTCGAGATCGTTCCGGACGGCGTCGACACCGTGTACGACATCACCGAGCCCGTCACGCATTCGGTGATCGCCGAGGGCATGGTCACGCACAACTGCAACCTGGCGAGCATCAACCTCGTCAAGTTCCTCGAGGACGACGGCACGTTCGACATCGAGGGCTACCGACACGCGATCCGGCTCTGGACGGTCGTTCTCGAGATCAGCGTCCTCATGGCGGCCTATCCGTCGGCCGAGATCGCGCAGCGCTCGTACGACTACCGCACGCTCGGTCTCGGCTACGCGAACCTCGGATCCCTCCTCATGCGCAAGGGGATCGCGTACGACTCGGACGAGGGGCGGGCGATCTGCGGTGCCCTGACGGCGATCATGACAGGCGACGGCTACGCGATGTCCGCAGCGATCGCCGCCGAGCTCGGGCCCTTCTCCCGCTACGAGGCGAACCGCGACTCGATGTTGCGGGTGATCCGCAACCACCGGCGGGCGGCGTACGCATCGGCAGACGAGGAGTACGAGGGGCTGTCGGTCCTGCCTGTCGGCATCGACCAGGAGCTCTGCCCCGCCCCGCTCCTCGAGGCCGCCCACGACGCCTGGGACAAGGCCCTCGACCTCGGAGAGAGGTTCGGATACAGGAACGCGCAGCTCTCGGTCCTCGCCCCCACGGGCACGATCGGTCTGCTCATGGACTGTGACACGACCGGGGTCGAACCCGACTTCGCCCTCGTGAAGTTCAAGAAGCTCGCCGGCGGCGGCTACTTCAAGATCGCGAACGCCGCAATCGAACCTGCGCTGGAGCATCTCGGTTATGCGCAGTCCGACGTGCGGGCGATCATGCGCTACATCCTCGGGACGGCACGCCTCGACCACGAGGTGGTGAACCGGGCGAAGCTGCAGGCGAAGGGCCTCACGGCCGAGGAGTGCGACGCGATCGAGGCGGCCCTGCCCGGCGCGTTCGACCTGCGGGGTGCCCTCGCCCCGTGGGCGATCGGGGCCGAGGCCGTGGCCCGTCTCGGTTTCGACGCGGACGACGCCACGCTCGACCTGCCCGTGGCCCTCGGCTTCGGCGAAGCCGACATCGAGGCCGCCTCGAAGCACTGCTGTGGCCATCAGACGGTCGAGGGTGCGCCCGGGCTCGATCCCGCGCACTATCCGATCTTCGACTGCGCCAACACGTGCGGTGACGGCGAGCGGTACCTGCCCGTCGAGGCGCACATCGAGATGATGGCCGCCGCCCAACCGTTCATCTCGGGGTCGATCAGCAAGACGGCGAACCTGCCCAACGACGCGGGTGTCGAGGACATCAGCCGGACGTACCGTCTCGGTTGGGAGCGGGGGCTGAAGGCGATCGCCCTCTACCGGGACGGCTGCAAGCTGTCCCAGCCCCTGTCGAGCGGCACTTCCAGCTCGGCCGGTTCCGACGATGCCGGCACCGATCCCGAGACGGCAGAGGAGCAGGCGCAGCTCACCCACGCCATCCACCACGAGGTCGGCAAGACCCTCGGTTGGAACCCGTTCCGGCGCAAGCTGCCGGCGAAGCGGTACGGCTGGACGCACGAGGCCGTCGTCGGCGGCCAGAAGGTGTTCCTGCGCACCGGCGAGTACGAGGACGGTTCGCTCGGCGAGCTGTTCATCGACATGGCCAAGGAGGGCGCGACGTTGCGCTCGATCGTGAACTGCTTCGCCATCGCCGTCTCGAAGGGCCTGCAGTACGGAGTGCCGCTCGAGGAGTTCGTCGACACGTTCACCTTCACCCGCTTCGAACCGCAGGGTGTCGTGCAGGGCCATCCGCACGTGAAGATGGCCACGTCGGTCATCGACTACGTGTTCCGGGCGCTCGGCGTCGAGTACCTCGGCCGCGAGGACCTCGCGCACGTGAAGCCGTCCGAGCTCGCGCCCGAATCGGAACAGCTCACCCTGCCCGCCGCCGAAGCCCGCGCCGGCGTGATCAGCGAGTCGCGCGTCACCGAGACGCAGACGGAGGAGATCATGGTCGAGGTCGTCGACGCCGGTCCCAACGGCGAGTTGCGGGTCACGCACGAGACCACGGCGTCGAGCACGAGCGAGGTCGCCGCCACGGCCACGTCTGCCGATGCCATGTCGGCGCACCTCTCCACGCTCATGGGCGATGCCCCCTTCTGCAGCACGTGCGGGCACATCACGGTCCGCAACGGCTCCTGCTACCGCTGCCTCAACTGCGGCAACTCCATGGGCTGCAGCTGACACACGTGGGCGTACTCAACCACAACCAGTGTGTTTCATTACGCCCACGTGGTTAGGAGTGCAGAGTCAGGCGTGCCTCGTCAGAACGCGAGCCAGCCTGCTGGCTGGAACGTGGCGAGGTCCGTCGCCATCACGCCTGTGTCGCCGACCGTGTAGACGTGGTTGCCGACGACGACCGAGCGTCGGATGGCCGTCCCGTATCCGTCGCAGGCCGGTTCGGGCGCGACGACGTCCTCGGCGACACCGGGAGCGACGTCGGGGGGCGTCACACGTTCCTCGGGCAGCGGCTCGGGGCACTCGGCTGGGGCCGGGTGTTCGATCGTCCCGACCTGGGTGATCGCGTCGGCGCCGACCTCGAGACCGACGACCGAGGCATCCACCGGCAGGAGAGCGAGGTTGCGGGGCGCCCAGTAGAGGAAGGCGTGATGGTCGTACTCGGCCTCCGAATGGCTCCAGTTCCCCGCCGCCCACTGCGCGAGCCTGCGCGGGCTCGCCGGATCGGCGACGTCGAAGAGGGAGACCTGCGTGCCGAGTTGCTGACCGGACTCGGTGGCGTCCTGGCCGATGCCGAGCAGCCTGTCCTCCGAGATCGGGTGTAGGTACGCGGAGAAGCCTGTGATCTCGAGCTCGCCGGTCGTGCGCGGCGACGTGGGGTCGGACAGGTCGAGGGTGTAGAGCGGATCGGTCTGGCGGAACGTGACGACGAAGGCACGGTCACCCATGAAGCGCACGCTGTAGATGCGTTCCGTCGGCCCGAGGCCGGCCAGCTCACCGACCGGCTCGAGCCTGTCGGCGCGGGGTTCGAGGACGGTCACGAGGCTCTCCGACGCCGGTCCTGTCGTACCGTCCGGGTTCGTCGTCCCATCGTCGTCGGTGGAGGCAACACGCAGGAACCCCTCGTGCTCGGACATGGCGAACTGGTTGAGGAGACGGCCGCGCACACGACCCGATCCGTAGTAGGCGACGCCGGCCTGGGTGCGGTCGAAACGGTGCACGGCGGTCTCGACCCCACCCTCACTCGGGCTCTCCTCGGCCGCGGCAGGAGCCATCCCGCCCGGCCATGTGCCCGCCGCTACGTACACGGCGCCTTCACTTGCGTACACGATCTGGCCGTCGGCGACGACGGTTTCGGCGTCGACCGGGTCGGTGCTGTCCGGGCCGATGGTCACGACGTTCGTCAGGGTCGGTCCTGACGGCTCGGGCGGACGGTGCACCTGCCTGCACGTCACCAGGTCGTGCGTGCTCGACTCGCCGCCGGCGGTCGTCGTCACCTGTGGCAGCAGATCCTCCAGGTCCAGCTCCTTGATCGCACGGCGTCTCGCCTCTTCGTAGTCGAAGGATGTGTCGGACGCGTCTGGCATGACGGGGGGCGGTGGCTGCGGACTGTGGCTGGTCACGACGGTCACGCTCCCGTCGATCCCCCGCGTCGAGACCAGGTTCCCGTCGATGCTGCTCTCTCCCGCCGGTGTCATTTGCCCGGACGCGTCTATGCCGACAGCGCGGACGCGCACACGTGCGGTGCCATCCGCAGTGTCGTAGGTCTCGCTCACGACGACGAGGCGGTCGCTGTCGAGCAGCAACTGGCCGTCACCGGTGTTGCCCTCGCCGTCCTCGAGGCGCAGCGTGCCGACGAGTCGAGGTGTGCCGCCGGTGACGTCGATGCTTCGCAGCTCGCCGCCGGAGAGGACGAAGAGACGCTGTCCGTCGGTCTCGACGACGTCACCCTCGTCGATGCCCGCTTCCTGCACGTTCGTCGACGACTGCTCGGGCGTCTCCGCGGACGGTGCCGTGCCCGGATCAGCCGCCGCGGCATCCGTTTCCTCGCGGGCGGCGGGTGCCTCACCTGCGCCCGAGGGGAGCATGCCGTCCTCAGCGACCGGTCCAACGTAGCTGTAGGAGTCCTTCAACGCTGTCTTCATGTAGGCGAGCAACTCGTCGCACGACCCGAAGGGAACGAGCCCCGGATCGGCTCCCGCCTTGGGGTCGGGCAGCACGAACAGCGCCAGCCCGAGGGCCACGAGGAAGACCACAGCACCGAGCAGTCCACGTTTCATCGTCAACTCCGTGTCGTCTCGCCGCCTCCGCGTAGGCGGTCACACGTCCGACGGTCCTGCGCCCTGGAATGTTCCCCACCTCTCAAGCCGAAGGCCGGCATGCCGATGCCCTGGCTATGAACAACACCGACGCCGCGCAGGAACCCGAGAAGATGAAGATCAAGGGGGTCACGGGCTTCAGCCTGATCGTCGGGTTCGTCCCCTACATCGTGCAGTCGGTGTTCGCCACGCCCCAGACGTTCCGTCTCGTCACGCTGATCACCACTGTCCTGGCGATCATCGGCATATGCGGCGGGCTGATCATGAAGCGGGGCGTGCACCAACTCAGCCTCGTCGGCACATTCGTCTTCGGCGGCATGCTGATCCTGTCGTTCGTCGACGACAACTTGAACACGTTCTTCGAGAACTGGTCGGGGAGCATCTCGGACGCGGCGCTCGTGGTCGCGGCCTTGATCGGAATGGCCGTGAAGCACCCGTTCACCCTCTATTACGCCCGGCAGAGCACGGACCCCGTGCAGTGGGAGCACAACCCGGCCTTCCGGGCGGGTGTGATCCGAGTGAGTCAGATCATCACCGGTGTGTGGGCGGCCTACTTCGCAGTCAGCCTCGCCTGCGGCATCTTGGAGCAGGCGACACACAACAGCGTGGTGTTCAACTGGGTCGTCCCGATCGTCGCCCTTGTCGCTGCCATCAAGTTCACGCTCTGGTTCCCGAACTACAACCGCAAGAAGCTCCTAGCCGAGCACCCCGAGATACTCGAGCAGCACAGGGCAATCGCCGAAGCCGCCGCCGCGGAGACCGCCGCCGAAGGCACCGGGGCCGGGGTGGCACCTGCCGACTGAGCAGTCGCCGGCGGCCTACTGGGCTTTGTACATCTTGTTGAGGCAGTGCTGTGTGAGCCGGGCGACCTCGATGCCCGAGAGTGCCGCCTGGTGGGTTCCCATGCCCGCGGCGCCGGCGTCGGCGCCGGCGAGGAAGAGGCCACGGATCGACGTCTCGGACTTGGGTTTCATCGAGCCGCACTGGCCGACGATCTGGGCGAGGCCGACGCACTCGCCGCCCTGGCCGGGGAGCACGGCATCGCGCGTGAGGTTCGCGATCTCGCGGGGGCCGTTGTACTCCTTGCGCTCGGTCGCGTCCCAGATGTCGGGGAAGAGCTCCTGCATCTGACGATCCATGCAGCTCCAGAGGTCCTCGATCTCCTTCGCCTCCGGGTTCGACGAGCACACCGTCCCCGACACGAGCACCTGCTTCCCCGGTGGGGCGGCGTGCTCGTCGTAGAACGAGTGGTTGACCATGAAGAGGATGACCTCGTCGGGTTCACCACCCTGCTTCTGCTTGCGGAACCGCTCGGTGTCGAGCCAACTGTCGTCGGACCAGACGACGTACATGGCGGTGTCCATGACGGGCCGGCTCAGGAAGTAGCGCACGCTCGTGAACGACCAGCCCGGCACGAGACCCTTCACGTAGTCGGCGTACCCGCGGTCGAAGTGCTCCTCACCCACGAGCTTGAGTACCGTCGGCTGGATGCCCGCCGAGCTGATCACGACCGGGGCGTCGAAGCTGCCCTGCGTCGTGTCGACACCGGTGACGGCACCGTCGACGACCTTGATGCGCTCCACCTTCGCGCCGGTGACGATCTCGCCGCCGTTCTTCTCGAACTCGCGGGCCATCACCTTCGTGAGCATGCCGAAGCCGCCCTTGTACTGGCCGCCGCCACCTTGGAGCATGATCTGCTTGAGGATCGTGATCTGCTCGGACGCGGCGACGAGGTCGAGGGGTTCGGCCAGCGACGCGTTCGCGTGGAATCCCATGTAGTTGTAGAGCGGAGCCGGGACGTCACGGGTGGCGAGCCATTCGTGCATGGTGATGCCGTCGAGCTTGGCGATCTCTTCGTCGGGCATCGTCGCCATCTCGGCCATGACGACAATGGCCTTGGTCTTCTCGTCTTCGGTCGCATCCCAGAGGCGGAAGAACGGCTCGGGGTCGGCCATCGCCTGCTTCTGCTTGACCGTCTTGTACTTGTCCCACTCGTGGCGCCGGTAGGCGAGCGTGATGATGTCGCGCTCGTCGTCGGGTTCGAGGGCGGGGAGGAAGTCCTCGGAGACGCCGAGCTCGGCGAAGATCGCCTCGAATGCCGAACCCCGCATCGGGACCTGACCGTGCGGGAAGAGGTCGTACGCCCACCCGTCCTTCTCGATGCTGATCATCTTGCCGCCGAGCACGCTGTTCTTCTCGACGACGAGCGTGCGCACGCCACGCTTCTGGAGCAGGGTGGCGCACGCCATACCCCCGGGTCCGCTCCCGATCACGATCGCTTCGTATTCCTGGTCGCTCACTGTGCCTCCCCTTGCTTCAGGACTACCGTCAGGACTACCGGAAGTACTTCTCGTAGTAATCCTCCCAGAAGCGGTACGCCTCCTTCCAGCAGGTGTTACCGGTGTCCTTGCCGCAGATCTTGCGCGCGGCATGCAGCCACTGCGCCTTGGCCTTCCTCGCGTCCTTCTTGCTCCACTTCGCGACGGCCCGGCCCGGGTCGAAGGCCGCTCCGGTCCCGGGCGGGTCTGTCGGGGTGGGGGGTTCGGTCTTGGGCGGGCCCGTCGGGGTGGGGGGTCCGGTCGTTGGGCCCGACTGTGACTTCCAGTGCTCGGCGAACTTGCGTTCGGCTGCCGCCCAGCAGGCCGGATCGGTCCCGCAGGCCGCCTTCGTCGCCTCGTACCAAGCCGCTTTCGACTCGTCGTAGTTGGGGATCGTCGTCCAGTCGGCCGGCGACGGTGGAGGTGGCGGAGGATTGCCTCCGGCGTTCGTGTCACACCCCTTCTCGCAGCCGGGACCGAAGAGCATCACCCAGTCGCCGCTGTGACCTGCCTCCTTGACGAGGCTCGCGAAGTCGTTGGGGTCGGCCAGGGATGCCCGGCACTCCCGCATGCTCTTCGTGACGTAGGTGGTCGATCCCCCCGTCTCGTGGGTGACGCCGATGGCGCAGGCGCCGGACTTGCTGCGCGAGGCGGTCACGGCGAGCCAGGCTGTGCGGATGACCTGTGGCGTCGCGTGCTCGGGCCCGAAGGCGGCGAGCTGGATCTGCCCGCCGAACACGGCGATGGACACCTCGTTCGGGTGTGTCGACGCACCGTACGTGTACGTGTAGGCAGGCTCGGCTTCCTCGAGGGCGACGAGGGGATCGGCCTGGGGGCCCTTCGGATCCGCCATGAGCACAGAGATCGTCGTCACCGTGTTGCGGGACGCCGAGCTTGCCTGCGTGTCCTGGGCGTGGCGTCTCGCCCCGAGGAAGGTGGGAATCGCCGCCGCCAGCAGGATCGCGATGATCAGGACCGAGACCATGAGCTCGATCAGTGTGAATCCGGAATCCCTTTGTCTGCGCATCCTCCTTGATCGGATCGGCGGGGCCACGGATTGAGCCTTGCGGGAGGGTCCTTGCAGGAAGAGGGCCGTCGCTGCTGAAGTCTGCGGAGAACATGACGATGGGGAGAACATGGGACGATCCGGCCCGAGCAGCAAGCTGGCACACGTCGTCACACGACCGCTGAGCCACCTCTCACGAGGGGCGCGTGGGATCACCGACGCAGGATCCCCGATGCCCTTCGACGACTCCGGACACGTCGAGACCTCGGACGGGTCACATGTCGCGTGGCGAAGCGCGGGCCGAGGTCGCCCCGTCGTGTTCGTGCACGGCATCACCCTCGACGGGCACATCTGGAAGTTCCAGACGGCTGCACTCGCCGACCGGTTTCGCGTCGTGACAGTCGACCAGCGCGGACACGGCGAGTCGTCGATGACGGCGGGTCTCACGACGGCGCACCGGCTCGGTGAGGACCTCGCAGCCGTGCTCTGCGGCCTCGACCTCGAGGGCGCGATCGTCGTGGGCCACTCCCTCGGCGGGATCGCCACGTTGCGATGCCTGCTCGACCACGCCGAGGCTCGGGCGCGAGTCGGCGGGACGGTGCTCGTGTCGACCCTCGGCACGGCACGCGTCCTCTCGAACGCGTGGCTTCCCGTGCTCGGGCGTCTGCCCCTCCCGGTCGAGGCCGCCGAGGAGCTGCTGCTCCGGTTCGGGTCGAAGATGCTCCCGACCGTGGTGCGGGGCATCATGGCTTCGGCGCACGTCGGCCGCCTCGTGACGAGGTTCTTCCTCGGTGCGGGGGCACCGGAGGCTGCCGTTGCCGGTACGCAGGCCGCCATTGCCGACACCCCCGGCCGCGTGCTGCGTGACATCGCCGGCGGTCTCGCCACCTACCACACGCACGACGAGCTCCACGACCTCGACGTCCCCGCCCTCGTCGTCTGCGGCGACCTCGACCTCGTCACCCCGCTGCCGCTGTCCGAGCACCTCGTGTCGGGGCTGCCCGCGGCGCGGCTTGCCGTCCTCGAGGGCGCAGGTCACATGCCGATGTGGGAGCAGCCCGACACGCTCACCGACCTCATCGCCGAGTTCGCGGACGGCCTGCCCGCCGTGAGCCGCGGCGAGGACTCGTTCACGCAGGAGGCGTGATCGCTACGCGTATCTCTCACGCAGTTCGAGGATCTTGCGGCGTCGCGCCGAGACGAGCAGGTCGGGGGTGCCGAGGTGGATCTCCGCGAAGCGGTGTGCGTTCTCGAACCCGGCAGCCCTGAGGAGGGTGTCGGCCCGCTGTGAGAAGCTCGACTGCACGAGGCCGAAGTGTGATGCCATGTCCTTGACGTAGAACGGGTTGCGGGAGGACTGCGTGAAGAGGTGGTTGGCCTTGCCGATCACCCAGCAGATCGTCGGCGGGGATGCCTCTCCAGCAGAATTCCTCGTCCGGCAGAGGCACGTCGTCGAGCTACTCCGCTTGCCCATGCCGCGGAGTCTGAGTCGGGCGCCAGTGGGTACCGGGGAGGCCCGTCCAGGGAATTCGTGCTCCGCCTGTCACACTCGCGGCCTAGGGTCGGAAGTGCATCAAGAGCGGTCCGCGCAGGCGGACCCGGCAACCTGGTAGGACAGCCAAGGTGCCTACTCCACCAGTGTCGGTGGGGGATGCGGCCGAGAGCAACGCTCTCGGCAACCAAGTGTCCGGCAGTTCTCCCGGTGCGATCCCGGCGGCGAGGCACCGAGAACAGAGGTCACGCGGGAGCCGGACGGCGGTGGCGGCGCACACCGAAGAGGAAGCGTGTGAGGCGGGTGCGGCTCACGACGAGCTCGTAGGCGGACACGGTCAGCACGATCGCCCCCGCGCACACGAGTGTGAACTTGGCTGGGATCGGGAGGGCGGTGTCGACGACGAGGACGGCCATGACGACGACGGCGACCTGGTGGAGGAGGTACACGGGGAACGCCGACTCGGACAGCCAGACGAGGGCCCGGTTCTCCCGCCGCAGATGGGCATGGGCGAACCCGAAGGCGGCGACGACGAAGCCGAAACCGGCGAGGGCATCGAGAGGTTGGGCGACGAACCAGCCGGGACCGAACGCGTCGGTTCCGACGCCGCCGAGATCGAGGGCGAGGAGCCCGAGGGCGCTGCCCGCGCCGACGGCGGCGAACTTGCGCCAGTCCGCATGGATGCGGGCCTCGATCTCCGGGAAGCGGGCGATGAGGTAACCGCCGAGGAAGAACATGAGGTAGTAGGCGAAGTTCGCCCAGTCGTCGTAGAGGTTCTGCCAGCCCGGCCACCACGCCCGCAGCGTCGTCTGCACGACCACGAACGGGACGGCGGCGAGGAACAGGGCACCGAGCGGGAACCGATCGATCGTGCGGTGCGAGGCCTCGAGGCGGCGCAGCACGGGCAGGGACAGGAACGTGAACACGAGCAGGTAGACGACGAACCAGAGGTGCTCCCACGTGAAGCGCTCGAACGCCCAGAACGTGGGGAGGAACTCGAGGAAGGACTCGTCGAAGCCGGGCTCGCGGCCGAGGGACAGGTACTTGATGACGGTCACGGTGAGGAGGAGCGTCACGGCCGCCGGAAGCAGGACGCGGGTCACGCGCTCACGGCTGAACGCACCGGGGCTGCGGCCGCGCAGGCTCGCGTGGATCGACCAGCCGGCGAGGGCGAAGAACAGCGGCATGTGCCAGAGGTGGATGAACCCGGTGAAGGCGTCGAGACCGGGTGTCGGGACCGGGTTCTTCACGGCGTAGAAGGGTGCCTTGTCGAAGACCTTGCCCGTGTGGAAGAGGAAGAGCAGGTACACGGCGCCCACGCGCAGCCAGTCGACGTCCGCACGCCGGCCTGCCGGGACGGTGAGGTTCGGGAGCCCGACAGGCCGGGCCTGAGTTGCTGTCATCGTTTCGCTCCTTCCGCAAGCAGACCGTGGATCGCGAAATCGAGCACCGTCTCACGTGCCTCGGTGTCCGAGATCATCGCCGAGTCGGCGTCGCGGTGGCGGTGCCGGGCGAACCAGGCCGCCTGTTCGATGAGGAGACGGGCGGCGGTGGCGGGGTGAGGGAGGGGCCGCACCTGCCCGGCATCGATCCTCGCCTCGAGGTAGTCGGCCCACTTGTCCACGAGGCGCCGGCGGCGCTTCCGGTAGAAGAGGTCCTTGAGCTCGGGCAGGTCGCGGGCCGACGTCTCGATGAGCTCGAAGGCGCGCCGTGTGCGGGCGAACACGTCGTACATCTCCTCGACGAGGGCAGCCAGCTCGGCCGTGATGTCGGGGGCCCGCTCCTCCCTCAGGGCGGAGCGCAAGAGGGGGAACCCGGATTGCAGGTCGAGTGTGCGGCCGAGCTCCTTCAGGGTCGTCTCGAGGCCCTTCGCCTCGCGGGGGAGGCCCGTCTCGGGGCCGGCCGGTGCATCCTCGAAGCTGCAGTCGAGGGCGAGCTCGAAGAGGGCGTCCTTGCCGGTCACGTAGTTGTAGATCGTGCCGGAGGACACGCCTGCCTCCTTGGCGATGTCGGCGACCTGGGTGCGGCGGTAGCCGAGCTTCGAGAAGACGGTGATGGCTGCCTCACCGATTTGGGCGAGCCGGTCGTCGGGTCTGGTTCTGGCCATACCCGTATTATAACTGAATGACTCATTCAGTCAAGTGAAGCCGAACTGATGTTCTGGGAGTGGAGGTGACGTTCCCGAACTGGCGCACGATCACGAAGCTGCTCGTGATGGTCTAAGTGCCGGGCGGCTCGGTAGTGCCAGGCCGCGCTGGAGACGGAACCGCCGAACTTGCGCGCGAAACGCGTTCTTGCGCGCGGAACGACACGTGAGTAGCGCGTCTCGCGCGCACTAACGCGAGTCGCGCGCAAGAAGGGAGGGGGGCGGCCTGATCTCAGCCGTCTCGCGGTACGAAGGCATCGGCGAGGTGGTCGACGAGGGCATCGATCTCCGCCCGGGATGGGGGTTCCCAGCCGAGGGCCTTGAGGGCCATGGCGCCGAAGACGAAGACGAGGACCATGTAGCGGAGCACGTCCTCCGTCAGGTCCCCGTGTACCATGCTCGTCGCGCTCGCCGCGTCGAAGAGGTCCTCGGAGGCGGCGAGCCGTTCCGCGACACCACCGCGCAACATCTCCGCTGCCGACGGGTCCCGTGCCGCGACCGCGAGCCCTTCCATGATGAGGCTCTCCGCTTCGGGAACGGAAGGTGCGCTGAGGAGGATGCCGATCCGCTCGCGCAGGACCTCTTTCGTGAGGGGGACGTCGAGGACAGGTCCGAAGAGCGCCTTGATCTCGTCGGGTGCGTAGGCGGCGATCGACTCCGCGAGGAGATGCGCCTTGTTCGGGAAGTTGGAGTAGATCGCGCCCGTCGTGAAACCCGCCTCGCGGGCGATGTCGGCGAGGCGGGCCCGCTCGAAGCCCCGCTCCGCGAAGATCCGGATCGCCGTCTCGATGAGCCGCCGGCGGGTCTCCATCTGCGACTCGCTCAAGGCCGGCGTCGCCTCCATGTCGGTCCCCTTTCGCTACGGCTCCGCCGGCTCGCAGTCGACGAAGATGCATCGGTCGAAGGGGACGGGCTGCCACTCCGTGGGGGTGTAGTTCAGGTGCCCGTACCCGGTCACGAGATGGAGCCACTTCACCATGCCGGTCTCGACCTCGTTCGCACCCCTGGCACCGGGGAACATGAACCCCTCGAACCCGTTGTAGACGGTGAGGCCACCCGGCACCTGGGCGGGACTGACACGGGCGGCCACGACGAACTCGCCGGCATCGTTCCAGATCCGCACAGGCGCGTCGTCGGCGATGCCCTTGGCGGCGGCATCCCGGTCGTTGACGAGCACGAAGGGCTTGCCGCGATGCGTACCGAGCAGGACCGGGTTCGTCGTGTTCATCGCGTGCACGCTCCAGCGGTTGTGGCCGCTCGAGATCTTGAACGGATGGTCGCCGCCCATCTGCGGAGGGTCCTTGTGCACGGGCAGGTCTTCACCCGCCTCGCGATACCACGCGTGGTCGATGAGGAACTGCGCGCGCCGTGTGAGCGTCGGGTACGGATGGCCGAGCTCGACATGGTTGCGGAGGGGGGCATGCGTCTCGTCGCGGGGGAAGGGCGACGCCTGGCCCTTGGCCATCGTCATGATGCCCCAGTCCGAGTACCGGCTCCAGCCCTTGTCACGGAAGGTGTCGAGCGTCGTGCCGGGTGCGAGTGAACCGGCGTGGACGGCATCGCGCACCATCTCGTCGGCGACGCTCTCGTCGTCCACGAGACGCCCACCGAGTGTGTAGCCGTCCCAGAGGCTGTCGAATCGCCGTACCGTACCCATCGCGTCCTTGTACGAGTCGAGGCCCCGCGCCGCGGCTCGCTGCGCGATCGTCTCGAGCAGGGATGCGAGGAGACCCCACTCCGAGCGTGACTCCCCGGCGGGAGGCGCCACCGCGTTCGTCATGCCGAGGAACATCGTCCACGGCGTCGGCATGTTGAACACCGTCTTCTCGTAGAACTGCGTGGCCGGCAGCACGATGTCGGCGTACAAGGCGGTCTGGGACATGCGGAAGTCGACAGAGACGATCATGTCGAGCTTCGGCCAGAGCTCGGCGAGGAGCACCTCCTGGCCACCGCGGGTGCGGCGCAGCATGTTGCCGGCGATCTCGAGGAGCACACGTGGGGGCCGGTCCGGCCGCACCTTGGCGGAAGAGGGCCAGGTCGGCGTCATCTCGTTCCAGTAGGAGTCGAAGTCCCGCGGCATCGTAGGGTCGTTCCACTCCGGCTTGTTCCAGCGCTCCCGGAACCCCGCATGCAGGTACCAGAAGAGCGCAGGCGGAACCATACCTGTCTGCGTGCCGCCGAGCACCCGCCACATCTCGATGGCGGCGAGCTCGTCCGTCAGGGTCGGGTCCTGGCGGCGCAGGCCTTCGGTGATCATCTCGATGCCCGCGATCATCTCCTCGGCGCCCTCGACCCCCGGCTTCTGCTTCGTCATCGCCACGGTGTGGCCGTCGAAGAGACCCGTGGCCCAGCCGCTCATCGCCGTGCCCTTCTTGCCCCAGTTGCCGGTGAGGGCGAGGAGGAGCAGGGCAGCCCGGCTCATGAGGTCACCGTGGTAGTACTTCGTGACGCCGGCGCCGAGGACGATGCGCGTGCGTCCCGCCGTGACCTTGCGGGTGATCGTGCGGACCGTCTCGGGATGTGTTCCGCACACGTCGGCGACGGCCTCGGGCGTGTAAGAGGCGTCGAGGCTGCGGCGCAGGCGGGCGAATACGGGCTCGACCGTGACCGTGGTGCCGTCGGCGAGCTCTGCCTCGAGCGTGCCGTCGAGGACGGGTTCGAAGTCGAGGTGCAGGCTGCCGGGGTCGGCCGGCACGACGCCGTCCTCCGCGTGGGCGTGGAAGAAGCGGTCGTCACGCCCGCCCGCCACGAGGTCTCTCTCCCGCAGGAACTCCTGTGTGTCGGTGCGCATGAGGAGCGAGAGGTCTGTCTGGGAGCGCACGAAGTCGAGGTCGGCGCGGCCCTCCTCGAGTACGACCTGGCACATGGCGAGGGCGAGGGCGGCATCGCTGCCGTGGCGGACGGGCACGAAGTAGTCGGCGTGGCTGTGGGAGGGGCTCACGTCCGGGGCGATGAGCACGGTCTCGGTGCCCTTGTAGCGGGCTTCGGCGAAGTAGTGGTACGTCGCCTGCATCGTGTACGCCGGGTTCGCGTGCCAGAACAGGATCGTGTCGGCGTGGAATGCGTCGTCGACGGAAGGTGCGAAGAAGAACTTGCCGAGCGTCTGGTGGAAGCCCGGCCAGAAGTCGTTGATCGACGCGTCGACGTCGAGGACGGTCCCGCCGAGGGCCGTCATGAAGCGCATGGCCGGGACGACGGCACCGATCTCGGGGGAGCCCTCGTGCACGACTGCCTCCGGGCCCACCTCCTCGATGGCGTCGATTATCGCGTCGGCTATGTCGGCGAGTGCCTCGTCCCACGAGATGCGCTCCCACCTGCCCTCACCGCGCTCACCCGTGCGCCGCATGGGATGGAGGAGCCGGTCGGGGCTGTACATCTGTTGGCTCCACGCCACCCCCTTCTGGCAGCCCATCGGGTTCATGTCGGGTACGCCAACCTCGACGACGTCGAGGTTGGCGGCTAGCTCCTCGCGGACGACCTTGCCGTCCTTCACGTAGACGCGCAGGGGGCAGTTCCCCGGGAAGCAGTCGACGCAGTGCGTGCCGAACGCGACGTCGTCCCAGTCGACGTGGTACTGGCGGCGGAAGCGCTCCTCGCCGTCCCGCACGTCGGTCGGGGAAGTGCTCATGACGACCGCTCCGCTGCGACCGACTCCATGATCTCGAAGCGGTTGATCTGGTTCGTACCCTCGTAGATCTGGGTGAGCTTGGCGTCGCGGAGGAGTTTCTCGACTCCGTATTCGTGCATGTAGCCGTTCCCGCCGAGAACCTGGATCGCGTCGGTGGCGTTGGCAACTGCCGCATCGGAGGCGAATGCCTTTGCCATCGACGACACCTTGATGTCGGGTTGGCCGGCAGCCACGGACCGGGCCGCCCGGTACACGAGGCCGCGGGCCGCCTCGACCCGTGTCGCCATGTCGGCGAGCATGATCTGGATCGCCTGGTGCTCCACGATCGGCTTTCCGCCCTGGACCCTCACCTCTGCGTACTCGAGGGCTCTCTCGTAGGCGGCGCGGGCGATCCCGAGTGCGATCGCGCCGACGACGGGACGTGTCACGGACATGATGATCCGGTTGAGTTGCCAGCCGAACCCCTCCGGGCAGATCCGGTTCTCCTCGGGCACCCACACGTCGTCGAAGACGAGCTCGACGGCCGGGCTCGCCCGCTGGCCCATCTTGTCGAAGATCTGACCGACGGCGAAGCCGGGTGCGTCTGCGGGCATGAGGACGCAGACCCCGCCTTCACGGATCGGTTTCGTCGGGTCGCACATCCCGAACACGGAGATGTAGCTCGCGATCGAGCCGTTCGAGATGAAGACCTTGCGCCCGTTCACGCGGTAGCCGCCGTCCTCGGGCTCGATGCGGGTCGCCATCCTGCCGGCAGGGTGGCCGCTGATGAAGTCCGAACCGGTGTCGGGTTCGTTCGCGGCGAGTGACACGAGCTTGGGCTCGCCCGCGTTCCAGGACTCCGTGATCTCGGGCAGGAAGCGCGAGATGAGGGGGAAGTTGCCCGAGAGCAGGATCGGCGTGAGGCCGAGGGACGCGGCGCCGATGAGGACGGCGCAGCCCGCGCACGCCGCGGCGAGCTCCTCCGTGACGAGGGTGCCGGCGAAGATGTCGGTCGCCGACCCGCCGAGGGCCTCGGGAACGGCGATGCCCATCACGCCCGCTTTCGCCGCCTCGCGGAGGAGCTCGTCACGCAACGGGCTGTCGGGGTCCTTGTCGAGCTCGAGCGCCTTCGGGGCGATGTAACGCTCTGCGAACTCCCGCGCCCACGCCTGGACTTCGAGTTGCTCGGGACTGAGCTCCTCGATCATGCCGTCACGCTCCGCTCGATGCGCTCGAGCACACGACCCGCCGGGATCGTGTTGTCGGAGCGGAGCACGGCGAGCATGCCCTCGGTCGACGGGACGAGATCGGCCACGGGGTCGGCGGCGACGAAGTTCGTCTTGAGCGTGGCCGTACCGATCTCGACCTCGTGCGCCTCGATCACGATCGGTGTCGCCGTGATCTCCTCGATCTCGATCTCGCCGGCCGGGCCGGGGATCAGCTTGTAGTTGATCGAGGGGCGGCTCGACACCTCGGCCTGGAGCGCTGCGAACTCCTCGGGCATGGGGCCGGCGATCGTCCCCTCGACTGCGAGGATGAGCTCGTCGAAGCGCGTGACCGAAGCCCGGAACGCGTCGCCGTCCCGCTCCCACTCGACGTTGGCGATCTTCTTGGGGAAGCCGCCGATCTCACGGCCGGGGATGAGTGCCTCGTCGGTCGTGACGTAGATGTAGGGCACGTAGTTGCCGACGACGTCACCCACGCGGACGGGCACGATCACCACACACTCGTTGAAGGGGTGGATGATGTCGCTCTGGGGGTAGCTGAGGAGCACGATCGAGCCGAGGCCGGGCTCCGCCTCGATGCCCGGGGGGAGGATCCGTGTGAGGTTGACCTCGTCGGGCGTGAAAGGGACGAGGGCGGACCGCACACCCTGCCAACTGTGCGGGGGCGGGGGGAACATGGGGGCTGACCACGGCATGCTTATCGGCTGGCTCATGGGCATGACCTCTCTCCCGACGGACACCGGTGATTTCTCGGATAATCTCGTTATATAATCACATTATCCGGACGAAGTCAACCAGCCGAGGTGCCGTGCACGACCTCGGCGTCGGTGCGGGTCCCGGTCATGCTGCCTCCTCGCCTGTCACTCGTATCCCTTGCGAGGGATTCGGGCAATTACGCTAGACACGCTCAGAGACGTGCTGTGCCAGACGCGTGGGCCACCCACATGACCCGATTCCCCATGTCATGAGATACGTCATCCTCCTCAAGGGCATCAACGTCGGTGGACGCCACAAGGTGCCGATGGCGGACCTACGCCGGATCTGCGTGGCGCTCGGCGGGGCGGACGTAAGGACATACGTGCAGAGCGGCAACGTCGTCCTGGACGTGGAGGAGGGTGCGGCGACCCTGCCCGCGCGGATCTCGGCGACGATCGCAGCCGAGTACGGTCATGCGGGTGTGCACGTGATTGCCCGCACGACCGCCGAACTGGCGGCGGTCGTCGATTCGAACCCGTTCCTCGCCCGGGGGTGCGATCCGGCGAAGCTCCACTTCACGTTCACAGCCGGTGACGCGGATGCGGCCGGTCTCGACGGTGTGGCTTCTTCCGGTTTCGAGCCGGACGGGTTCGCACCCGGCCCGGGCGGGTTCTACGTCCACTGCCCGAACGGCTACGGGCGCACCAAGCTCGACAACGCGTTCTTCGAGCGCAGGACAGCTCAGCCCGCCACGACTCGGAACTGGAAGACCGTCACTGCCCTGCTCGCATTGGCCGAGAGTTGAGACGTACCTTCGCTGCATGCCATCCCGGGACCGGATCGTGCCGCGGCCGGTACGACCCCGCGTCGACCCCCTTCCCGACGAGGACATCGACGCCGAGACGAGGCGCCTCCTCGGCGACGGGCCCGTCCTGAACATCTTCAGGACGCTCGCCGTGCACCCCAAGCTCCTCAAGCGCTGGGTCGTCTTCGGCAACCACGTCCTCCTCAAGTCGACGCTGCCGCCGCGGGAACGGGAGCTCGCGATCCTCCGGGTCGGGTGGCTGTGCGGGTCCGAATACGAGTGGGCGCAACATGCCGTCATCGGTCGGGCGGCGGGGCTCACGGACGACGAGATCGAACGACTCGCCACGGACCCACCCGGCGGCGAGTGGTCGGACCTCGACAGGACGATCCTCGCGGCTGTCGAGGAACTTCACGCCGACTCGTGCCTCGCGGACGAGACCTGGGAGGCGCTCGCCCGCCACTACGACACGCAGCAGATGGTCGACTTCGTCTTCACTGTCGGCCAGTACCAGCTCGTGAGCATGGTTCTCAACACGCTCGGCGTGTCCGTCGACGCGGGCCTGAAGGGATTCCCGGAGTGAGCGACCGCCTTGCCGGGAAGGTCGCCGTCGTCGTGGGGGCAGGCCAGACGCCGGGAGACACGATCGGCAACGGCCGCGCGACGTCGATCCTCTTCGCCCGTGAGGGTGCGCACGTGATCGCGGTGGACCGCAGGCGGGACGCGGCGGAGGAGACCGTGACGATGATCCGGGCGGAGGGCTTCGAGGCGGAGGCAAACGACGCCGACGCCACCGACGAGGCGGCCGTGCGCGATCTCGTCGATGCGACCGTTGCAGACCACGGTCGTATCGACGTGCTCCACAACAACGTCGGGATCGGTGCCGGGGATTCGGTCGCCGAGGCGATAGAGATGGATGCGTGGGACAGGATCCTCGCCGTGAACCTCAAGAGCGCGGTCCTGCCCTGCAAGCACGTCCTACCCGTCATGCGTGGGCAGGGTGACGGCTCGATCGTGAACGTGTCTTCGCTCGCCGCGGTCGCAGCATCTCCGCTCGTCGCCTACAAGGCGTCGAAGGCGGCCCTGAATGCGTTCACGCAGTCGCTGGCGGTCACGCACGCCCGCGACGGGATCCGCGTGAACGCGATCCTGCCCGGTCTCATGGACACCCCGATGGCGATCGAGGGGATCGCGAGCGCGCTCGGGGTCGACCGCGACGAGCTGCGCGCGCAGCGAGACGCCATGGTGCCGCTGCGCCACAAGATGGGGACTGCCTGGGACGTGGCACATGCAGCCCTCTTTCTCGCGTCCGACGAGGCCCGCTTCGTCACGGGCGTCCTCCTGCCCGTGGACGGGGGGCAGAGCGCCCGCGTCGGCTAGCGCGTCGCGGGCGGGAGGACGTCACGGTGCGCCACGTCGAACACTCCCGGTGTGAAGCGCATTCTCGGGGTGCACGAGCCCCCCGTCGATCCGGCCCGGGTCCTCTGGCTGCGGGTGGCCGTCTGGTCTGCCGTCATCTTCGCGGCGATCCCCCTCGCGCGCGCCCTGCAGGCGGTCGTCGAGTCGAGCGTGGGGGCGGTCGCGTTCACGGTCGTGACGTTGGTGGTGCTCGCAGTGGCCACTCTCGCCGTCGTGCACGTCTCGTGGACGATGCGGCCAAACGGCCGGCTCGTGCGTCTCGGCGCCCTCGGTGTGCTCGCCGGCCTCTTCGTCTACCTCACCGTGCGGTTCGACTCGCCCGAGGAGGCTCTCCACTTCGTGGAATACGGGGTCCTGGCCGTGCTCGTCCTGCGTGCCGTCACTGCGCGGACTCGCGATCAGTCCGCCTACCTCGCCGCAGCCGCCGTGTGCCTGCTCGTCGGCAGCGCCGACGAGGTCGTGCAGTGGCTCGTGCCGTCCCGCTTCTTCGCCTTCCGAGACATCGGCCTCAATGCCCTCGCGTCGATCGGAACCCTGCTGGGCGTACGCTTCGGGATCGACCCGGCGTATCTGCACGGGTGGTCGACGGCGGGTTTGCAGCGTGCCGTGACGCTCTGGCTCGGTGCCTGTGTCTGCGCCCTGGCTCTCTTCGCGAACACACCACCCGTCGTGCACGCCTATACGTCGGTCCTCACACCCCTGCGCTACCTGCGCAGTGACGGTCCGATGGTGGAGTATGGAACTGCCCACACCGCATCCGGCGTGTCGTGGCACTCACGCTTCGACAGCGATGCGGCCCACGCCCTCGATGAGGCGGGCGCGAACGACCTCGCGCGCATCCAGGCGGACGTGGCCGCGGACCCCGGAGGTGGCGACCCCGGTCTCACCCGCGGTGGGGATCCGTTCGAGTTCGAGGTCGTCGCGCACACGCGGGTCCTCTCAGAAGCCCGCGAAGCCCTCGAGACCTCGCGCAACGCGTCAGCGGGAGCCTCGCTTGCCCGCACCGTTCTCGGCGAAGACGTGATCCTGCGCGAGATGTACCCACGCGTGACGGCGCTCTCCGGCGTCGGCCTGTCGGAGCAGGAGCGCGAGGCATACGCGGGGATCGCCACCGCCGACCCCTACGTGAGTCCTGTCGACGGAGATGTCATCACGAGTCCGGTGCAGAAGCTGCTCGTCCGGCTGCTGATCCCGTTCACGCTGGCCCTTCTCGCCGTCGAGATCCTGCGGCGTGTGCGTCGCACACGTGCCGCGCCGCGTCAACGTGCGACTTCGATCTCGTCGACGACCTGACCCTCCGTATCGACTGCGGTGAGCGTGAGCATCGCCCCGTGCACTTCGCCGTAGAGGAAGTGATGCACGCTCCCCGCCCCGACGCGGTCCGCTCCCGGCGTGCACCTGTCCTCGATGGGGAGGAGGAACATGCCACCGCCCCCGGTCACGACGTAGTTGACGCCGGCCGGGGACACGAAGCGCTCGAAGTAGTGGTCGTGGCCGTTCAGGACGGCGGCGACCCTGTGCTTCTCGAGGATGGGCACCCACGTGTCGAGGACTTCCGGTGTGGCGCCGTTGAACCCGCAGGAGTACGCGGGGTGATGGAAGAGGACGACACGGAGGGCGGGTCCGGGTGCCGACAGCGTCTCGTCCAGCCACGCCGCCTGCGCGGGATCGACTCGGTTCGAATCGAGGAAGAGGAGCTGAATGCCGGGGAGCTCCTTCGCATACGGCAGGTCAGGCAGGCCGAGGAACTCGAGCTGCGCGTCGCCGTGCCCGGTGAGGATGTCGCGGTTGCCGAGGGTTGCCCACATGGGCACGTCGAGGTCCCGGTAGGGCGTGACGAGATGTGCCTCGAAGTCCTCGACCTGCCCGCACTGGTTCACGTTGTCACCCGTGGTCAACACGGCGTCGAGACGCCGACCCGACCGCGTCCAGGATTCGAGGGCGGCGGCGACGTCGGCCTGCGCCTCACCCCCACCGAAGTCGCCGAGGACGGCGAACGCGGTGTCGGGTGGCGCCTCCTCCTCTGCGCATGCCGGGCGGGCGCGTGTCAGCTCGCGGACCGTGACGAGGGCAGCCAGTGCGAGGAAGACCGCGGCCACCCAGACGAGGACACGCCGCCGCATCGACATGGCGAGTTCTTCGGCCGGCGGACGTGTTCTTCCTCTCTCCCTTGCCTCAGCGGTTCGGCCGGTCGGGTGTGGAGATGTCCGGTATGGACACGTCGGGCACGGACACGTCGGGGAGGTCGATCGACTTGATCCGGTCGGCGATCGAGACGAGGAACGCCTGCCACTGCTCGGCGAGGGCGTCGGCCCCGTACGTCGTCGTGTAGTAGTCGATGAGGCCCTCGGCGTAGGCGACGAGATCGTCCAGCGATTCGGCGGACACCACGACCTCGACCGTCTCCGTCGTGTCTGTCGTACCTTCCGCCTGTAGGAGGGCGTTGGCGGTCGTCTCGACCTCGGCCATCACCTGGTTGACCAAGGCCACGAGCTCCTCCTCGCTGAGAGCGGCGAGCTGGTCGGGACCGAGCGTGGTCGTAGTCGTCGTCGTGGACGACGGTTCTTCGACGGCGACCGGCTCGCTGGATTCGCGGCCGAGAAGGAATGCGATCGCGATGGCTGCACCGGCCAGGACCACGACGAGGACGACGATCGTGACGACGAGGGGGCCGCGGGACTTCGGTTTCTCGGGTTGCACGGTGGCTTGCTCCATACCTCGAGTATCGGCGCGGGAGCCGCCGAGTTGACCGAAGTCATCTCGAAAACGGGGTTCTTGGATTGCCCGACCCGACCTGCACATAAGGTAGTGGGGCTGGGCTGTGGGAGGCAGCGGATCCGAAGGCGTGCCCGATGCCCGAACCGCCATCACAGAAGAGCGTTGCCCCGCCTGACCGCGTGCCGGCACACGACGCTGGCAGAGACCGCGTCGCACCCGCACGGGGCCGCCACGATTCCCCGACGGCAGCGGCACCCACCGGCGCCTGGATGCCCCGAATCGCCTCAGCCGTCGTCGCCGTCTGTGTCGTCGCCCTCGTCGTCGTCACCGTCGCGGCAGTGCTCCCGTCCCGCGCCCGAGAGGTCGTCCCCGCGGCACCGGAGTCTGCTGCACCCGTCGAGCTCGAGTGGACGTGTCCGGTGGAGGCGCCATACCGCTTCGAGGACTCGTTCCTCGCGCCGCGTTCGGGTGACAGGCAGCACAAGGGCACGGACGTGTTCGCGGACAAGGGGAGTCCGGTCTCGGCTCTCGTGGGCGGCGAGGTCACGAAGGCCGTTCCCACCGACGACGGCACGTTGGGGGGCGCCCGTGTCTGGGTCGCCGGCGACGACGGCTGGTGGTACTACTACGCGCACCTCGACTCCGTCGCCGTCGAGGTGGGGGACAGGGTCGAGACGGGCGAGCGGATCGGCGCTGTCGGCAACACCGGTAACGCCCGCACGACACCGGCCCACGTCCACGTCGAGATGCACTTCCGCGCCATGACCGGCCCGTACGTCAACCCGTATGCGGTCCTCTCGGACGTCTGCCCGCAGGGCGAATGATCCTCAGGTGGCGAGCAGAGCCGCCATCTCCCGGGCGGGCCCGGGTCGCGCGAGGTGGAAGCCCTGCACGTGGTCGCACCCCATCTCCTCGAGGCGCACGCGTTGGGCGTCGGACTCGACCCCCTCGGCGATCACGCTCACACCGAGGGAGTGTGCGAGCAGGATCGTCGCCTCGACGATCGCCGAGTCCTCGACGCGATGCAGGATTCCGTGCACGAACGAGCGGTCGATCTTGAGGCAGTCGACCGGGAAGCGGCGGAGCTGGCTCAACGACGAGTACCCCGTGCCGAAGTCGTCGATGCTGATGCCCACACCGGCCGCGGCGAGACGGGCGAGCTGCGCCTGGGATCGCTCCGGGTCGTGCAGGAGGAGGGTCTCGGTGACCTCGACACAGAGGCACCTGGCAGGCAGACCGGTGCGATCGAGGATCTCGGTGATCACGCTCGAGAGGTTGCCTTGACTGACCTGGCGCGGTGACACGTTGACGTGCAGGCGCGCCGCCTCGGGAAGCATGCCGCGCCGATACCAGTCCGAGACCTGGGCGCAGGCCGTGGAGAGCATCGAGGACCCGAGGGGGATGACGAGGCCGCACTCCTCGGCGGATTCGATGAACGAGGCAGCCGTCTCGGGCGGTGCGTCGGGACGGATCCAGCGGACGAGGGCCTCCATCCCCGTGATCCCAGTCCCTCCCGCATCGAAGAAGGGCTGATACCACGGTTGGAGCTCGCCGTTCGCCAACGCGCGGTGCAGGGCGTTCTCGAGCGCGAGTCTCGTCTCGATCCCTTGGCGCAGGTGCTCGTCGAACACGACGCTGCGGGCACGGCCGGCGTCCTTGGCCTTGTACATGGCGATGTCGGCGTGCCGGAGGAGATCCGTGGCGGATGTCGTGTCGTCCCAGGAGACGGCGATTCCGATGCTGACCGAGGAGTAGGACTCGTCTCCACCCACGTCGAACGGCCGCGCGAAAGCGCGGTGCATCCGATCTGCCGTGTGCAGGACGTCGGGCAGTTCGCTCACGTCTTGCACGAGGACGGCGAACTCGTCGCCGCCTAGGCGGGCGAGGAGCTCCCTGTCGCCCAGGTCTCTCTGGAGCCTGCGGGCGACGGACCTGAGCAGTCGGTCCCCTGCCTCGTGGCCGATGCTGTCGTTCACGATCTTGAAGCGGTCGAGATCCAGGTAGAGGATGGCCGTTCCGCCTGTGCGGTTGGTGCCGGAACGTGAAGCGAGCGTCTCGCGGACCCCGCGCAGGAACTGGGCCCTGTTCGGCAGGCCTGTGAGGGCGTCGTGGTTCGCCTGGTGGGAGAGGCGCGTCTGCGCCGCGGCGAGCGTGGCGTTGTGTGCCTCGAGGACGCCTTGCGCATCCCGCTGCTGGGCGACGGCCGCGGTGAAGAACATGGTCGTGAGGGCCGCGACGTTCAGGTAGACCTCCAGGGACACCCAGCCGAAGAGGGTGATGCCGCTCGAGGTCGTGAAGGGGCCGAAGCCGGCTGCCGTGAGTGCCACGGCAAGGAGGGACACGGACAGGACGGCGGCGGTCGCCCCGCGCGGGCCTGTCGTCCATGCCGTCCAGAGGAGGGCGGGCAGCGTCAGGTACGCGAGGGGAACGAGGAGGTTGTCCGTCGCGGCGCTCATGGAGAAGATCAGGAGCGTCGGGAGGGCGATGGTGAGACCGGCCGTGAGGAAGTCCTTCCAGAGCGGATGGCGAAGGGGATGCCGTCCGCGCCGCGCCCAGACGACGAAGAAGGGCGCGAAGAGGAGGACACCCAGCGAGTTCGCGAAGTACCAGGTCTGGCCTACGGCGGCAGCCGACGATTCGTCCTCGGTCATGACGACGACCACGGTGAACACCAGGGCCGGTATGAGCGGGGCGAGATACGCCGCGGAGACGTGGCCGAGGACGTCGCGGACCCCTCCGAGGACACCCCCCGCTTCCTGGTAGCGGCGGAGGAGTTCGGACCCCACATATGCCTGGATCAGGCACATCGCGGCGACGACGAGCGCCACCCACCACCGGCTGAACACGAGCCAGACGGCGACCTCGGCTGCGAAGAGGGATCCCGCGGCGAGGGCACGGCGTGTGCCGGTGTACAGCGTGAGGAGCGCGACAGCGAGCCCGGCCGGGGCCCAGAACGGCGTGGCACCGTCCCCCGGCCCCCAGAGCGAGGCCCCGGCCTCGGGATGCATCTCGAGGGCGAGGCTCAGCCAGGCAAGGCCGCAGGTGGCGGCGAACACGCATGTGCAGAGTGTGATGTGGCGCAGCGAGCGCCGTCCCGGTGACTCACGCGCGGGCACCCTGACTGTGCCCTCACTGCCCCGCATGCTTGGCCTCCACACCCGGCCCAGCGCCGGGCCTCCCTTACTGACCTCTTAGGCGTTCGGAGGTGGAGTGGCGACCTCCTGCCTGTCAGAGGAGGAAGAAGACCGAATAGAGGACGGCGGCGATGGCGACCACGGCGAGCACGACGATGAGGAGCTTGGACGAGTGTGCCCTGGCTTCGCCCTGATCGGGCGCGGAGCCGGCGGCCGGCCACATCGTGTCGTGGGCGCGTGGGTCCGCGTCCAAGGTGAGGAGAGGTGGTGCGAACAGATCGTTCGCCCCGGGTGTCGGGCCGGGTATCGCTTCGGGTGGTGCCGGGGTCGCGGCCGCGGTCGTCGCCCCCCAGTTCGGGAAGAGAGCGCCTTCGGGGGCGGGCGGGGCTGTCCCTGCGACCTCGTGAACGGGCGGGAGGCCCGCCATGACGATCTCGGCCGAGGCGGGATCGGGGATGTCGGGCCGGTACTCGTAGATGGGCGGGTCGAACTGGCCTGGGATCGGCGCCCACTCGGTCACGGCCGGCGCAGAGGTCACGGCGGCGTGAGTGACAGGAACAGGCATGGCCTCGGGCGGAGCGAGGGTCGGGGCGGTGGGGGGTGGTCCCATGGCGGGTGGTGGTGCGGCCGTCGGGGGTGGTCCCATGGCGGGTGGTGGTGCGGCCG
>JADZDR010000029.1 GCA_020850945.1 Acidimicrobiia bacterium | reverse complement strand
CCAACCCCCCACACCGCCCGCTCCCCCCGGGCCCGCGAGTCCTCGACCCGCCGAGTACGGGGCGCCTCCTCCGCCGCTGCTCCCTTCGGAGCCGGTCACGATCGCCCAGCAGGGGGAGACCGCGACGCTCACCGAGCGATGGGGCAGCGAGCAGTGGACACGGCCGGCGTGGGAGGTGGCGGCCGAACCCGGCGTCTCACACGATCTCCTCGGCGCGGGAACGGCGACCCAGGATGTCCATCCTCCCGCCCGCAACCCCCACTCGCGCGTGGACCAGGATCTGCTCGAAGCCATGCACAAGAGCCATGAGTCGTCCAAACGACCCTGGCTCCCACCCCTGCTCCTGTTCTTCTTCGTCCTCGTCGGGACAGGGGCATGGCTCTGGATCGGGGTCCTCGCACCCCCGGATCTCGAACCGGGCGAAGCCGCATTCGGCCACGGTGCCTACGCCGTGCAGGTGGAAGGCATGGTCACTGCCGATGCCGCGGACATGTCACATCTCGCCGAGGTCCCGGACGAGCTCGGGGGCGGCGAGGCGTACCGTGCGTCCGCATCCGATGTCGTCCTCCTCCTCGGCATGGTGCCGGCAAAGGACTCGGACACGATGCGGGAGTTCCAGCGCGCTTCCGACGCGATCCAACGTGACACTGGCGTCGTCATCGAGGCGAAACAGGTCGAGACCCCGCTCGGACCCGGAATGCAGGTCGCATGGGCTGACCGAGACGGAATCCGCCATGCCACGATCCTCGTCGTGCACGAGGGCCGGCGCATCGTCCTCCAGACATCCTCGGCCGCGTCGGATCCGGGCGCACTGCTCCAACCCGTGCTTCTCAGCCTGCGGGCGACGGGTCGGCGGCCGGTTTCCCTGCCCGCCCTCGGCATCACGTTCTGGCTGGCTGTCGGACTCGCGGTCGGGGGCGCCACGCTCCTCGGGATCGTCTTCGCGAAGCGGGGGAGGTCCGTCGTCGGCGGAATTGCTCTCGGCGGCGTGGCCGGCGTCGTCGTGGGAGTGGTCGTGGGCTTCGTGCTCTGAGTGGCGCGACCTCAGCGGTCAGGCGCCGCCGTGGCCGAAGCGGACACGCGTGGCGAGGATCGTCCCGTCGACCTCGACCCTGTCGTAGTTGACTCTCTGGCCTTGGCGGAGCACGCGGAAGAGCGAGCCCTCCAAGGCGTCGTCCGCCAGAGGCACGTCTTCGCCGGAGTCGTCGAGGATGAGTCCCGCGCCGGTGATCGGGTCGTATGAGTTGACGGTTCCCTGTGCCATCGCGTCGCAGCCTACCCAGCGTGGCACCCGACACCCCAACGGACCGCCATGCACTCCGACCGGACAGGGTGACCGGTAAGTTGACTGCATGGCAGGTGAGACGGCAACGGCCCGTCCTCCCGAGAGCAGAGCGCAGCCGCGGCGCCTCCGCTCGTTACGTCACGTACCCGTGTCCCGACTCAGCGGGGTCGGCCCGCGGCGCGCCGCCGCGCTCGGCCGCCTCGGCATCGACTCCGTCTACGACCTGCTCTGGCACGTCCCGCGCCGCTACGTGGATCGCACCCGCCAGACCCCGATATCGGAGCTCAACGGTGTCAACCTCGAGGAGGGGGAGGAGCTGACGATCATCGCGGAGGTCGACCGCACGTCGAAGCGTCAGATCCGGCGGCGGCTCACCTTGAACGAGGTTGTCCTCTCGGACGGATCGGGCCGCCTCACCGCCAAGTGGTTCAATCGACCGGGCCTCATGCGCGGTGTCGAGGCCGGTGCAACCGTCGCCGTGAGTGGCAAGCTCGCCCGGTTCAGGGGCCGACCCCAGCTCGAGGTCTCGGCCCTCGAAGTCGTCGACGCGGGCCGAGCCGGAGCGGACACGGGGGTCGTGGTTCCGATCCATGCGGCAGCCGCCGACGTACCGCCCTGGCTCGTGAGAGAGCTGATGCGCGAAGCCCTCGACCGGACCGGAGAGCTGCTCGACCCGATCCCACCGCACCTCACGAGGCGTTACGGCCTCCTGTCCCGCACAGACGCATTCCGCATGGTGCACTTCCCGCCGGATCTCGCGTCCGCGCGCAGGGCCAGGGACCGGCTCGTCTACGACGAGCTCTTCCTCCTCGAGACTGCCCTCGCGATGCGCAAGGTGTCGTTGGACGCCTCGAGCTTCGGCCGGTCGAATCCGCCGGGTGGCGCCCTCTGGGGCGAGCTCGCGAGCCGTCTCCCGTACGAGCTGACCTCCGCCCAGGTACGGGCCCTGCGCGAGATCGGCGACGACCTCGCCACAGAGCGGCCCATGCACCGGCTCGTCCAGGGTGACGTCGGATCGGGCAAGACGGTGTTGGCCGCCCATGCCCTCCTCGCCGCCGTCGATGCCGGCGCACAGGGAGTCCTGATGGCCCCGACCGAGGTCCTCGCCGAGCAGCACCACGTGAACCTCCGGAACGTGCTCGACGGGTTGAGCGTGGAGGCGGACGACAACCTCCTCGGGACGCGTCCCCTCGCGGTCGAGATCCTCACGAACCGAACGACGGGAGCAGAGCGTGAGCGGCTCCTGTCCGCCGCGGCCGCGGGCGAGGTGGACATCCTCGCCGGCACGCATGCACTCATCCAGGAGGGCGTCCACCTACCGAACCTCGGCGTGGCCGTCGTCGACGAGCAGCACAGGTTCGGGGTGCACCAACGGGTCGCCCTCAGGGAGCGTGGCGACCCCACCACGGCTGTGCCCGACGTGCTCATCATGACGGCGACACCCATTCCGAGAACCCTGGCCATGACGCTCTACGGCGATCTCGACGTGACGGTGCTCGACGAGATGCCACCCGGTCGCCGCCCCATAGAGACCGTGTGGGTTGCGCCGGCCGACGGCGATCTCGGTGGCGTCTGGGCACACGTGCGGGCCGAAGTGGACGCAGGCCGGCAGGCGTACGTGGTGTGTCCGCTCGTTTCCGACTCAGATCAGACCGAGGCGGCATCGGCGACCGCGACCCATGAGGAGCTCGCCACCGGGGTACTCGCCGGACTCGAAGTCGGCCTCCTGCACGGTCAGCTCCGCCCGGCCGAGAAGCACGATGTGATGGCGGCATTCCGGGGAGGTGCGATCCAGGTCGTCGTGGCCACGACCGTGATCGAGGTCGGAGTCGACGTCCCCAACGCCACGGTCATGGTCGTGCTCGACGCCGACCGGTTCGGGCTCTCGCAGCTCCACCAGCTCCGGGGGCGGATCGGTCGGGGCAGCCATGCGTCCACGTGCTACCTCGTCGCCGATCCCACGACACCCGAGGGCAGGGCCCGCCTCGAGGCGATGGTCGAGACCACGGACGGCTTCGTCCTCGCCGAGCGGGATCTCGAGATCCGGGGTGAAGGCACAGTCCTCGGCGCGCGCCAGTCCGGCGTGAGCGATCTGCGTGTGACCCGCCTCGTCCGGGACGTGGAATGGGTGCAACGTGCCCGCACGGACGCCTTCGCCCTCGTGGAAACGGACCCCGAGCTCGAGGCCTCCCCCCTCGCCCTCCTGCGCGAGGAGGTCTTCGATCTTGTCGGTGACGACGTCGACTGGTTGCTCAGGTCGTGAGGGTCATCTCGGGCTCGGCGCGAGGGCGGCGCCTCTGGGCGCCTCGCGGGCACGAGATCCGGCCCGCCACGGATCGACTCAAGGAGAGCCTCTTCAACATCCTCTTCAGTGTCGACGAGGAGACCGTCCTCGATCTCTATGCGGGAACGGGCAGCCTCGCGATCGAGGCCCTGAGCCGGGGTGCGGCTCATGCCGTGCTCGTCGAGCGGACCCCGGCGGGGACGGAGGCGATCAGGCGCAACCTCGAGACGTGTGGGCTCACCGACCGGGCGACGGTGATCGAGGCGGATGTCCGGACGGGCCTGCGGCGCGAGCCCTGCCGGTGCCGGGCCCCTTTCCACCTCGTGTTCTGTGACCCTCCCTACTCGGTTGGCGACGAGGAGCTCGCCCAGGTCGCTGCCCTCCTCGCCGAGGACGGGCTGCTCGACCCGTCGGCGCGCCTCGCCTTCGAGAGGCAGACGGGACAGGCCGCGCCGCCGTTACCGCCCGGGTGGGTGTGGACGCGGACGCGGAAGTTCGGCCAGACGACGCTCCACGTCGCCGAGGCGGAGGTGTGATCCCGCAGGTGACGGTGGCGGCTGTCCCACGACGTGCGTTGCGGTAGGGTCGGCGCGAGAGGAGGCCTCCCCTTGAGTCCCGACACCGACCTGGAGCACACGCAGACGCACTTCGCCCGCGCGGTCTGCCCGGGTTCGTTCGACCCCGTCACCTTCGGGCACCTCGACATCGTCGAGCGGGCCGCCCGCCACTTCGACGAGCTGCTCGTGGCCATCCTCCGCAACCCGTCCAAGGAGCCCCTCTTCACGCTCGAGGAACGCATCGACATGATCGAGCGTGCGGTCGCCGACTTCGGGAACGTGAGGGTCGACACGTTCGAGGGGCTGCTCGTCGACTATGCCCGCAATCACCACGCGGGCGCGATCGTGAAGGGGCTGCGCGCTGTCACGGACTTCGACTACGAGATCCAGATGGCGCACATGAACACGCGTCTCACCGGGATCGAGACCTTCTTCCTGCCGACGAGCACGGACTTCTCCTACCTCTCGTCCTCGCTCGTCAAGGACGTCGCCCGCCACGGGGGCAACATCGACGGTCTCGTGCCCGAACACGTCGTGCTCGCCCTCAAGGAGCGATACGGGAACTGACGTACGGCGATCCACCTGCTGATCCACTGGTCGCCCACCCTGGTCGCCTACCCTGGTGGGGGCGACCGTCCGGACTCTGCGAGGACCCAAAGTGGACGAAGATCTCAGGGACATAGAGGACATCCTGGAGCAGATCCGGGACGTAGTGGATCAGGCCAAGGCCGTTCCGCTGTCGGCTTCGGTGATGATCAACCGCGAGGAGATGCTCCAGCTCGTCGACGAGGTGCTCGACAACCTGCCCGACGAGTTCCGCAAGGCTCGCTGGATCCTCAAGGAGAGAGACGAGGTTCTCGAGCGTGCCCGGCGTGACTCCGACGAGATCCTGGCCGGGGCCCGGGACGAGGCGCGACGCATGGTCGAGCAGCAGGAGATCGTGAAGAAGGCGGGTAAACACGCCCAGGAGCTCCTCGATCGGGCCAAGGGCCAGGCGCGGGAGATGATCCTCCAGGCCGAGGACTACATCGACCAGAAGCTCGGCCAGTTCGAGATCGCGCTCTCCAAGACCGTGGAGACGGTCTCGAATGCGCGCCACCGGCTGCGCCGTGGTGTCGAGGACGAGGAGGACTTCACGGAGGCGCCGGGCTCGATCGAGGAGGAGCGCTTCGCGCAGGCGGCGTCACCCCAGCACTTCGACGTCGTGGACCAGACGGGTGAGCACTTCTTCGACCAGGATGATCTCTGAACCGACCCTCGCCCACCCATCTGGAAGAAATTGCCATCTGCTATGATCCCGAGGTCATGAGCAGGGCAGAGCACGGTACGCCTCCTCCACGGTCCGATGCCGAGAGCCATCGCCTCGACGTCTCCGACATCTCGGGGACCCCGGGCGCGACGCGAGCGTTCGCGGCCGAGTTCGATCTCCAAGATCTCGCCGTGCCACTCGCGGCCGTGACCGGACCCACCTGTGTGCGTGGAGTCCTCGAGGGAATCCTCGAAGGCGTCGTTCTCGTCGCCGAGATCTCCGCCGACATCACGGAGACGTGCCGGCGTTGTCTCGAGGTACGGACGCGGCGTGTGGGTGTCGACGTGGCCGAGCTCTTCGCTGTCGGAGGCGATGATGACGAGACCTACAGGCTCGAGGACTCGACGCTCGACTTGGACCAATGTGCCCGCGACGCGCTTGCATTGGAGCTTCCCGACGCCCCTCTCCTCTGTGTGGGAGACCCCGACGCATGTCCCAATCTCGGGCAGTTGCGGGAACACGGGTTTGCAGACCGTGATGACGACGAGCCGGATCCACGTTGGGCGCCCCTCGCGGCGTTCTATGCGGATCCGGAGAAGGAGCAGTGATGGCAGTTCCCAAGCAACGGATCTCCAAGGCGCGAACGAGACGCCGCAAATCCGCGAACATGCAGGCGGACGCGCCGACGTACGCGACCTGCCCGCGTTGCCACGCCTGGACGAGGCCCCACCATGTGTGCGCCAACTGCGGCTACTACAAGGGGCGCACGGCGGTAGACGTCGAGTGACGGAGGCGGCGGTCCGTGCCGGCTGAGACACACAGCCGCCGCGAGATGACACCTGCGGAGGTGCGGCGAGTCGTCTTCGAGAATGCGGCCGAGATCTTGGACCTCGATCCGGACGAGGTCGACGAGGAGACGGCACTGCCCGGCGACACGGGCGCGATCCTCGAGATGTTCGACCTCTGTCGCGAAGACCTGGCCGAGCGTACGGTCGACGCCGACACCGAGGAGGCCACCCTCGAATGGCGCCGCGTGGGTGATGTTGTTCGGTTCTTCACACCCGTGGACGACGGAGACGAGCACGCGGCCAGCGGCGCCGACGCGTCGGTGCACGCAGAAGCCGGCACAGGGGATGGAGGGGAGGCACCCCTCGCGGACCTGGAAGAGGCCCTCGGCTGCACCTTCGCCGACAAGGACCTCCTCGTCGCAGCACTGCGCCACCGGTCCTACGTCGCCGAATCCTCCGCAGGCGAGTCGAACGAACGCCTCGAGTTCCTCGGCGATGCCGTCCTCAGCATCGTGGTCACCGACCACCTGTACAGGACCTGGCCCGACAAGGCCGAGGGGCCACTCGCCAAGGCGCGGGCGGCCGTCGTGAGCGCCGAGCACCTCGCCGAGCTCGCCGTGCAACTCGACCTCGGCCCGCATCTGCGTCTCGGACGGGGCGAGGCGGCGAGCGGCGGTCGCGAGAAGCCGTCGATCCTCGCCGACGCCCTCGAAGCCGTGATCGGAGCCGTCTACATCGACGGCGGCATCGAGGCAGCGAGGACCGTCGTCCTGCCCCTCGTCGTGGCTCGCCTCGCCGAGGCGGTGACAGGCGAGGGCGCCAAGGACTTCAAGACCCGCCTCCAGGAGTACACGTCGCAGCACATGTCGTCCCTGCCCCGCTACGAGGTCGAGGCATTCGGCCCGGATCATGCCAAGGAGTTCACGGCAACCGTCGAGGTGGCGGGCCGCGTGGTGGGCCGGGGTCACGGGAGATCGAAGAAGCAAGCCGAGCAGTCCGCTGCCCGCAGCGCCTGGGGCGAGGTGGTCTCACCGCGGGCCGACCCTGACATCGCGCCCGGGGCTGCCAATGGACCGGTCGGACAAGAGGAAGCGAACGAGGACCATGCCTGAACTACCCGAAGTCGAGGTCGCTCGGAGACAGCTCGAGCGGGAGGTGGCCGGTCGCAAGGTCAGGTCCGTGGACGTGCAGGGCAAGGGTGTGGTCGCCGTCCACCGTTCCAAGGCGGACTTCACGAAACGGCTTGCCGATCACAAGGTGAAGTCGTTCGACCGCCGCGGGCTCTGGATCCTCGGCAAGCTCGACAAGGACGACATCTGGGCCGTGTCACCCGGTGCCACGGGCCGGTTCTTCCGCGCGAAGTCCGGCAAGGTCCCCCGCGGACTGCCCATCAAGCTCTCTGTGTCGTTCACGACAGGTGGGTCGGTCCATCTCCTCGACACAGACGACACGGCCAAGAAGTTCGTCGTCGCCAAGGACGAGCTCGCCGACGTTCCCGAGATCGCCGCTCTCGGTCTCGATCCACTCGAGACACCGGTTCCGTGGAGCACCTTCGGGGGAGTGCTGCGCACGCAGCCGCGGGCGAAGCTGAAGGCACTCCTCCAGGACGACAGCCTCGTCGCGGGCCTCGGTTCCCTCTACAGCGACGAGATCCTCTTCCACGCCGGGCTGCGGTACGACAGGAGCCCCGACAGTCTCTCAGCCCACGAGATCCGCCGCCTCTACAGGTCGATGGTCGAAACGCTCGCGTCCGCCGTCAAGCACGGGGGAGTGTCATTCGATACGGACGACGTCGACATGTTCGGCAACCGAGGCGAGTTCGACACCGAGATCGAGGTGTATCAGCGCCAAGGGGAAACCTGCCACCGCTGCCGCGGCACGATCGAACGGGCCCGTTTCCAGAAGAAGTACACCTTCTACTGCCCGGCCTGCCAGAGCTGAGGCCCACTCCCCTCCCCTCGATCCAGCGGCGGTCGTGCCTGATCCGTCGTATGCCGGATCCCCCCTTGTAGGCTCCCTCGGATGTTCGTCAAGGCACTGCGTCTGCACGGCTTCAAGTCATTCGCAGACAGGACCCCCCTCGAGTTCGGGCCCGGGATCACGTGCGTTGTGGGACCGAACGGGTCGGGCAAGTCGAACGTGGTGGATGCCCTGACCTGGGTGATGGGGGTGCAGGGTCCGCGCCAGCTCCGGGGTGGCCGCATGGAGGACGTGATCTTCTCGGGGAGCCCCCATCGCCCCGCCCTCGGCCGGGCCGAGGTCGAGCTCGTCCTCGACAACGACGACGGGCGTATCCCCCTCGATGTGGCCGAGGTCTCCATCGGCCGCCTCCTCTTCCGATCCGGCGAGAGCCGCTACACGATCTGCGGCAAGACGTGCCGTCTCGTCGACATAGTCGAGCTCCTGAGCGACGCGGGTGTGGGCCGGCAGATGCACAACGTCGTGGGGCAGGGGCGAATCGACCAGATCCTCATGTCGTCACCCGAGGAGCGCCGCGTCACGATCGAGGAGGCGGCCGGGGTCCTCAAACACCGCAAGCGTCGTGAGCGGGCCCTCTCCCGCCTCGAGAGCGTCGAGGCGGATCTCGTGCGCCTCGAAGACGTACATCGTGAGCTCCAGAAGCGAATCCGGCCTCTGCGCCGCCAGGTCGAGGGCGCGGCCCGACACGACGAGGTGTCCACCCTCCTCAGGACGCTCATGCTCTGGCGGGCGGGTGAATCCATCCGCCTCAGGCGTCGCGACGCCCGCCTCACCCATAACGAGTGCGAGACGCTCGGGACGCGACTGGCCGAGATGCGCGCCCATGCCGATGCCGCGGCATCCGAGGTCTCCGCCCTCGAGTCCCAGGTGCAGGACGCGTCGGCGACAGTCGAGACGGCGCGCACCCTGAGAGAGCGGCTCGACCGGGTCGTCACCCGCGTGAACGCCCTCTCGCAGGTCGCGGCCGAGCGGCGGCGGGGCGCGAGGCGACGTGTCGAGGAGCTCGAGGGCCGGGACACGGAGACCGACCTCGACGCCCTCGAAGCGGAGGTGCGGGAGCGTCTCGACGCGCTCGGGCGATCCTCTCGTGACCTCGCGCACAGGGCGCAGGAGCACGAGGCCTCCCTCCGTGAACACGCGGCGGCAGTTGCCGACCTCGACGCGTCGTGGCGGGCGGCGGGTCTGGACGGAGACGACCGGCGGGCAGCACTCGCCGCCCAGCTCTCCTCTGCCGAAGCCGCCATAGAGCGTGCCGAGGCGGAGGCCGGGGCCCTGGCCGACCGCATCGACGCACTCGAGGACCGGCTCGCACGGCTTGCCGAGGCGAGTGAGAGAGCGCGGATCGAGACGGAAGATCTCGAGTCGGAGGCGGCGCCGCTCTCCGCCCGGGGCGACCGCCTCGCCCGCCTGCGGGCGCGAGGGGAAGAGGAGCACGACCGTCTCGCCGAGCATGTGCAGCGCCTCGAGAGCGAGGCGGCAGCCCAGGGGGCACGGGCGGAATCGATCGACGCCACCGCGGCCGGGGACGAGGCGTCGCGGCATGTCGCGGCGACGCTGCGCAGCCGTTACGGGGACCTCGCACGAGTGGGTGATCTCGTAGTCGTGCAGAAGGGCGCGGAGCAGGCAGTCGTCGCCGGCCTCGGCGATCTCCTCACGGCGAATGTCGTCTCCACCGAAGTCGTGACGAGTGCCATCGACACGGTGAAGGCAACCCCGAACGGGAGCGCCGTCCTCGCAGATCCCGTCATGCAAACCGAGGAGGCGTCGACCGCCTCGACCCGAGCCGACCGTGATCGGGAGACGGCCGAGCGACTCGGTGTGCTCTGCCTGGGGGAGGTCGTGCGGCCGGCCCCGGGGCAACACGAGGCCGACGTCGCAAGCCTGCTGGGACGACGTGCGCAGGGCATCTTCGTGGCGCGCAACGCCGGGCATGCACACCACCTGAGCCGCGTCGAACCCGACCTCGTCTTTGTCACGCCCGACGGCGACCGCTTCGCCGGCGGGGTTCTCGCCGTCGCCTCCCCCACACGGACCGGTACGACCGTCATCTCCTCCGCTGAAGCACGTCAGCGTGCCGACCTCGCCACGCGTCAGGCCGCGGCCGTACGTGCACGCCAGGTGGAGCGCGCGGCCGAGGTGAAGAGACTGCGGACAGAGGAGGAGGCGCTAACGCGCCGCCTCGCCGAGGCCGATGCCCAGATTGCGGCCCATGCCGCGTCCCGCACCCGCCTCGAGATGGAGCAGGCCGACCTCGACCGTGAGCTCGTACGGGCCAAGGCGCGCAGCGAGGCAGTCTCCTCCTCCCTCAGCGAGCACACCGCCCGCCGCGACGAGCTGTCGCGTCACCTCGAAGGCCAGGCCACACCGTCCGACGACGAACGATCCCACCTCGAGGCCCAACGCGTCGCACTCGACGAACAGGGCCGGCTCCTGAGGCGCGAGTCGCTGGAGCTCGAGGCGGAACGGGCCCGGGTCGATGAGCGCCGGCGTGGTGACGACGAGCGTCTCGTCGAGCTCGAACGCCATCGCCGCGAGATGGACGAGCGGGAACAGGCGGCGGCGGAACAGAAGCGGACCTGTGCGGCGACCCTCGCACATCTCGACCGTGTCGACGACCTCCTCGTCCCCGTGACGGCAGAGGCTGTGCGACGCCTCGATCATGCCGCCGCCATGTTGGACCGCTGTCAAGAGACCCGAACCGAGCTCGTGCGGAGGCTCGAGGCCCTCCGCGCCGAGGCCGCAAAGGTCGGGGCGCGCATCCACGAGGTCGATGCGGGGCTGCGCGACGCCGAGGTGCGGGCCGCGGAGTCCCGCGCGCGCCTCGAGGCGGCGGAGGAGGTCCCGGGACGCGAGCTCGGCGTCACTTCGGAGGTTGCCCTCGCCGCCGACCTACCCGAAGACATCGCTCACGCCGACGTCGATGAGCGCATCGCGTCGGCCGAGCGCGAGCTGAAGCGGCTCGGCCCGGTCAATCCGCTCGCCCTCGACGAGTTCCGCGAGCTGTCGGAACGCAACGACGTCCTCGAGTCCGAGCTCGAGGACGTGCGCACCGCCAAACGCGATGTCCTGCAGATCGTGCGCGAGGTCGATCGCCGTATCGCCGAAGTGCTGCGGGAGGCATACGCCGACGTGGGGCGGCACTTCTCGGACCTCTTCGCCCTTCTCTTCCCCGGCGGTGAGGGCCGGCTCATCGAGACCGACCCCGAGGACGTCCTCCAGACCGGGATCGAGATCGAAGCGAGACCGAGCGGGAAGAGTCCGAAGCGTCTGTCCCTCCTGTCCGGCGGTGAACGATCCCTGTCGGCGCTCGCTTTCCTCTTCGCCGTGTTCAGGGCGCGTCCGAGCCCCTTCTACGTCCTCGACGAGGTCGAGGCCGCCCTGGACGACATCAACCTCCACCGGTTCTGCAACCTGCTGCGCGACTTTCGCACCGATTCGCAGCTCGTCGTCGTGACGCATCAGAAGCGGACGATGGAGACCGCCGACGTCCTCCTCGGCGTGTCACTCCGCGACGACGGGACCTCACGCCTCCTGAGCCAGCGCATCGCCGATCTCGACATCACCGACGCACCGGCGCCGGCAGACCCTTCCCTCGGATCCAGACTCGGCTCCTGACACTAGATTCGGCAACATGTCGACCGTTCTCATCCTGGCCATAGTCATCTTCGTCGTGGTCCTCGCGGGTGCCGGGTTCTTCGTGTGGCGGGGTGGCCACGGACGTGACGGTGAATCCCCGGCCGAAGACGTCGAGGGGTCGGTCGTCGCCCTCCGGCCCGAGTCGACCGAACCCCCGCCGCGACCCGCGCCACCCAACCCGGAGCCGGAGACGGAGACGCCCGCCCCGCCTGTCAAGCGCAGGCGGCGCGGTCGGAAGGAGCCGAGCGACGACGACATCGCGTCCGTCGTCGCAGCAGCCGAGGAGATCCTGCGTGGCACGGGTGGGGAAGCCGACGACACCAGACCCGACGCCGAGACGGAACCCGAGACGGAACCGGGGACGGAAGCAGACGCCTCCGAGGCGGCCGGTGAGAGGCGGCCGTCCTTCCGGCAACGCCTCGGCCGCACGCGAAAGGCATTGGGGGAGCGGCTCGCGCACATCCGCCTGAAGCGCCGGATCGACGACGAGACATGGGACGAGCTCGAGGAGATGCTGATCCTGGCCGACGTGGGTGCGGACGTGGCCTCCGACCTCGTCGGGGCCGCGCGCGAGCAGGCGGCCGCCGAGAAGGCCGATAGCCCCGACGCTGTCCTCGAGTGCCTCAAGCAGGTCATGCACGCGCGCCTCGCCGGCCGTGACCGCGAGCTCAGCCGGAGCCAGGACGGTCCCTCCGTCTGGTTCATGGTGGGAGTGAACGGTACGGGCAAGACGACGACAATCGGCAAGATCGCGTCGCGCTCGGCGGACGAGGGCGAGTCGGTCGTGATCGCGGCGGCGGACACGTTCCGGGCGGCGGCGGCCGATCAGCTCGAGATCTGGGCGGAGCGCAGCGGGGCCGAGGTCGTCCGCGGGCAGGAGGGAGCCGACCCGGGCGCGGTCGTGTTCGACGCCGTGAGCCTCACCCGGGCGCGGGGCTGCGATCTCCTTCTCGTCGACACGGCGGGCCGGCTCCACACGAAGGTGAACCTCATGGAGGAGCTCAAGAAGATCCGCCGCACGGCCGCGAAGGCGGGCGGCGACCCGGACGAGGTCCTCCTCGTCCTCGACGCCACGACGGGCCAGAACGGCCTCTCGCAGGCGCGCCAGTTCACGGAGGCGGCCGGTGTGACGGGTGTCGTGCTCACGAAGCTCGACGGCACCGCGAAGGGCGGCATCGCATTCGCGATCGAGCAGGAGTTCGGGCTCCCCATCAAGCTCGTCGGCCTCGGTGAGACCGCAGACGACCTCGTCGAGTTCGATCCCGACGAGTTCGTCGAGGCCCTCTTCGCCTGACGCGTGGTCCGGGCGCGAGGGCGCGGCGGGCGGAGATCAGGCGTCGAGAGACAGGCTGCGAACGGTGACGGCTTCGGCGGTGTGGCCGGCGGCGGCGAGCGCGTCGGCGAGGGGGTCGAGGAGGCGACCGTCTTCGATGCCGAGTTGCACGACTCGCTCCGCGAGAAGGCGGGCATCGACGTCTCCGTCGCGAAGGAGCGACGCCGCGAGATCGGTCCAGCGGGCTCTGAGGCGTGAGCGGCTCTCCGCCACGGCATCGTCGTAGGCGAGCTGCTGGGCACAGAGATCGCTTTCGTACAACTCGAGTGCTGTGAGGCGGTCGGAGAGCCCACCACCCGATCTCTCCCAGAACTCCCACGCGTCGATCCGCCACTTGCCGGCCGGGTCCACGAGGACGGTGTCGCCCCGCCGGATCAGGAGCTCCTCCTGGTCGAGTCCGAGGAGCTTGCGGAGGCGGTAGATCGCGGCGTTGAGTCGCTGCCGCCCGGATGGGAGGTCGATCTCGGGCCAGAGCATGTCGGCCAACGCGTCGACGGTGAGGGGTTTCGCCTCCGTCACGAGAAGGGCGAGGAGACGTGCCGCGCCTCCGGGCAGTCGGATCACCTGTTCGCCGCGCCGCACCTCGAGCTCGGGCAGGAGCACGCGGATCTGGCCGTGGAGGACGGGACGCGCGATCCCAGCCTCCCGACCGAGGAGCGGATGCGCCCACAACGCCTCCCACAGCGTGCGGTCCTTGGGTGGGGGGACGAGCGCGAGCCCCTCGGTACGAAGGGTGTCTGCCACGCCGGGCAGGCCGACGCGTTCGCAGTCTCGGGCGGCACGCAGGCAGTTGACACCGGCGAGGCGCCCCAGGCCGACGGCCCGCATCTGGCGCACGAGGGTGCGGAGCGAGTCGACTGCAGCCTCGTCACCTGTGTCGAGAATCTCGAGTCTGATCTCGCATGACCGGGTGTCGAAGTGCGAGTAGGGGGTGAGTGGCTCGGAGAAGTGGGCACGTCCGAACCAGTGTTTCGCGGCCTCGACCTCGCCGAGATCGGCGAGCACGGCCGCGACGGCGACCACCATCGCCCCCGCCCCCTCCATGAACTGGGCGCGCAGGCCTGCCGCCACCTCGTCGAGAGCCGCGTACACGTCGTCGCCGGGTCCCTCGCCTATGAGACGGGCGAAGGCGCGTAGGTGCCGGATGACGACCGTGCCGGCGAGATAGGGAGGGCCGGCGAGGCCCTCGGCCTTGTCGACCGCCGCATGCGCTGCGGCCATGTCCCCCTGGAGGAAGGCGATCATGGCGAGGCCGACGAGCGCGATGGGGGTGTAGTCGCTGCCCAGGGCATGCAGGCGTGCTGCCGATTCGTCGGCGATCGAACGCGCATCGCCGATGTCGTCCCAGGAGACGAGCGTCCAGAGCGTCGCGAACATCGTCGCCGACATCGCCCGCTCCTCCTCCCACCCGGCCCGGCTGAAGTCCTTGAGGGCCGCCGTGAGCAGATGTCTTGCCTTGTCGTGGCCTTCCGGCGTGCCGACGAAGAGACCGCCTATCGCGTTGATGCGGCGGAGGCGGGCACGGGCGAGGAGCACGTGCACGGGGAGGAGGGGTTCGTCGGGGATGCCGGCGAGTGCCGTCTCGGTGATACCGAGAGCGAGGAGATCACCCTTCCAGAAGAAGTGCTCGGCGAAGATGGCCGCCAGCCACGCCCGATAGTCGTCCTTGCCGTCCGATGCCGCATCTTCGGCCTGCTGCTGGAGTCGCTGCAGGTGCGGGAGTTGCACCGTCTTGGATCGCATCGCGATGTCGGCATCGGCGATGCGGAGCAGGAGGGAGCGGTCCTGAGCCGGGATGCAGGCGATCGCAGCCTGGAGTGGTTCGGGGCTGCCGGTGCCGAGCAGGTCGAAGGCCAGGTCTTCGAGCAGCCTGGCTGCGGACTCGACGTCTCCGGCTTCGAGAGACCGGTCGAACGTGTCCCTCCAGTTCACGGAGACACCACCGGCGGGGATTGCGGGTCGGACCGCATGTGTTCCGGCCGGTACCGTGTCCGAATCGAGCCCATTATTGCCGTAGACCCTTTTGTTCACGATGCGACGTCTGGCATGCTATCCGACAGTGGTTTCCGTGTCATGGGAGTCGGGGCCGGCGTCACGGGTGTGTCATCGCCACGTTATCGCCCGTGCGCGAGGCTGCGGTCGACGCAAACTCGGGAAACCTGGAGATTGGGACACCTGGAAGGGCTGGGCAAAGTGACATCTGCGAGTCGATCGTTCCGGAATCTTGTCGTTCGTGCACTCACCGGGTTCCTCACGGCGGGCCTGGCAGTGGTCGTCTTCCTGTCTCAGCCCGAGCCTGCCGCTTCGGACGGGCTCGATTTCGCGTGCTCGTCCACCGATCCGAACGCACCGGTCATCGACGACACGAAGGAGCCCGAGCTCCTCGACGGGGCGGAGGTCACCTTCCATGCCGAGACAGCGCCCGGCAAGCCTCTTCTCGGCCTGACGCCGGATGCCGACGGCGTGACCCGCGTGGACGCCAAGGTCGTTCCCTCGTTCGATCCGAAGGGGTGGTCGCTGGGCGTCAACCTCGACGGTGTCGGCGCAACGGAGTTCAACTTCCAGGCGGGAGTGCGAGCGGCGAGCCGCTGGGGCCAGTTGCCGACGTTCCCATGGGGTGGGCCCCCACCACCCATGGGCCAGCACGACCTCTTCACGGAGAGCTTCGGTCTCCCACTGGAGACGAACCAGAAGAAGGCCCACGGCATCCCGACCCTTCCCGGGACACCGAACGACTCGGTGAAGATGGCGCTCGCGTTCGTGCGCACTGTCGTCGCTGACAGCGTGATCGACGCCGACGTGCGGGCCGAGCTGACCTTCTCGCTCGTCTTCAAGCGCACCGACGGCTCCGATGCCCGCACCCGCGTGACCCTCGCCCTCGATGCGAGGGGTGGGAACGAGAAGTTGCCCAAGTCGATGTGGCAGTCGGTTGCGGTGAAGCAGAAGTTCGACACGCAGGGCTTCCGGAACGAGTGGTGGGGATACGGGCAGAACGTCGACTGGCCCCAAGGGACGGGCGGAAGCTCCGACCTCGGTGTCGGCCTCGTCGTCGACCGTGTGATCGGCACGCCCGGATCGGGCACGGAGACGTACGAGCCCGACATCTCCGTCGCTCTCGGCTGGCAGCAGACACCCGAGGACATCGCCGTCGGTCTCTACACGAAGTGCGCGCCGTGGAAGGCGCCGGGCACCTCTTCGACGGGACAGCTCGCCTGGAACAGGTCGTCGACACACCAGGACGGAACGACGGTCGACGCCGACGCGATGGCCGTTGACGCCGAGATCCACTCGGGGATCGACATGGGCATCGGCGGAGAGGACGAGGTCATCGTCGACGGCACGTTCGACGGCGTTCCGGAGCGCCTCGACTGGCTCATGCACCCCGAGGACCTCACGATCACGCGCCACGATCGGGCGGCGGACGGCGACGTCCTCGACGCCATGGACATCGACCTGAGCGCCATCCAGCTCGCCGCCGACGACCCGGCCGTGGCCGACGACCGCCCGATCGTCGCGAGCGGTTTCATCCAGGGCATGCCGCGCCGCTTCCACATGACGGGCCGTTTCGCCGACCCGAACTTCGCAGGTTCCCTCGTGTCTGCCGACATGCGCTTCTGCGGGGACGAGAGCACGGCCCAGCAGCCTGTGACGTGTGACCAGCCGGCCGCGGCCGGGCGTGTGCGGGCCGTGATCCAGAACTTCTTCGAGGGCGAGGCCGGATCGGGTGATCTCCCACCGGCACCGGCCGGCCCCTTCGTCCTCTACGCCGATCAGGCGGCGCGTGCCAACTCGCCTGCCTACTGGCGATTGGGCGGTGAGCTCGCAGGCGTCGAGTCCGTCTTCTTCGAGACCGAGGCGCAGGTGGACGACGCGGACGGATCGCAGGAGCCGTGCGAGCATCCGGCGACCGAAGCCGTGGAGTCCTGCGTGAACGTGAAGGCGAAGTCGGCCGGCGGCGAGGACACACGCATCGTCGTGCACGTCGACGGGCGCACGGTGATCTCGGGCGCGAGCGGGCCCGGAGGCGAGTCCGGAGGCGGGTCCGGTGGCAGCGGCGACCTCCCGACCAACGACGTCATCAACCCCGGCGACATCGTCATCGACCCCGGCGACATCGTCCCCCTCCCCTGGAACCTCGGATCACTGATCCACGTCGACGGTCTCGCGAGGCAGATGCCTCCCACCGTCGAGATCGAGTTCCGCACGGCGGAGCCGACCCCGTTCGACCTCGAGTACCACGCGTCGCAGGAGATGGTCCTCACGGGCACGGCACACGTGCAGCTCCCGTGGCCCAACGACACGACGGCGGACGTGAAGTTCGAGATCGGAACCCCGCCCGACGGGTATCTCATCGGACCCGGCGTCCCCAAGAACCTCAGGCTGACGATGCGTGAGGTCGCGCTCTGCGATGCCTGGAACGGACCCGGGTGTGAGGGCGGAACCCACAACCGTCTCGAGTACAAGGCCGACACGGAAACCCACCTGAAGGCGGGCGCCGTGATCGTCGACAACGACGACCGGGCGCAGAAGACCGAGATCCAGTGGAACGGCCTGACTCTGTGGATGGTCCCCGTGACGCAGATCCATGCCGACATGACGGTTCCCAAGTGTGCGCTCGGCACGTGGGACGAGCTCGGCGACGACTCGATCCGGGCCGTCGACGTCCTCCTCGGCGAGGGGAGTGACTTCTGCCCCGGCTCCGTGTACGAGGTCGACCACTCCGGTGGGTACGGCGACCTGGTCGAATGGATCGGGGGTGCGTTCGGCGGCTTCGGGGGCGGGAACGAGCAGTCCGCTCGCGCCCGGTTCGACACGCTCGTCGCCTCCTTGATGCCCCGCGTGAACGCCGTCGTCGACACCGTTCTCAACTGGGTTGGGGACGAGATCGTCTCCGCCTACACGCCTCCCGCCGACTCGGGACAGGAAGGAACCCGTGTCCTGAGTGGGGAGACGCCGGGCCCGTGGTCGGGCGGGGCTCAGGCCCCCGCCGGCACCGACGCCCTCGACCCGGGTGACGTCATCATCGACCCGGGCGACTTGCCCCCGATCCCCACGTTCGAAGGTCACCGTGTCTCGTTGACCGCGGTGCGGGCACAGCTCGTCATCATGCCCTTCGATCTCCTCGTGCCTCCCGAGCTTCCCGACGTCCCCCAGCCGAACGTCCTGCACCCGTACTTCAACTACTGGGGGAACGCGGCTGTCCCCCAGGGAGTCACCGCCGTCGTGCACGCCGCGGACAACTGGGGGGTGACGACGACGTTGAACGACCTCAGGGAGTTCCACTACAGAACCGAACCGCAGACGGTGTGCCTGAAGAGCGAGCCGAACGAGGACCCGTTCGTGATCAACGCGTGGGCGGACCTGTCCGACGAGGAGAACCCCACGCGCCAGCTCTGGGCGGACGCCGAGCTCGACCGGGTGCCGGCGACGATCTATGCGAGGGTGAACGAGGACGCCGCGAACACCCCGACGGATCCGTGGATCTGGCTGAGCACGCAGACCTGCAACCTCGATCACGTCACTCCCCCTGACCTCACGGTCGACGACGTCTCGAACGCACGCCTCGATGCCGTGGTGCGTGTCGGGGACAGGGACGCCCTCCTCGCCCTCGGCCCGCAGCCGCGCCCGCCCCGCGGCAACGGAATCGACGTGAAGGGCAAGGTGGCCGACGACGAGCTCGCCCTCGACGTACGCCTCGTCCTCGACCTGCCCCGCCATGCCCTCGTCTTCAGGCCGCGTGTGACGAGCTGCACGACGTCCACGCCGTATCCGGAGATCCAGACCTGCCAGGGCGCGCCCCACTACGAGATGAACGAGACGACGGAGGTCTGGGTCGGATGGCTCACGACGCTGACCCGTCTCGGCGACCTGAACGCCAAGGTCAACTACGTGGCAGCGCCGACGGCCACCGATCTCGACATCGCAGCGCACGTGGCGAACGTCCCCGGCATCTTCACCGGGAACGCCCGTCTCGTCGACAACCTGCGCCTGCCCTGGACCGACGTAGACGTCAACATGCTCGGCGGGACGGCGCTCGGCAGGATCGTCGTCGACATCACCGACAACGCCGCCCCCTCCTACCGGGGCGACCGCGCGAACCGGGCACTCGCGAACCCGAACAACCGGACTCCGAACTACCACCTCGAGCTCAACAACGTCACGAACAAGCTCGACATCCGGGCGAGGCTGCGCGACCAGGAGACACCCAATCCGATCGAGCTGCGCAAGTCGTGCACCTTCAACGGGCATGTGCTGCCGGCAGCCGAGCGCATGGGATACCTCCATGCCGCGCTCGACCTCCACGACAAGGCCCGTTCGATCGAGCTCAACATGCACTCCGGGTCCGACGAGAGCACGAACGCCCCCTTCAACCAGCGCGTCATCGGGCGTGACAACCCCAAGACGGCGCTCTGGGTGAAGGCCGACCAGCCCGTCGACGCGACTGTCGACCTCAAGATCGAGAACTTCGGGGAGGGGCAGCGGACGACAAAGTCAGCGTGGTTTGTGCTCCCGCTCGGGGAGTCCGAGGTCGAGGTCTGCCTCGAGTTCGACCTCGGTCTGCGCGTCAACCTCGACGAGATCACCGATGTGAAGACAGGCTTCCAGGGTTCGGAGTTCGACGTCCGACTCGGCGAGGCCGACCTGGCTCGCGGCGCCAACGCGTGGGGCCGTTTCGGCGAGGTCTACTTCTGCCAGGTGAACTGCGGTTCGTACGGGAACGGCGTGTGGCTCGACCGGTGGGGGGCGCCGTTCTACTACCACCGCGTGTGGTTCGACCCGGTCGGCCCGGGCGAGTGGGAGGACAACGGCACGGGCTGGCGCAACCTCGCCGTGCACTACCTCGACCAGCCTCAGTCGCTCTCCATCATGGGCGGGCCGCCGATCTTAGTCACCCACGGCGTCCGCTACTGGCAGGACCGCAACAACGCCTTCGACTACGCCTACGTCGGCCAGGCGAACGCCGCCAAGACCGAGGGTCCCGATCTCACCCACCTCAACTTCCTGCTCGACCCCCTCTTCGGGCTCGGCAACCGCCAGAGCATGAAGGACCGGGACGACACGTGGTATATCCCCGGAAGGCCCGGTCATGAGTTCTACTCCGCGCTCGAATCGATGGGGTCTCCGCCGAGCGACCTCCTCTTCCGGCTCCCCCAGGATCTGAAGCGCCAGTCCCCCCAGGGGTTCGCGAGCATCGTCATCCCGGACGACGGGTACGGGTCGTCGATCCCGTCCCTCCGCGGGAACCGCGCCTACTACGCGTCGGGCACGCACGCGTCGCCCGACGGTACGTCCTACTCCGTGTACCTCGACGAGTTCGAATGCCTCAACGTCGTCGCCCGCCACGGTCCGCAGAGCGCCGAGGGCATGGTCGTCGGGGGCGGAGCCCTCGCGCCGATCCGGTGGGTGACGAAGCTCGAGGCGACGTCCGAGTACCCGGTCGACCCGAACAAGCACGTCGGACTGTGCCGGGCGCGCGTGACTGCGAATCCGGGGGAGACGGTCTACCAGCCGCGCACGAAGTATTCGGTGACGATGCTGCCGATGCCGAACGGCGGCATCCTCGTCGGCATCAAGGCGGACATGACGATCCCTGGGTGGTTCGGGAGTCTCTCGCCGTTCTTCGGAGCGAAGAGCCGCTCGACGAGCTACCAGGGATGGCTGGATCCGAGTGGCACGGGTGCCGTCGCCCGCGTCCTGAAGGGCCCCGAGCTCTGGGCTGCGATAATCACGGGCAAGGGCCAGAACACGATCTTCGGCGGTACGGCCATCGGCACGATCGGGACGGACATCAGTGTGAACGGCAGCCTCCACAGCCACACGCCTGTGCGGCGCGTGTGGAACTGGGGTGACGGCGAGATCCTCGGCGACGACGTCGCCGAATGGTCGGCCGCCAACTACGAGTGGCGGACCCACAAGTACTGGATGGCGGGTACCTACCCGACCACGGTCGTCGACTACGACACCTCCATGTACAACGGGACGGAGACGGTCAAGCCCTACCGTGTCCGCTGGGTGAACGTCATCGCCCTCGGCCCGTTCATCATCACCCCACCGATCGGGGGCCCGTAGAGCCACCCAACATCCGTGCGTGACTGCTCGGTCCTGCGTTCACGTGGGGTACCGGGACAGGAGACGGGCCTCGACGGCACGCCGCGCGACGTGAGCGGCGGCGACCACGTCGTCGCCGCGTGCGAGGCGGGCGCAGAGGGCCGCACTGTGGACGCAGCCGGTCCCGTGCGTGTCCTCCGCTGTGATCCGGGGCCCTTCGATCAGAGCAGTCCCGTCGGCAGTCACGACGACGTCGACGGGATCACCCGCGAGGTGGCCTCCCGTCACGACCACCGCTCCGGGACCGAGGCCTCGCAGGGCAGGTGCGGCCACGAGGACGTCGTCGACGCAGGACAGGTCGCGGCCCACCCAGCGGCTCACCTCGACGAGGTTGGGTGTCGTCACAGCCGCGACGGGTACGAGCTCCTCCACCAGGGCGGCCGCGCCTGCCTCGTCCAACAGCGTGCCGCCCGCCGACGCCGTGGTGACGGGATCGACGACGAGGTGGCCGAGGAGGCCGGCCCGCGCGCACTCCGCCACGACACGTACCGTCTCGGCCGAGCCGAGTGCCCCCGTCTTCGTCGCCGCGGGTGAGGCCTCGGCGAGAGTGGCCCCGATCTGGGCGGCGACGATCGCGGCCGGGGCGGTCCAGCAGTCCCGCACGCCGGCCCGGTTCTGCGCCGTGAGGAGTGTCACGGCGCATCGCGGTGACACGTCCTCGCCCACGAACGTGACGATGTCGGCCTGCACTCCGGCGCCGGCGCTGCTGTCACTGCCCGCGATCGTGAGGACTACGGGTGCTGCCATCGATCCACGGCTTCCACGAGGAGTCGAGCCGCTTCGGCCGGTTGCGGTGAAGCCATCACGGCCCCCATCACCACGACACCGGCCGCGCCGGCATCGAGGCAGGCGGGCGCCGTCACCTCTGTGATCCCACCGAGGGCGTAGATCGGAAGGGGGTACGTCGTACAGAGCCGGGCGAGCGTGTCCAGCCCGAGCGCCGGCCCGTACCCGGGTTTGGAGGGCGTGGCGAACACGGGTGAGACGAACACGTAGTCGAGCCCGTCCTGTATGGCCGTGTCGAGATCGGCGGCCGCATGGCACGACCGTCCTACGAGCGAGGGTCGCGGGACGGGCATGCGGTCCCGCGACGAGAGGTGCACACCGTCGGCCCATGCACTCGGACCCGAGGCGATCAGCATCGATCCACCGACATCGTGGAGCATGTCATGCAGGCTTGCCGCGACCTGCGCGCGGCTTGCCGGATGCATGTCGCGTTCCCGCAAGACGACACATCGGACTCCTGCATCCACCGCGGCCTCGAGGAGCGGGCAGAGGTCGTGACCGGCGGCCCGGGCGAGTCGCCGATCCGTGAGGACGACGAGGCGGGGGAGCGGTGGACTCGCGTCCGCGGTCACAGGTCGGGTCTGCCTTCGAACGGGGACGATGCCTCCGCGAGCCTGCGCGGGGGGATGCGGCCGGCGAGGCGGGCGAGGCGCCCTGCCATGACGGCGTGGCGCATGGCTGCCGCCATCGCCGCCGGGTCGTGGGCACGTGTGACGGCAGACGCGAGGAGGACCGCGTCGCAGCCGAGCTCCATTGCGATGGCCGCATCCGAGGCGGTTCCGATCCCCGCGTCGAGGATCACCGGCACACCGGCGGACTCGACGATGAGGCCGATGTTGTGGGGATTGCGGACACCGAGGCCGCTCCCGATCGGCGCGCCGAGCGGCATGACCGCGGCACAGCCCGCCTCTTCGAGGTGGCGGGCGAGAACGGGGTCGTCGTTCGTGTAAGCGAGGACGGCGAAGCCGTCGTCGCAGAGGGTCTGCGCCGCGTCGACGAGCTCGATCGGATCCGGCAACAGCGTGCGGTCGTCGGCGATCACCTCGAGTTTCACCCAGTCGGTCCCGAACGCCTCGCGGGCGAGCCGGGCGGTGCGGACGGCCTCGCGGCTCGTGTAGCAGCCCGCTGTGTTCGGGAGGAGCTCGACATCGCAGCGGCGCACGACGTCGAGGACAGAACCGGACCCCGTCGGGTCGACACGTCGCAGGGCAACGGTCACGACCTCCGTCCCCGACGCGACGATCGCAGCCTCGAGCACGTCGAGGCTGGGCGCGCCGCCCGTGCCCAGGAGGAGGCGGCTTGTGAGCTTTCGTTCTGCGAGGACGAACGTGTCTTCGGTCATCGTGTCGAGCCACCCATTCTCTCAGCCTCCCGGCGTCGCGGAAACGACCTCGAGCCGGTCACCTGCCTCGAGCGACACGCCCGACCACATGCTGCGCGGAACCACCTCTCCGTTGCGGGCGACCGCCGTGGCCGAGGTATCGGAGACGAGCGTGGCGACGACCTCGGCAACGCAGGACCCGTCACGTACGTCCGTCTCGTCGCCGTTCAGGCTGATCCTCATGTCGGCACCACCACGGGGGCGCGCCGCACAGGCCACGTCGGCGAGTAGGGGAGGAGCTCCGGTGGCATGCGCTCGCCCGTGAGGACCGCGACCACGATGGCGGCAGTGACGGGGGCGAGCAGGATCCCGTTGCGGTGGTGGCCCGTCGCCACGGTCAGTCCCTCGATCTCGGTCGGGCCGATGTAGGGCAGGTTGTCGGGTGTACCGGGCCGGAAGCCGACCGTCGTCTCGCAGAGCTCGAGCTCCCCCACGTCGGGGACGAGCGCGATCGCGTCCCGGAGCAACTCGTAGACGGCGCGCGCGGTGACGCGGGAGTCGACGCCCATCTCCTCCTGCGTCGCCCCGATCACGAGCTCACCGTCCGTGCGGGGCACGAGGTAGACGGGTGACCCGTGAACGAAGCCCTGCACCGGCCGCGTGAGGAGCGGCTCGCCCCGCAGTCTGAGGATCTGACCTTTGACAGGCCGCACCGGGGGGACGGCGCCTTCGGGGAGGCCGCCGACCGACGGGGTCGCGATCCCTGCGGCGAGGACGACTGCACCCGAGTCGAGGCGGGTACCGTCTTCGAGCACGACGCCGCGCGCGACACCTCCCGTGCGTGTCACCGACGCGACGTGGGCGCGTACGACGCGGACCCCGGCCGTGTCGAGGCTCGCGAGGAGGGCGCGGACCACACGGCGCGGATCGACCGCCATGTCGGAGCGGGCGAGCACACCGCCGCGCAGGGCGGGGGAGAGGGCAGGCTCCAGCGACCGTGCGTCGCGAGCCGAGAGGGCCGCGGCCGCGAGGTCGTGACGGGCGTGGAGGACGAGCAGGTCCTCGAGGATGCGTCTGTCGTCGGCATCGCGGCCCGCGATGAGGATGCCGTCGGCGTGCAGGTCGAGATCGAGCCCCGATGCATCCCTGAGATCTGCGGCGAAATCGGGCCAGACGCGCAGGGACTCGAGCGCGAGGGGCAGGAGCCTCTCGTCACCCCAGCGTGCCTCGGCCACGGGGGCGAGCATCCCGGCTGCGGCGTGCGTCGCACCCGTGCCCGGCTCGCGGTCGCAGACCGTCACGGACAGGCCACGGGCCTGCAGGCGCCAGGCCGTGGCCAGGCCGACGATCCCACCGCCCACGACCACGGCATCGGTGGGCCGTGTCATCCTTCCGGCCCCAGCGCGCAGAGCAGTTCGGCCGTGGCGGCGACACGATCAGGGGCCCCCGCCACGGCTCCGATCACGGCGACCCCGTGGGCACCGGCGGCAAGCAGCTCGGGGACCTTCCCGGCGGTGACACCGGAGATCGCGACGACGGGGATCCCGACGGCTGCGCCGACGCGCGTGACGAGAGCGGGGCCGAAGGGGCCGGGGAGACCGTCTTTCGTCGTCGACGGGTAGACGGGCCCGACCCCGAGGTAGGTGGCGCCCTCCGCCTCGAGGCGCCGCGCCGTCTCCGGATCGCGGGCCGTGGCACCTATGACGGCCTCCGTGCCGAGGATGCGGCGCAGCACGGGCACGGGCAGGTCGTCTGCCCCGACGTGCACGCCGTCCGCCTCGACAGCGAGGGCGATGTCCGCCCGGTCGTTCACGAGGCATGTCGCGCCACGTTCCCGGCAGAGCGCGGCGATGCCTGCCGCGAGCGCGAGACGCCGGCGGTCGGGCTCGTCCTTGATCCGCACCTGGAGCCAGCTCGCCCCTCCGTCCAGGGCCGCGGCCGCCACGTCGAGGCCGTCCTGACCCGTTGCCACGTCCACGATCACGTGGAGGCGGGCGACACGCGGCCGGGTGCGTGTCACGGCGACAGGGCCTCGGGAGTCGTGTACACGTCACCCCCTGCCGCCGCGAACTCGCGGGACTTCTCGCGCATCCCGGCCTCCACCACCGCCGCCGTGTCGAGGCCGTGCTCTTCGGCATAGGACCGGATGTCCTGCGTGATGCGCATCGCACAGAACTTCGGTCCGCACATCGAGCAGAAGTGGGCGGTCTTGGCGGGGGCGGCGGGCAGCGTGGCGTCGTGGTAGGCGCGGGCGGTGTCCGGATCCAGAGAGAGGTTGAACTGGTCCTCCCAGCGGAACTCGAAACGCGCCTTGCTCAGCGCGTCGTCCCATGCTCTGGCATGCGGGTGACCCTTGGCGAGATCCGCGGCGTGCGCGGCGATCTTGTAGGAGATGACGCCGGTCTTCACGTCGTCACGATCGGGCAGGCCGAGGTGCTCCTTCGGAGTCACGTAACAGAGCATCGCCGTGCCGTACCAGCCGATCTGGGCTGCACCTATTGCCGACGTGATGTGGTCGTACCCGGGTGCGACATCGGTCACGAGCGGGCCGAGCGTGTAGAAGGGGGCGTCCTTGCACAGGGTCCGCTCGAGCGTGACGTTCTCCTCGATCTTGTGCATGGGCACGTGACCCGGTCCCTCGATCATGACCTGTACGTCTTGTTTCCACGCGATCTCGGTCAGCTCGCCGAGGGTCGCGAGCTCTGCCAGTTGCGCCTCGTCGTTCGCGTCGGCCTGCGAACCGGGACGGAGCCCGTCCCCGAGCGAGAACGCGATGTCGTAGGCGGCGAAGATCTCGCACAGTTCGGCGAAGTTCTCGTACAGGAAGTTCTCTCGGTGATGGGCCAGGCACCACGCCGCGAGGATCGACCCGCCCCGGCTCACGATGCCTGTGAGCCGTCCCACGGTGAGGGGCACGTAGCGTAGGAGGACGCCGGCGTGCACCGTCATGTAGTCGACCCCCTGTTCGGCCTGTTCGATCACGGTGTCCCGGTAGACGTCGAACGTGAGGTCCTCGGCGACTCCGTCGACCTTCTCCAGCGCCTGGTAGATCGGCACCGTTCCTATGGGCACGGGGCTGTTGCGCAGGATCCACTCGCGGGTCGTGTGGATGTCGCGGCCCGTCGAGAGGTCCATGACGGTGTCCGCACCCCACCTCGTCGCCCAGCGCAGCTTGTCCACCTCCTCCTCGATCGAGGACGTGACCGCCGAGTTCCCGATGTTGGCGTTCACCTTCGTGAGGAAGCGGCGTCCGATCACCATCGGTTCGGATTCGGGGTGGTTGACGTTCGCGGGGAGGATCGCCCGGCCCGCTGCCAACTCGTCCCGTACGACCTCGGGCTCCACGCCCTCGCGTATCGAGACGAACTCCATCTCGGGTGTGACGACACCCCTTCTCGCGTAGGCCATCTGCGTGACGGGCCCGGAGGTCCCGCGCAGTGGCGGGCGGGCAGCGGGGGCCGAGGACGAGACGTGTGCGCCCTCACCCGCGCGGACGGCTCCGCGGCCGTCGT
>JADZDR010000028.1 GCA_020850945.1 Acidimicrobiia bacterium | reverse complement strand
TCCACGGAGACCTGCATGCGGGGAACATGCTCGTCCTCGAGGACGGCCGGCACGGTCTCCTCGACTACGGCATCGTGGGCCGCTTCGACGAAGCCCAGCGCTGGGCCCTCACGCGCTGGCTCGGTTCGATCGCGACGGAGGATCTGCCTCTCCAGATCGAGGCGCTCGGTGACCTCGGGGCGTTCCCGCCCGGCACTGACCTCGACGAGCTCGCAAAGCAGGTCGAGGTCGTACTCGAAAAGATCGCGACCGAGGACCCGGAACGCCTCGGCGACATCGCGCACGACTTCGAGCTGATCGCCCGCCTCCTCGCCGCGCACGGGCTCCGCCTACCGAGCGAGCTCGCCCTCTTCCTCAAGAACCTGCTGCACGTGACCGGCCAGGCGCGACGCCTCGCTCCCGAAGCCGATCCTCTCGCCGTTGCCGGCGTGACGGCTTGGGCGGACGGCACGGCAGGGATCAGCGGTTCAGGCCCGCCTTGAGTGCACGGCTGATGACGAGGCGCTGGATCTCCGAGGTCCCCTCGTAGATCGTGAAGATCTTCGCGTCGCGGTAGTAGCGCTCGACGGGGAAGTCGCGGATGTAGCCGTAGCCGCCGAGGATCTGAACCGCCTGCTCGGTCACCCGCACCGCGACCTCGGATGCCTTGAGCTTCGCCATCGAACCCTCGGCATTGTGGAACGGCTTGCCGTTGCGAGCCATGGCGGCGGCCCGCCACGTGAGGAGGCGGGCCGCGTCGATGTCGGCGGCCATGTCGGCGAGCTTGAAGGCGATGGCCTGGTTCTCGATGATCGGATGGCCGAACTGCTCGCGTTCCATCGCGTACTGGAGGGCGTACTCGTACGCCGCCCGGGCGACACCGAGCGCCTCGGCCGCGACGACGGGACGCGTGCTCTCGAGTGTGGAGAGACCGCCGGACTTGCCCGTCGACTGGCCGGACCGGGCCTTCTCGAGCTTGCTGTTGAGCTTGTCGGGCCCGCCGAGCAGGTATTCCATCGGCACGCGCACGTCTTCGAGGATGACCTCGGCCGTGTGCGAGGCGCGGATGCCGAGCTTCTTCTCCTTCTTGCCCTGGCTCAGGCCGGGTGTTCCCTTCGGCACGACGAACACGGCCTGCCCGCGGTGGCGCAGCTCGGGATCGACGGTCGCCACGACGACATGCACGTCGGCGATGCCGCCGTTGGTGATGAAGACCTTCGTGCCGTTCAGGATCCACTCGTCGCCGTCCTGCACCGCCCGTGTGCGCAGCGAACCGACGTCGCTGCCCGCCTGCGGCTCGGTCATGCACCAGCAGGCTGCCTTGAGGTCGTCGGGCGTACCGAAGCACTTCGGCACCCACTCGGCGAGCTGGGCAGGTGTGCCGCTCGACATGATCCCGGTCACACCGAGGAGGGTGCCCTGGATCGAGAGGCCGATCCCGGCATCACCCCAGAAGAGCTCCTCCGTCACGACCGGCAATTGAAGGCCGGACGGCTCGAAGAACGTCTGACCCCAGAAGTCCAGGGAATAGAGACCGACCTCGCATGCCTTCTTGATGACAGGCCAAGGCGTCTCCTCGTGCTCGTCGAAGTACTCGGCGTGGGGTCGCATCTCTTTCTCCGCGAACTCGTGCACCCAGTCGCGGATCTCGATCACATCGTCGCTCAGCTCGAACATCTGATTGCCTCGGAGTCGGGTTGCGTCGGCGGACGGGGCATGCCGCCATGCTCGGGCCCGGAGGGGGCACTGCGACGCCCATTGGTTGACCGGTCAGTCAATATTATTCGACCGCGTGGGCCGTTCCCGTGTCAATGTACGGCGTCCGGCGCGCCCCCCTCACCCCCGCCGTAACCGATCCGACGCGCGGAACGCGCAGCATTGCGCACGATGCGCGCGTACACCTGCATCTCGACGAGCTGCCGGAGGGGGGCGGCGCCCGGCACCGTCGATCTCGCGAACACGACGACGTCGGGTGCTACCTCGGGTGCGTGGTGGACGAGACGCACGTCCGAACCCTCCCAGAAGTCGTCGAGGCGGTCTCCGAGCGGGCTTGCCTCCAGGGTTCGGACCGCCTGCCCGCCCCCCCCGGCACCGCCGGTGTCACCGCGGGCCGCCCGGATCGCGGCGAGGAGGTCCTCCTTCGTCATCCCCCGCCACAGCATGAGGAGGAACGGGTCCGTGTCGAGCGCCTCGGCCAGGAGATAGAGGACTGCCGCCACATGCTTGCACGGCACCGACCAGTCCGGACACGTGCACGACATCGCGAGCTCGTCGGCCGACACGGGGAAGAGGGACACGTCGGCCCCGGCGAAGGCCGCCTCGACGTCGACGGGCATCTCGCCCGAGAGGAGGTGGGCGGCGAACGCCGCTCGCGACGCCATCGCCTCCACGACACGCTCCCAGTCACCCGGGCCGAGACGGCGCAGGCGGATCTCGACTACGTACGGAGTGGGGCTCGTCCCCTGCACATGCGCGGATATGGTGCCGGGATCGACCTCGAGGTCGATCACCTGCCCCTTGCGGGCGTACGTCCGCGCGCGGTCGAGCCTGCCGCCGAGCTCGAGCGACTCGATCACCGACATGAAGCGCTGCGACCACCACGACGTGCCGATCCGACCCCGCCGCGTCTTCGCCCTGATTCCGTCGGCGACGGGGATCGCGCCCGTGTGCACGAAACGCTCCCAGCCTCGCCACGGCGTGACACGCATCTCGTCCGATGCGGCTCCCTCGTCCACGTCGGACGCACGTGGGGTGTCGAGGCGACGCGCGCGGGCACCGTATGCCGCGCTCGCCTCCGGGTCGTCGTGATCCGCCGGCAGGTCCACGCCCTCGGGCAGATCCCCGTGCCCGCGCCGCGCCACCATCAGCCGCCACCCCCCACACCTGCCGACAACTCGACCGCGCGCCTCAACTCGGTGGCGTCGAGTCGCGTCAGCCAGCCCTCGCCTGCCCCGACGATCGTGTCGGCGAGCCTCTGCTTGTCCCGCATCAGGGTCCCGATGCGCTCCTCGATCGTTCCCGCGCAGACGAACCGGTGCACGTCGACGCCTCGTGTCTGGCCGATGCGGTAGGCCCTGTCGGTCGCCTGGTTCTCGACGGCGGGGTTCCACCACCGGTCGTAGTGGATCACGTGTGTCGCGGCCGTGAGGTTGAGGCCGACCCCGCCCGCCTTCAGGGAGATGACGAAGACGGGTGGCCCCGGGTCCGCCTGGAAGCGGGCGACGAGGTCGTCGCGGCGGCGTCGCGGCGTTCCACCGTGGAGGAAGAGGACCTCTCGTCCCGATACCTCCTGGAGGTGGCGACGCAGCATCTCACCCCACGTCGCGAACTGCGTGAACACGAGAACCCGCTCACCTCCGGCGAGGATCCCGTCGACGAGCTCCTCGAGGCGCTCGAGCTTGCCGGAGCGGCCCGCGAGCTCGGACCCGTCGTCGAGGTAGAGCGCGGGATGGTTGCAGATCTGCTTGAGACGCAGGAGAGCCGCGAGCACGACACCGCGCCGCTCGATCCCGGTGGCGGCATCGTCACCTCCGAGCGCGTCGACGCGACCGAGCATCTCGTCGGCCACGGACCTGTACAACGACGCCTGTTCGCGCGTGAGGGAGCAGAGCTCGTCACGTTCGATCTTGTCGGGCAGCTCGGGCGCGATCGCGGGATCGGCCTTGACGCGACGCAACATGAAGGGCCGCACGAGGCTGCCGAGCCGTTCGAGCACGTCGGTGTCGCCGTACCGCTCGATGGGAGTGGCGAAGGTGTCGCGGAACGCCCGGGCCGAGCCGAGGAGGCCGGGGTTGAGGAACGCCATCAACGACCAGAGGTCGCCGAGGCGGTTCTCGAGGGGCGTGCCCGTGAGCGCCACACGCCTCGCTCCCGTGACGGCGGCGAGGTGGCGGATCGCGCGGCTTTGGCGCGTGCGCGGGTTCTTCACCTGTTGCGCCTCGTCGAGGACGATCCGGGCCCACGGCACCGCCGCGAGCGCGTCCCGGTCCCTCGCCGCGAGGGCATACGTGGTGAGGAAGAGATCCGAGCCCGCCGCCGCGTCACGCACGGCCTCCCCCCGCACTCGCCCCGAACCGTGGTTCACGTGGAATCGGAGGGACGGCACGAACGCCTCGACCTCCTGCACCCAGTTCCCGAGGACGGACGTGGGGCAGACGAGCAGGGTGGGGTGGGGTGGATCGCCCTGCACGTCACGCTCGACGGCAAGGAGGGCGAGGACCTGCACGGTCTTGCCGAGTCCCATGTCGTCGGCGAGACAGGCGCCGAGACCGAGGCCGTCGAGCCAGGTGAGCCAGGCGAGACCTGCCTCCTGGTAGGGCCGCAGCACGCCCCGGAACGACGCCGGGAGAGCAGGTGGTACGGCCACGTCCACGTCTCCTCTGAGCAGAGCACCGGTGACACCGTCAGCGTCGATCCCGAGAACGGGGAGGGTGTCGGGCACACCCGGTGTGTCGACGTCGAGATCGGCGGCAAGCCGCAGGGCGTCGAGGATGCCCGGCGGCTCGGCCGTCGTCTCGCGGCTCCGGGCGACGAACTCGAGGGCGGCGTCGACGGCCTCGGGATCGAACCAGGCCCAGCGTCCCCTCACCCGCACGAGAGGTGTCTTGAGCGCGGCGAGACGGTCCAGTTCGTCTTCCGTGACGGAGTCCTCACCCAGGCTGAGCTTCCAGTCGAAGGCGACGATCGCGTCCCGACCGAGCCGGCCGTGTCCCGCGCCGGAGTCGGGAGTCTCGTCCTCCCCCCCGTCACGAGCCGTGAGCCGGACACCGAGGCGGGCGGGGCGCCGTGTCCAGTCGGGCAGGAGGACACCGAATCCGCTGCGCTCCAGGTCACCGGCCCCGCGGGTGAGGAAGTCGGCAGCCCCGTCTGCGTCGGTGACGAGAGCGCGGGGTGTGGCCGCGTCGAGTGCCGGGGCGAGAGGGGGGTAGACACGGGCGGCAATGCCGAGGTCGCGCAGGAGGGCGTCGTGCGGGTGATCCTCCCCGAGGCTGCCGAGGTCCGAGGTGTCGTCTGCCTCCCAGAGGCGGCCGGCCGGTACGAGGAGGCTCGGATCGTCCGTGGACTGCAAGTGGAACTCGACCGACCACGAGTCGTCCCCTCCGGCCTCGGAATCGTCGTCGTCCCCCGCATACGGACCTTCGGGTGCCACGAGACGGAAGCACGTGCGCATCGCTCCGTCGCCGGGAGACGCGTCACGCAGCCAGCCCGCCACTGCATCCGCCAATGCCGGTAGTTCGGGATGGGCGGCCGTGATCTCGCCGTCCCCCCCGAGTGCCTCCAGCCACGCGCCGAGTGGCCCTTCCGACCCGCCCACGGCCGGTGCCGCGGCACGCACGACATGGTCGGCGACGGCGGCGAGGAGACCCTCGACGATCTCGAGTGCAGGCCGGCCCGTCGGTTCCTCGGCCCGCAGGAGGCCGGGCAGCCCGCGGGCGAGGCAGCGCAGCTCCGACTTCTGCGCCGTCGTCGGGATCGGTGTCCACGCCGCGACGAGGCGGTCTCCCGCCCGCGTGAGACCGGGCAGGATCCGTCCTGTCATGACGAGCTCGAGGGCGAGGAGGCTGATCTGGCCGAGCTCGTACCAGCCGCTGCCGAGAACCGTGCCCGGCGTCGTCGGTGGGGGGGCGACGAGCGCGGGGATCGCCGTATCGAGCCCGAGCTCCGCCGTGCGGACCGTCCAGGGCAGGATGCGGTCGGGCCGCTTCACCTTCGCCGCGGCGTCGAAGACGAGTCGAGGCGACGGCTGCGGCCTGCCCACGGTCGCGGGGAGCCACAGCACATGTGTCGTGGGCTCACCGGCCGGGGCCTGGAGACCGAGCGCGGCGGCGATCGTCTCGGACGCCGTGTCGAAGGGATGGCTGCTCGGGGCCCGGCCCCGCCGAGGTGCCCGTCCCCCGAATGCATCGTGGGCTGCCTCGGAATCCTCGGCCCAGACGGCGAGGCGGTCACCGCGGACCCAGAGGCAGTGCAGGACGTGCATGTCCTGTTTTCTACTCGCGCACTGCGACTCCGCCCCGTCTCACGACGGTGCGTCCGCCGGTCTCGCCTCGATCTCGACGGCGAGCGGCCTGTGGTCGCTGACGGGCAGGAGCGGAGTGTGGCCGTCGGTGACGGTGATGTCGTCCTGGACGAGGACGTGGTCGATCGCGCGGCGCGGGTGCCGTCGTGGCCACGTCGGGCTCGTGACCGCCTGCCTGAAACCGGCGGCGTAGGCGGGCGTGAGGTCCTCGGGACCGAGGTTGAGGTCGCCGAGGACCAGGCGGGGCGGAGGGAGGCTCAGGGCGGTGTCGACGACGATGCCGAGCTGGCGCACGGCAAGAGACGACTCGGTCGAAAGGTGGGTCGTCACGACCGAGATCGCAGCCGTGCGCCCCGCCCAGAGGACGCGGGGCTCGCGATCCTCGTTGCCGGGCAGCGTCATGGCCCCACCGTCGAGCTCCGTGCGGCTGAAGAGGGCGATCCCGTACGCGTGTGCGTCACTCCCGATCGCGGGTGCGAAGGCGACGTGCATGCCGAGGAGGAGGGCGAGGGTGTCGGGCTGGTGCACCTCGCCCGTCCGTTCGAGGCCGACGTCGAGCTCCTGCACGGCCAGCACGTCGGCCCGCAGGCTGCGGGCAGCGTGTGCCGTCGCCTCGATGTCCGGTTTCTTCCCGGGACCGGCGAGAGTGCAGTGCCGCACGTTGAAAGTGGCAATCCGCATCCTCGCCTGGCAGCGTAGTTGTCCCGCATCCCGCGACGAGACGAGGAGGACCCCATGGACATCCGAGTCGTGGACGAGCTGCTCACGACGACGCGGGCTGTGCGCAAGCGCCTCGACATGGACCGGGGTGTGCCCCTCGACGTCGTGCTGGAGTGCCTGCGTCTCGCCATCCAGGCTCCGACCGGATCGAACGCGCAGGGTTGGCGCTGGATCGTGGTGCAGGACGCCGACGCGAAGGGGGGTCTTGCCGCCCTGTACCGTCGTGCCTTCGAGCAGTACATGGGAGCGGCCTCCGGGCAGAGCACACCCAAGGCGTCGAATCCGTCCCAGATGGAGCGCGTGCGCAGCTCGGCCGTGCACCTCGCCGAGAACATGCACCGCGCGCCCGTTCTCGTCGTGCCCTGCATCCTCGGCCGCGACCCCGGAGGCGCGAGCTCGGACATGTCGGCAGCCGGTCTGTACGGGTCGATCGTGCCTGCGATCTGGTCGTTCCAGCTCGCCCTGCGCAGCCGCGGCCTCGGCTCCACCTACACGACGTTGCACCTCGCCTACGAGGCCGAGGCCGCCGAACTGCTCGGCATCCCCGACACCGTGACCCAGGTCGCTCTCCTCCCCGTGGCCTACACACAGGGCACGGACTTCAAGCCGGCCCAACGCCGCCCGGTCGAGGAGATCACCTACCTCGACCGCTGGCACAACCCGTACACCGGCTGAACGGTCATTCGTACAGGCCACGCACCGCCGACGCCTCGGCCTTGAATCCCGCCTGCTCGAGCGCGGCGGCGAGCTCGCCCGCGAGGAGGGGGTCCTCCTCGAGGAGGCCCATCTTCGCGGCGACACGGCGCGGTTCGACGTGGCCACCGCGCATGAGCTCGATCGCGAGATCGGTGAAGCGCGCGCGCAGACGCGTGCGGGCCTCCAGCACGGCCTCGTCGTAGGCGAGCTGTCTCGCGCACAGGTCGCCTGCATACGACTCGAACGCTGCAACGCGATCCCTCACACTCCCCTCCGAGAGATCCCAGAAGTCCCACGCATCCACGCGCCAGGCACCTGCTGCGTCGAGCTCGATCCCGTCCGGGCGGCGCCGCACGAGCTCGTCCTGTCCGAGCCCGAGCAGACGGCGCATCCGGTAGATCGCAGAGTTGAGGCGGACCCGGGCCGCTTCGGGAGCGGCATCGGGCCATAGGGCCTCGGCGAGCTGGTCCACGGTCAGAGGCCGATGGGCGACGATGAGCACGGCGAGAAGGCGGGCTGTGCCGTCAGGAAGCGTCACCGCCTTGCCGTCTCGCACGACGATCGGGTCGGGGACGAGCACACGGATCGCGTTCACAGGACCCGAACCCGCGCTGTCGCGTGTCTCTGCCGGATCCGCCGCGAGCGGTTGGGCCCAAAGCGCCTCCCACAGCGTGCGACGCCCGACTTCGGGCACGGAAGCAACGCCTTCGCGCCTCAGGTGCTCCACGGTGGACGGATCCCAGCCGCCCCGTTCGGCGTCCCGCGCGGCCCGCAGGAGGTTGACGCCGGCAAGGCGACCCAGCCCGAGGTGCCGCATCGACGACACGACTCCCTCGAGCCTGTCCACGGCCTCCGCTTCCCCCCGCAGGATCCCGAGGCGGGCAGCGACCGCCTCCCGGTCGACGAAGGCGTAGGGGGTCATGTCCCGTGACAGGTCGGCGCGGCCGAACCACTCCTCGGCCTCTTCCACCCGCCCGAGATCGGCAAGGACGGAGGCGGCACTGACCATGGCCGTACCCGAACCCTGCGGCAGGTGCGCCCGCAGGCCGTCGATTGCCGCCCCGACAGCGGCGAGTGACTCGCTGCCGGGCACACCGCCGATCAGGGTCGCGAGATTGCGAAGCCACGTCGTAGCCGTCGTCACGGTGGCGAGAGAACCCCCCGCCCACTCGTCCGCTTCGTCGGCCGCGACATGGCAGGCTGCGAGATCGCCTTCTATGAAGCAGACGACGGCGAGCCCCGTGAGGACAAGGGGGAGGTAGGGCGACTCGAGCGCCCGCAACTGGTCGGCGGACTCCGCCGCGATGAGGCGGGCCTCGTGCACCCGGTCCCAGGAGACCGATGCCCACGTGACGGCGAACATGGCCGCCGTCACGACGCGCTCCGCCTCCCAGCCCGCCCGGCCGAAGTCCGCGAGTGCGGGCGCGAGGGCAGTGCGCGCCTGTTCGTACGAATCCGCCTGGAAGCCGAACAACCTGCCGATCGCGACCATGCGCCTGAGGCGGCCGCGCACCGACAGGAAGGTTGTGGACCCGAGGTCTCCGCCGGGTAGGTCCTCGAGCGCGCGGGCGGCAATGGAGAGGCCGACGAGATCGCCCTGCCAGAAGAAGTGCTCGGCCATGGCCGCCGCAACCCAGGCACGCAGGACCGGGTCGTCGGGTGTGCGGGCCCGTTCTGCCAGTTGCTCGAGGGTGCCGAGGTCCCCCACCTGGCAGCGCACGGCGGCATCCGCATCCGCGACGTCGAGGGTCAGGGTCCGGGACCGGGACGGGATCCGGGCGATGGCGAGGCGCAGGCCGACGACGTCTCCGTCGGCGAGCATCCTCACGGCGTGGCGTTCGAGCAGTTCCACCGCGGAGGAAAGGGCCTCGGCCGCGACGAGCGTCCCCACGGCACCGCCGACGTCGCCGCGCCGCTCCTGTTCACCGGCCCTGTCCTCGGCGTCCCGGTCCATCCGCGCCGAGTGTACCTGGGGGCCTCACACCGGCGTCGGGGTGACGTCCGGACGGCCGCCAACCCTAACCGCCAAGGGGCCAGGGCCAGCCCCACGACCCGTCGAAGATCGACCAGCCTCCGGCTTTGACGATGAACGGTGCGCTGCCCGCCACCTCCCCCTCGGCGTCGAGGAGTACGAGGGCGCCGTAATACGACTGCTGCGTACGGGTCGAGGGGTAGTCGTGCCCGACGGGCGTGGGAGCCGCCGAACTCGGGTCCGACACCTCGCCGTCGCCGAACACCCACTGCACGCTGTGATCCGCGGGTGGGGGCGCGCACGCCCACGTCGCGATCGTGCAGGGGTCGAGCGCCGTGACACCGCTCCGGTCGTTCGCGTCTCGGAACGAGGCTGCGAACAGGTTCGGCAACTCGGCAGCCTGGGCAAGATGGTGTGCCGGGTGGCCCGAGGCGTCCAGCCATGCATACTTCGTGCCGATCGACCTCCAGACCCTCAACCCGAACACGTTGAAGGGGCGTTCCGTGGACAACGTCACCTGCACCGACCCGTTCCCCTGGGGTGCGATCCGCGTGCGCACGCGGCAGTTCCTGTCGAGGTTCAGCTCGCACGTGTCGTTCCCCGCCGGATCGAAGCCGACGGGGTCGGGGAGGGCTACGACCCAACGCGGGGTGCCGTTGGTGAACTCGGCCGTGAGACCGAATCCGCCGAAGAGTTGGGCTCGGGCTGCCGGGGTGTCGTAGCCCCAGACAATCGGCGCGCACATCGGAACGAGACCGTAAGTCGTGCCGTCTGCGCCGACCGCATCGCTCGTCTCGGCGATCGGGGAGCAGTTGGAAGCGAGGGTGAAGGGCGGATACTCGGCCCACGCGTCAGGCCGCCACGTGAACGTCGGTGTGGCCGTCCGTGTCCGCGACGCGACGAGCTCGGGCGCGACGAACCAGTCCGCCTCCGCCGGCACCGCCCGTTCGGCGACCTTCCCGTAGAAGATGAGGCCTGGCTCCACGAGGCCGTCGTCTTCGTCCTGCAGTTCTGTCCGATTCGAGGGAGAGAAGACAGGGTCGATGACGATATCGGCGGAGATGAATTCGCTACCCCGATCCTCGCGGGTGGGGAAGTCGGCCACGGTGCCCACGTTGTCGCGTGAGTACCCGCCCGTGAAACAGGGGTGCTCGTCGTCGTCGGAGTCGCCGTCCCCGTTGTCGACGCAGCGCTGCCATGGATGCAGACCCACGACTGCGAAGGAATCGGTGACGTTGTTCCGAATGTCGAAGTCCTCGAGGCCCCACTCGGTCGAGCGGAAACGCACGTCCCTGCTCCGGAACCAGGCTCCGTCGACCTCGACGGGCTCCTCGTGCGGCAGCGAACGCTGCCGCACGGCGATCGTCGTCGGCTCACCTTCCCCCCCGTGGCGTTCGTCGACCGAGAGCGTCGTGACGTTCTGCGCCACCCGCAGTTCCGTCACCCGGTCGAACTGGAAGTAGATAGGGAGGTCCGCGTCCAGGTTGACGTCGATGTCGGCATCGGATGCGAGGACGAGCTCCCCCAAGGCACCCAGGATCAGGTCGAAGAGCAGCACAGGGGGTACGAGCTGCGCGTAGCGCGATCCGAAAACGCCGCCGTCGGCCATGTGGATCTGGAAGGACGACTTGTCCTCGTAGTCGCTCTCGCAGAAGACGAGGTCGTCGATCCGGGCGTTCACCCAGCCGGACACGGGGGCGTCAGCCCGCAGATCGGCTGCCAGGCCGGCCTGGGTCTCCTGCACGTCGATGTCGACGTCGGACACCCCTCCGCCCAGGTCGAGCACCGCATGCAGATAGCCGAGGTCGCCGCTCGAAGCCCGACAGGGTGAGTCCGCTGGGAGGTCGGGCGTGAGGCGCTCCTCGAGACCGAACACCCGCGCCGAGACGTTCAAGTCGGCGGGCACGTCGCGGAGGACGGCCGCATAATTGGGCGTCGGTCGGCTCGTCCCGTCCGCGATGCGGTAGGCGGCCGGGCTGGGGTCTGTCCTGTCGGTCACCGCCGCCTGTACGTCCCCGAGGGGTGCGCTCGCGTCGAGAGCGAGGGTGGCCTCGAGCCAGGGAAGCCGCCTGTTCTGGGTGAGGCGCACGGTCGCGTCGAGGTGGCCCGGGACTCGTCCGACCGTTCCCTCGACCCCGTAGTCGGAGTCCTCTCCCGCGACCCGCGCGTTCACGTTCAGGTCGCCGAGGGTCGCACTCGTCGTCTTGAAGAGCGCGCGGACCTCCTGCCACTCGTCCATCTCGTAGAGGGAGCGGTCCTGGCAGGCGGCGATGCGGTCACGGCTCTGGCTGGCGTTGCACTCCGCCAGGCTCGGTTTCCAGATCGCCACATGGCGGGGGACCTCGACGTCCGCGACGACGTCGACGGCGTACGGGCCCGAGGAGGCGAACTTCGCCCACACGTCGGCACCGAACGCAGATCGAACGGGTGAGGGACGCTCCGTGCCGGCCATCCCCGCCAGCATCGACGTGTAGCCCATGCGTACGAGGCCGGTGAGCCTCGGGCGTGTGCCGGGTGCGTCGGTTGTGTCCCAGTCGACGTCCGCCGCATCGGTGATACCGGTGTCCTCGGTGTTCACCCAGATCCACGGGGTGTCCGCGGCAGCCGAGGTGTCCGAGGCGTCCATGCGGAGGCGCATCTGCTCGGGCAGGCGGTCGATGCGGGCGTCCACCATCAAGGGGATGTACTGCGGGCCGAACGAGACAGGTGGGCGCCGTGTGGCGTCGAGCAGGTCGACGTTGAACGCCTGCGTGCCGTCCGCTCCGTCGGCGAGCTCGACGCGGACGTCGTTGCCCTCGGACGTGTACTCGAAGGCGGCGACCGACTCGACGAAGGCCTCGACACCCCAGCGGTTGAGCCCCCACTCGTCGTCACGACCCGCGAGGACTGCCCGCACCCCTGACTCGCCGTCTGTGTACAGCCACGTGTCGTCGAAGGCAGGCATCACGTCGGCAACCGCCGCCGGTGCCTCGGGAAGCGCGGGCTTGTCGATCAGCCGCTCCCACTCCCGGATCTCGGGGGGCCCGGACACGACCACGCCGTGGAAGAAGTTCCCGCATTCGTCCCCCTCCTCGCAGAAAGATCCTTCGACATGGGCGAGGCTGCCGTCGGCCTCGTTCCAGCGCACGACCGCGCCCGGCGCGAGTGAGGTGTCGACCCAGGCTCGGATGCGGGTACCACCGAGGCGCCCGGCCCTGGTCGTGGCGACGACTCCAGCCTTCAGCCTCGCCGCGTGGATCACCTCGGAAGGCACCTCCACGGCCGGGAAGCCGTCGTCCGGTGTGGCCGGCACGTCGAAGGAGACGTGGCGCCAGCCAGTCGGCTGGTACGTCGATCCGCCTGTCGGCCGACAGATGCGCCTGCCGAAGATGATCAGGCAGACCTGGTTCGGTATCCGCACCGTCTCCTGTTCGATGACGACCTCCCCCGCCGGGGACAGGCCGGCGCCGCCGTTCCCGACCTCGAATGCCGCGTCGACAAGTGTCGCCGCGGGGCCGGGGAGCGTGGCCCGGACGAGCCCACTGTCGATCTCGACGTCGCTCGTCGCCCACCACATGGCCTTCGTGACGAAGGCGGATGACTCCACGTCCAGGCGCAGCGCAGCCGGCAGGTCGGGGACCCTGCCGCTCGCCTCCACGCGCGTTCCCGCATTCACGACCTCGTCGTCCGCCGTACGTCCGTCCACGTCGATGACGACTTGGGCGGGGTCGGGATCGGGCGGGAACCAGGGCGGGCACTCCCAGTAGGGCGGCAGTGGGATGCAGTCCCCCGGCGGAGACCAGGGTGGAACGTCGACATGGCTCTCGTCGCGGTCCACGTAGAACCGGACCTCTCCCCCCTCCGACGAGTCGAAGGCGGCCTGCCGGAGGCCCACGAGGCGTGCACCGCCCCGCCACAGTTCGACGGGCACCCCGTCGGCGGTATCGCGGCTCGCGTAATACGCGTACTGGGGTTCGTTGACGGGCGGCGACGCCATCCCGTGCCAGGCGTCCTGGGCGATGAGGTCGTCCGGTAGCCAGTTCTGTGCAAGCACGTGCGCCTCGGGTATGCCCACGCGATCCGTACGACGGCAACCCTGCGGACCGGGCGGGAAGAGATCGTCCTCGGGAGCGCCCTCCGTGCACGCCACCTCGAAGAACTGCAGATCCAGGGTCTCGAGACTCCCGTCCGCGGCGAACCCGGCCTGCGCGCGCGAGTGCGCCGGTAGGCCGGTGACGGCACCCTCCACGTACAAGGGCCTGTCATCGGAAACGAGGGGATCGTCCTGGGCAAGCTGGGCGTGGTTCAGGATCACGTCCGGAGTCACGTCGGTGCTCCGCGTGATGCCCATCGAGTCGGGGTGCATGATCCAGTCGACGCGCTCGGGTAGGCCCACGATCGTGGCGTCGACGTCTGTCTCGTCGGCAAGGGTGTCACGCCATCCCCCCCCGAGAATCGGATCGTATTCCGCGATGCGGATGGGGAGTCCCGCCTCGACCCCCGTCTTGACCCTCAAGTCCATCGTGGTCGCAGCCGCGGCCTCCGGCGTGAGACCCGAATGGTTCCAGGCGATGTGTCCGGTCGAGCTGAATGTCGGGTCCCACGGACGGCACCGGCTGCGCACACCGACGGCCATGTTCTCGGGCACGTTCGAGTAGTCGAGGTCGACGTCGACCGTGGGACGCACGGTCTCGCCAGCCGGGCCGCTCAGCACCTCGTCGACGTCGACGCGGACACCGACACCAGGCTTGGGAGTCCCCTCCGTCCAGCTCGTGTAGTGCTGGCCGACGACGATGTAGTCGGTCGGTGTGCCGGCCCCGCCCGTCCATACTCGCTTGAAACCCACTCCCAGGTCACTGCGGCGGGGCAGGTCGGCCCCGGCCGCCCGCGAGTCGAGACCGACGCCGATACGTGTCGTCGTCCACGTACCGTCGCTGCGGTGGAAGCGGACGTGCGCCTCGAGGCGTCCTTCGATCCCCTCGGGTAGAGCGGCCAGGGCTTCCGAGGCGAAGGCGGTCACGTCGAGTCCGACCACACCGACCTGGTCGGGCGGGAGGAACGGGTTCGTGCGGAAGTCGTCGGGCAGCGCGAAGTTCTCGCGAAAGAGGTCTGCCAGGCCCATGCTGAACGGGACCGGCCCGCCCCATCCGGCGTGCACACGCGGACGCAGGAGGAAGCTCATCTCGACACCCGACGCGGCGAGGAAGTCGACGTAGAAGGTACCCCCCGACGTGGGACGCCACGTACGCGTGAACAGCTTGTCACCCGTCTCCGGATCGACGTCGACGGCGCCCGTAATCGGGACGGATGCCGGCGCCCGGCCCCTGAACACGACGTCGACGCCATCGAGCACTTCGGGTTCGGTGGACGTGTCGATGTCCGCAACCGGACCTGTCCGCGTGCTGCAAGTCAGGTCGAGACCGTCCGCGTCTGCCGGCGCCGCGCACACGAGAAGAAGGACCGCACCGGTCAGGACCCCACACGCGATGAGAAGAAACCGCCTCAGGTACACCATGTCCCCTTTGTTCTCTTCGTCCTGTCGCCCCGCAAGCCTGCCACAAGCCTCTGACCGGCGCATGACGTGGCCCTGACGCGAGAACGCGGGGTCGCGGTGCCATGATGGGTCATGCAGGAAGAACCGATCGCCCTGTTCATCGACCACGAGAACCTCGCCATCGGCGCCCGCGAGCAACTCGGGGGCCGCACCTTCCACCTCGAGCCGGTCGTCGACGTCCTCGCCGAGAGGGGGCGCGTCGTCTACCGGAGGGCATACGCCGACTGGACCCTCTTCGCCGCGGATCGACAGGCGCTCACCGACCACAGCGTCGAGCTGATCGACATCCCTCAACGCACGGGTGCCGTCCGCAAGAACGCCGCCGACATCAAACTCGCCGTCGACGCGATCGAGCTCTGCTACGAGCGCCCCTACATCACGACGTTCGTCATCGGTAGCGGCGACAGCGACTTCACTCCGCTCGTGCACAAGCTGCGCGAGCTCAACCGGAGCGTGATCGGCTTCGGGATCGCCGCCGCGACCTCCCGTCTGCTCCCACCGGCCTGCGACGAGTTCTTCTTCTACGAACGGCTCGTGGACGCAGAGCCGCACGCGACACCGCCCGACAACGGCTCAGCCGCACCCGCTGCGGACAGCGGTGATCTCGAGCGGCTCGTCGCCCGCACGCTGGCCGGCCTCGTGCAGAGCGCGCCCGGACCTGTGCTCGCGTCGACGCTCAAGCGCGCGATCCTGCGCAAGGACCCGACGTTCAACGAGGCGGATCACGGATTCCGCGGATTCGGGGAGCTCCTCGCGCATCTCGCCGACACCGACACCATCGCCCTCTCCGAGGGTCCGTCCCACGGCGATCCCGAGGTGACGTTCCCGGAGAGCACGAAGGACGAGGAGGCCGCCTTTGCCCTCCTCCGCTCCGTCGTCGAGAAGGAGGAACCGGTCCGGCTCACGGGGCTGAAGGACCTGATCCGCCGTCACAGCGCCGACTTCTCGGAGAAGCGCTTCGGTTACGGGAGCTTCATCCAGTTCTGCAAGGCCGCCCGGGCCCGCGGGCTCGTCGAGATGGAGCGTGACCCGGAATCCGACGACTGGCTCCTCCGCCTCGCCTGAGGCAGTGCGGGGTTCTGTCGTCAGTCGGGGGCGAACCAGGCGGACAGCGCGACCTCGACGGCCGAATCAGCGACCGCGATGTCGCTGATCCCGAGGATCCAGGAGCGGTCGGTGACGAACGGCACGGGAAGCTGCCAGAGCGCCGGTATGCGCAGGCGGGTGGACACCCAGCGTTGCACGAGCCGCTGCACGACCGGGCGCGCGGCCCGCACCGACGTCCACTCGACCCCGACCTCACCCACGGCGAACGTGAGATGCTCCGGGCCGCATTCCGGTTTCAAGCGGAGGTTCACGTCCGCTTCGACAGGCCGGTTCCGGCCCAGCCCCGGTACGACACGTCGCAGGCGCCCGCTCATCACCACCTCGTCCCCGACGAAATCGAAGCGGGTGGAGTCGAGCTCGACGGCGGGGTCCTCCCGGGTGAGCTCACCGGCCCAGTGGGCGAGGAGCCGCGGTGCCGCCCGGGTGTCGATGGACACATGGACCGGGTCGAGGCTGGGCGCGACCTCCTCACGCCTCGTCCCCTGCGGGGCAGCAGCGTCGTAGACGTCGATCACGAGCCGGCCGTCGTCCACGCTGACACGGCTACCGGCGGGATCGGCGCCGAGCACACCCAGCCAGACGCCTATCGGACCCAGGAGGTCCGTTTCGCGGACGCCGAGGCTGCGCACGAAGAGTCCGATCGCCTCCCGGCTCACGGTGTCGAGGACGCGGCGGCCGAACGGCCCGAGCAGATCCATCGGTGCCGCCACGGGCACGTACGGCGTGTCGAGAATCTGGAGGCTGACCTCGCTCACCCGCGCGCGTGAGAAGTCGGCTCCGAGACGGACGGAGCCCGACGAGTCGAGTCCAACCTCGGGTCGGACCGACAACGTGAACTCGACCTCGAGGTTCTGCGCTGCCTGACGCAACGCCATGTCCCACAGGATGTGGCCGCGCATGCGCACCCGTATGCGGGCCCGGTGCCGCGTGCCGCGCCGCAACTGCACGTTTGTCTCTCGAACGTCGAGGTTCAACTCGGCGCCACCGGCCGCCGGAGCCGGCAGGGCTACGCGCTGGGAGAACGAGGCGGGGAAGCGCGGTGACCGACGCGTCCGTCGTAGGAGCTCGTCCAGGAAGGACTCCGCGAGCTGGATCGTCGCCACCCGCTGCCGGCCGGCTTCTGGCTGCACGAGGATAGGCTGGCACAACGATTCCCACCGGTGGCACATAGGCTCCGGTACATGACGCGATGGTCCCCTCCCCGCTCTGCCGCGACCGTTGTCCTCCTTGCCGCGATCCTCGTCCTCTCCGCCTGCACGAACCTCGACGATCCCGACCCCACGACGTCGTCGGTCCCGGAGAGGTCGGGACCGGGGCCGTCGTCCACGACGACGCTTCCGCCCGAACCGGGTGGGGTCCCCCTCTTCTACGCCAAGAACGGGCGGATCCACGTCTCCCCGGATGCACGCAGCCCGGGCGAACCGATCACGGACGGCCCCCACGACAGCCAGCCCGCTCCGTCTCCGGACGGCTCACAGGTGGCCTTCGTGCGCTCCGCCACGCCGACGGACCCCGGCGGTGAGCTCTGGATCGTGAACACCGACGGCACGAACGCGCGGTTGCTGGTCCACTCCGAGCTGCTCCCCGTCCCCGTGGATGCCGTGCAACCGTACGTGCGGAGCCCCCGCTGGTCTCCCGATGGTGCGAACATCGCGTTCGTGGTGCCGGGTGAGCTCACGGGAGGCCTCCTCGTGGTGGCCGAATCGTCCTCCGGCGGCCAGCGCGAGATGGCTCCGCCGCCTACCGTGAACGACCTCTTCGCCTGGTCACCCGACGGGCGCCGCATCGCCTTCCTGTCCGCCCCGGCCCAACCGTCTCCGATCGAGATCGGGATCATGGACGCCGAGACGGGCGAGACGACCGAGCTCGTGGGCAACAGCAATGCGACCGGGGTGACGTGGGCAACCCCCTACGACGTCTTCTTCTCGAACGCCGTCGTGGCAGCGGAAGCGGCCTCCACGTACGACCCTGCCGTGAACGGCCTGTTCGAGGTGGACGAGGCCGGTGCCATCAAGATCGTGGCCGCCCAGCCCGAGACCCAGTACCGGGATCCGGCGGTCCTCGCCGGAGTCGAGACCGCGGAGTCGGCCGCATTCACCTCGCCCTCACCCGACCCGGCGGTGCGCACGCTCAGCCTGTGGCGCCTCGACCTCCTTCTCAGCCCTGCTCCGCAGCTCCTCGCCGACGGCCTCGTCGCGCTGCGTCCCGCCACGGCGTGGAACGGCGCCGACGAGGTGGCCTACGTCGTGGACGAGGCGCGGCGTGCCCTCACGGTCCAGGCGACGGCGGCCGCGGACGAGGCGCTGCGTGCCCCCCGCACGGTCGACGAGGGCGTCACGTCCTTCGCGTGGCCTCCGCCCTCGATCGGTGCCGCCGCCGCTGACATCCCCCCGCAGTAACCCCAAACATGTGGGCAGTTTCCGCCCTCACGCATGAGGGCTCACCCTGCCCAGCTTGGCCGAAACAGCGATGTGGGCTTGGATCGCCCTCACCAAAGAGGGTTGATGCTGCCCACATGGTTGGCGGGGACCTAGCGATCCTCCGCAACTGCAACCAGCATTTCTCCCAACCGGGCAGCTTCCCTCTCACGCAACGCGACGTTCACGTCGAGCTTCTCGAGGTGCTGGGCGAGCGTGCGGCGGGCCTGGGGGATGTCATGGTCGGCGAAGAAGGCGTGCACCTCCGGCGCGAGCTCGGGGTGCGAGAGGCCGAGGGCACGAACACCCGAGACGAGGCGCACGATCGTGTTCGAGGGGAAACGGGCATTGATCGCGTCCCACTCGCGGGTGAGGAGCTCCCAGCCGATCGGACCGTGCTCACGATGACCGACGAGGCCGGCGAGCACGAACGGCGCATCCTGTGTCCTCACCTCGTCCGACATCACGTAGGCGAGGGTACGGCGATACTCCGCCTCGTGCGGGAAGTCGACGAGCGCCTGGAGGTAGCGGATCTGCTCCTGCGGCGTCGGCGCCTCCTTGGACCGCTGCACGAACGTGTCCCAGTCCGTGGCATCGCCGCGGTGGGCAACGACGGCAGCCGCGGCCGCGGCGACGTCCCCGGAGACGGCATGTGCGTCCGCGAGGTATGCGGCGTGGACCTCGACGGCACGCGCATGCACGGCGTCGTCCCCGCCCGTCGTCCCCAGCGCACGGATGACGACGCCACGCAACTGGCGCGTGACTGCAGGTTCGTCGCCCCCGACCTGCCAGCCGAGGCGCCCCATGTTCACGGCGAACAGGGACCGCACAAGGTGCCGGAACGCATCCCGTGCGCTCCCGTCGACGAGGCGATCCACCCCCGCCACGCAGGCGGCGATGAGACGCCATACGTCGAGATCGGCGCACTCCGCATACGCACCGAGGAGGCGGAGGAACTCGGCCACCTCCTCCTCCCCCGCGAGGACGGATGCCCACGCATCGTCGACGACGGCGTAACGCTCGATCGGGTCGAGGTCAGCGAGGCGGGCTGTGGTCAAGGCGAGAAGACGGCCGTCCCTGTGCACGCGGTAGAAGCCGTGCCCGCCCGCGTTCACGACGGGCAGATCGCCGTCTTCGAGGTCGATCCGGACGGAGACGTCGCCAAGGAGCGCCCGCTCCGTCCGCACCCCCGCCCGAGCACCGGGGACATCGGGAGTGCCGGGGTGCAGATCCACGAGCACGGGCACCTCCCAGCGCTCGGGGGTCTCGGCCTCGCCGTACAGCATGCGGGACTGCGTGAGCTCGAGCGACGTGTCGTGCAGATCGGCCCGCACGAGGGGAAAGCCGCCCTGGAAGATCCAGCCGTCCATCATGCGCCGGATCGGCTCACCCGACTCGGCCTCGATCGCGTCGAAGAGATCGGTCGTCTCGGTGTTCCCGTACTCGTGCTCGCGCAGGTAGCGGCGGATGCCGTCCCGGAACCGGTCCGCGCCGAGGTACTGCTCGAGCATGCGCAGTACCGAGGCGCCCTTCTCGTACGTGAGGATGTCGAACATGCCCTCGGCATCCTCGGGTGATTCGACCGGGTACTCGATGGGCCGCGTGCTGCGGAGGGCGTCCACGTCGAAGGCGGCGCTGCGTTCGAGGGCGAACTGGTTCCACCGTTCCCACTCGGGCCGGAACACCGCGACCGCCGAGACCTCCATGAAAGTGGCGAACGCCTCGTTCAGCCAGAGACCGTTCCACCACCCCATCGTCACGAGGTCCCCGAACCACATGTGCGCGATCTCGTGCGCGACGACGTCCGCGATCCGCGTGAGCTCCCCCTGTGTGGACGTCGCCGGATCGACGAGGAGGAGGGCCTCGCGGAACGTGACACAGCCGAGGTTCTCCATCGCCCCGGCCGCGAAGTCGGGGATGGCGAGGAGATCGAGCTTGTCGGCCGGATACGGGATGCCGTAGTAGTCGGAGAAGTACCGGAGCGAGAACGCCCCGATCTCCAGCCCGAACGCAGCGAGATGCGCCTTCCCGGGCGCGTGCACGACGCGCAGCGCTGTCCCGTCCACGTCGACGGGAGCGGTCGCGTCGAGGTTGCCGACGACGAACGCGACGAGGTACGTCGACATGGGCATGGTCTCGGCGAAGCGAACGACCTTGCGACCTCGGCGCTCGGACGGTGCCTCCGAGACAGCGGCACTGTTGGAGTAGGCGGCGAGCGCCTCGGGTATGTCGAGCGTGATCCGAAAGCGTGCCTTGAAGTCGGGCTCGTCGAAGCAGGGGAAGGCGCGACGGGCATCGGTCGCCTCGAACTGCGTCGTGGCGAGGGTGTGGCGCACACCCTCGCCGTCCTCGTACACGGATCTGTAGAAGCCGCAGAGCCTGTCGTTGAGGACGCCCGTGAACGCCAGCTCGAGCCGATGGTCTCCCGCCTCGAGCTCCGAGTCGAGCTCGACCGTGACCCGCTCCCGCTCCGGATCGGTGGTCACGTTGCCGATCGCATACCTGTCCCCGCCCGGAGAGCCCACGCGTGCGGAGGAGATGTCTAGCTCCGCTGCGTTCAGGACTATGGAACGGGTCGCCTCGGACAGGCTGAAGTGGATCGTGACTTCACCCTCGAACACGCCCGCCTCGAGGTCCGGGACGAGGTCGAGGTCGTAGGCCGACGGGACAGCGGTGCGGGGGAGGCGGTGCGGGTTCATCCTCCGGAAAGTACCCTTCCGCCACGATGCCGGAGCTGCGTGAGACGAACGACACTGGCCCCGTCCTGGAGCTCGAGATCGCGGGTCGCCGCGTCACCGTCGGACCGTTCGGGGCCGGTGCCGTGTACGGCCCCACACCGCTCGTGCACAGGGCTTACGACCTCTCCCCCGCGTCGACACGGACTCTCGGGGACGAACGCCACCCCCTGCCCGCGACTGTCGAGGTCGACTCCGACGGCCAGGGCGCGACCGTCCGACTCGCCGTCACGAACACGCGGACCGAACCCCTGCGCCTGTGGGCCCTGCATCCACTCGAGGCCAGAGGTCCGTTCGTCACGCTCGACGGCGAGGAGGCGGACCCGGCGGAGTGGGCGATGTTCCGCAACGGGTACCAATCATGGAGCGGTACGGGAACGCTGCGCGTGGGTGACGTCGACCGCGATCCGCCCTTGCACATCCTCCGCGTGTCGTCGTGCAGTCCCGTGCACACTGCCCGGGGCACACCGGGGATCGTTCGCTCGGAGCTCCTCACGGCGATCGAGATACGGCCCGGCGTCGCGCTCGGTTTCGGCTTCGTCACCTCCGCTCGCCAGTTGAACGGCATCGAAGTCGACGTGCGCGGCGGTGTGCAGCGTTCGCTCGTGGCGACGTGCGACATGGACGGGATCGAGCTGCCGCCCGGCGAGACGATCCAGACCGAGGTCCTGCGTGTCGTGGCCGGCGCGAGTGGTGAGGCAGTGCTGGCGACGCTCGCCGACGAGCTCGGCACCCGCATGCATGCCCGTGTCCCGAGCAGACCGCCGGCGGGGTGGTGCTCCTGGTACCACTACTACACGAAGGTCACACAGGCGGCCGTCGAGGAGAACCTCGAGAGCTGTGCGTCCCTCCGTGACCGTGTGCCTCTCGACTATGTGATGATCGACGACGGCCACCAGGCACACATCGGCGACTGGTTGGACACGAACGCCAAGTTCCCCGACGGCATGGCTGCCCTCGCCGGGAAGATCTCCGCGGCCGGATTCGACGCCGGGATCTGGCTCGCGCCGTTCCTCGCCGATCCCGTCTCGGCGACGGCACGCGAGCATCCCGAGTGGCTGCTCCGCCACGACGGCAGGCCTGTCGTGCCGCTGTGGAACCCGGCGTGGTCGAAGACACGGCCCATGTGGGCGCTCGACACGACGCATCCCGACGTGGCCGAGTGGCTCGAGGAGGTCGCCCGCACGATCAGGTACGACTGGGGGTACCGCGTCCTCAAGCTCGACTTCCTCTACGCGGTCACGCTGCCTGCCGACCGGCACGACGCCACGGCGACACGGGCGGACGCGTTGCGGCGGGGCCTCGACGCGATCCGGGCAGGAGCAGGCGAGGACGCCTTCCTCCTCGGTTGCGGCTGTCCTCTCGGCCCGGCAGTCGGGGTGGTGGACGGGATGCGCATCGGCCAGGACGTGACGCCGTGGTGGTCGCTTCCCGTCACGCGGACGGTGATGCAGGACCGGCACGGTCTCGCGACCAAGCACGCGATCCGCAACACGCTCGCCCGCGCGTTCATGCACGGGCGCCTCTGGTCCAACGATCCTGATTGCCTCTTCGTGAAGGAGCGGCGGAACCGGCTCACACTCGACGAGGTCCGCGCCCTTGCGTCCGTGATCGGCCTGAGCGACGGCATGTTCGTGCTGTCCGACCGCCTGCGGGATCTGGGCGCCGAACGCGAGGAGATCGTGCTCACGGCTGCTCGCCTCGGTGGCGGCCTCGGGTCCGTGCCCGACCTCTTCCGCCGGGACATGCCCGAGACCCTCGTCGGTTCTCCCGGCGGGGCCGACACGGTGATGGTCGCGAACTTCGAGGACTCACCGCGGACACGGGAGGTCGACCTCTCCACGGTGTGTCCCGCCCTGGGGGACGCAGCGTCACTCGTCGACGTGTGGTCGGGACAACACCACTCCGTCGCCCGGGGGGTTGTCGTGGTCGACCTCCCGCGGCACGGCTGCGTCGTGCTCCGCCGGGCCTAGACCACCCAGCTGGGCGGTGGTCGGCTCGGCGCAACAGAACCAGGCCTCGGTCGGCTGGGGACGAACGCCCCGCCCGCGGGACAGCACCTCGACGCGATGCGGTGACGGGATGCCGGCCGCGGCGTCGACGAGGGACCGCACGGCTCCGAACGTCTCAGGGATCGGTTCGGCCCGTGCGGCGCCGGCTTCGGCGACGGCGGCGATATCTCTCTGGAGAATGTCGAGGGCAGGGTCGGCTGCAGACCACGGCCACGTGAGGGCGGCGGGGTCGTATGCGTCCAGCCTCGACGCGAAGGCTTCGGTCTCGAGCACGAGTGAGCCTGGTGGCACGAGGAGGCGCACCGAGTACTGGACAGGGTCGACGTTGTGGACGAGATCATGGGCCTCGACGAAGTCGAGGAGGTCGACGAGGCTGTGCCGTGTCGTCAGCGGCGTGAAGGGCAGCCACGATGGCCGGATCTCGAGGCCGTACTCCCGCAGGAGGATCACGGCGTGGTGCATGTCGCCGGGGGTGTGCCCCTTGTCGAGGGCGCGGAGCACTGCCGGATCGGTCGACTCGAAGGCCGACACGACGTGGGTGCAACCCCATGCGGCCAGCCGCGGCCATACGTCGGCGTGGCGCAGGAGGCGGTCGACACGGGCCGTGAGGTCGAACGTCACGCCCGGATGCCGTGCGTGGATCGCCTCCACACAGCGCATGGCGTGGTGCGGGGCGCCGAGGAAGTCGGCGTCGGCGAAGGTGATGTGCGTCGCTCCCGCCTCGACGAGGACATCGGCGTCTGCCGCGACCGCGTCCTCCGGCGTGACCCGGACGCGGCCGTCGTAGACGACGGGCACGGGGCAGTGCCGGCACCGGCTCGGACAGCCACGTGACGTGGCCACGGCGCCGACGATCTTCACGTCGTCTCCGATGACGAGCCGGCCGTAACGGCCCAGGTCGGGCAGGGAGGAGCGGTCCGGCACGATGGGTGGCGCGGGGCGCGTGTCGACCCGGGCTGTGCGCGTCGGGCCGGGCGCCTCGACCCAGGCGAGGAGGCCGGCCAGGTACTCCCCGCCGAACGCGGCATCGAGGCCGCCGGTCTCAGCCGCGGCGGAGGCATAGAGGCCGAACGCACACATGGGCGTGGCAGGAGCCTCCGTCCGGGCGCGCCGGGCCCACTCGAAGGCGAGGCGGGTGGCCGTGTGCATGGGGACCGAGAACGCGAGGCAGTCTGCCCACATGACGTCGGAGCTGTCCCACTCCTCGACGGCGAGGTCGAGGCAGCGAACGTCGTGGCCGGCGGCACGGAGGGCTGCCGCGGCCACGGCGAGGTCGAGGGGTTGGCGGCCGAGGTCGTAGGTGGATACGAGGAGGACGCTGCGGTTCACGCCACGACCACTTCGACGAGGCGGCCCGCGGCGCGAAGCGTCGCTTCCACTGCGTCGGGTGTGCCGCCGTGGGCGAAGACGAAACCGAGGTAACGGTCCGACTCGGGAGGGGGGCGGACCTCGGCTCCGACCGGAATCGTGATCTCGATGCCGTCGACACCGGGCAGGGCGAGCACGTCGTCCTGCCCTCGCACCTCGCGAAGGCTGCCGCCTCGGGGCGTGGGGAGCATGAGGACACCCGAGGCCCTGTGGGCCGGCCGCGTGGACGTCGGTGGCAGATCGAGCGCCTCGCGGAGGACGAGCTCCTCCAGGGGCGTGCCGAGGCCGAAGCGCAGGGCACGGGCGCACGCCCCACCTATGGTGCGGGCAGCGATCTCGACGAGGATCGGGGTGCCGTCGGGCTGCACGCGGATCTCGACGTGCAAGGCGCCCGAGTCGAGCCCGAGGCCGAGTGCCGCCCGGCCGGCGAGTGCCTCGACACGGCGCAGTGCCTCCTCGGGCAATCGGCTCGGTGTGACGTAGATCGTCTCCTCGAAGTAGGGGCCGTCGGACTGGTCGGGTTTGTCGAACACGGCGAGGACCTCGATCCGGCCGGCGTGGGCGATCGCCTCGACCGCGACCTCACGTCCGGGGACGAAGCCCTCGACGAGGATCGGCTCGTCGGGATCTCCGCACGCGTCCGCCACTATGCGACGGATGCGGTCGCGCGCCGCCCGTGCGTCGGCGGCAGTGTCGGCCCTGATGACGCCGCGGCTCGCCGTGAGACGGCGCGGTTTGAGGACGACGGGGAAGCCGATCTCGGCCGCGGCGTGACTCGGATCTGCGCCGGGCCCGACGAGTCGCCACGCCGGCTGGGGGACGTCGAGACGCTTGCGCAACTCGGCCTTGTCGACGGTGGCCGTGACGGCGTCGAGGGCGGGATGGGCGAGGCCGAGACGGGCCGATGCAGCGGCAGCGATCTCGACGCCGCGATCGTCGAGGGCGACGATCGCATCCACGGACCGGGAGAAGTCGGACGCGATGATCTCGTCAGTCGCATGTTGCGTGTCCGCGAGGCTGATGTGGACGGTCGAGCCGTCCGCGCCGAGCGCCGGGAAGTCGGCATCCCCGGCTACGGTGACCTCGACACCGAGCCGGGCCGCGGCGCCGAGGAAATCCCGCGTCCGATATCCCGCGGCGGGTGCGATGAGGAGCACGCGATGCATAGCGGTAGTATGTAACAACTTCGTTGGTGAAAACACCATCGCCTTTGCCCACCTCCAGGAAGAAGAGCCGCGACCATGTCCGATGAACCTGTCGTGACCCTGTCCGACGACGCGCTCGAGATCGTGCAGGGTGTACGCACCGACGAGGACGATCCCGAGAGTCTCGGCCTCTGGCTCGAGGTGACCGGCGTGGACGGCTCCGACTTCGCGTACGACATGTACTTCTCGGGCCTCGACGAGGTGTACCCCGACGACCATGTGCAACGCTACGGCGACCTGCCCGTGGTTATCCCGAAGGCATCGGTCGCGAAGCTTGCGGGCGCGCGGCTCGAGGTCGAGGACGGAGCCCTCGTGCTCGTGAATCCGAACCGGCCGGCGTTCGACGCGAGAGATCCGGAATCGGTGGGCGACCTGAGCAGTCCCGTCGCCCAGGCAGTCGTCGAGTTGCTCGAGACCCGTATCAATCCGGCGATCGCGTCCCATGGCGGTTTCGTGTCGCTCGTGTCCGTCGAGGACGTGACGGCATACGTACGCATGGGCGGCGGCTGCCAGGGCTGTGGCATGGCGGCGGCGACCCTGAGCCAGGGTGTCGAGGCCGCGATCCTCGAGCACATCCCCGAGATCACACGGATCGTCGACGTGACCGACCACGCCGCCGGCGCCGACCCCTACTACGCACAGTCGAAGAAGTAACCCCGCGGTTCGGGGGCTCGCGGGTCGAACCCGGTCACCCGTCGCGGGAACGGCTGTCGAGGAAGAGGAGCGACCGGTAGAGGAGAGCCATGCGGGGCACGTCGACACCCCCGATCCGGGCCGCCCGCACGGGCGCACCGAAGATCGCATCCACTTCCATGCGGGCGCCGCGGTCGTAGTCGAGCTTCGTGGATGGCGTATAGGACTGCATGCGGTCGGTGTCCGTGAGCATGGCGTGGGCGAACTCGGCCGGGATCGTGATCCCGCGGCTCGCCGCCGCCGCCCGCACCTCGTGCATGAGGGCCTCGACCTCGGCTCGCGTCCCGTCGTCGGCCATGAGGGCATCCGTCGTCGTGTCGAGGAGGACGCACAGTCCGTTGTAGGGGACGTTCCAGACCAGCTTGCGCCAGCGGGCCGGTTCGGCCTCGGCCTCCACGGCCGTGACGGGTATGCCGGCCTCACGTAGGTCCGCAGCGAGCCGTTCCCCCCGGTCCGTTCCGCCACCGGCGATGGTCACGGCACCGTAGTCGAGGTGCCGCACGTGGCCCGGTCCGATCTTGTGCGAGCAGATGAAGCTGAGACCGGCGACGACCTGGCCCGGCTCCCGGTCCGAAGCAGCGAGTGCCGCGGCCTCGTTGCCGAGGCCGTTCTGGAGCATCACCACTGTCGTCGTGTCGTCAGCGACTGCGTGCAGGGCGGGGCCGAGCGCACCGTTCGATGTCGTCTTCCACGCCACGAGTGCGACGTCGCAGCGCGGCATGTCGGCGACATCGCAGTACGCCTGCGCGTGGGGCAGATGTATGTCCCCGTCGGGGGATTCGACGAGGAGGCCCTGTGTGCGCACGTGGTCGAAGTCCGACCGGCAGAGGAAGTGGACGTCGTGGCCGGCTCGGGAGAGGCGGGCGCCGTACCATGCGCCGACCGCACCCGTGCCGAGGACCGCGTACCGCGTCACCCCGAGAAGAAGTCCGCATCCGTACGGCCGAGCGACGTCGTCGGCACCTCGTCGTACACCCATTCGCGCACGATGCTGTGCCAGTTCGCCGTGGCGTCCATCTTCGCGAGGACCGCCATGATCCCGATCTGCATGCGTCCGATCAGGAGGGCTTCGGGGTCCACGTTCAGCCACTTCGTCACCGAGTACCAGTCGTTGAGGGGGTCGGTCGTCGACGCGACGGTCTCACCGACCATCTCGCGTGTGATCGTGACATCGCCGTCCGTGCGGAGCATGCGGCCCGCGACGAGGTCGAGCCACGCGTGCAGGCGCTCCGGTTCGACCTTGTCGGGGCGGCGCACGAAGCCGTTGGCGACGCACTCCTCGAACAGGAGCTGTGTGTCGCCCTCCATGAGGGGCCGTGTCATGCCGACGAAACGTCGCCAGTCGTCGGCCGAGACCTGCTTGACCGCGCCGTAATCGTAGAAGACGACCTTGCCGTCTTCACGGAAGGCGTAGTTGCCGGGATGCGTGTCGGCGTTGAAGAAGCCGAAGCGGTAGAGGGTCCCGAAGGAGTACCGGAAGATGATCTCCGCCGCCCGGTTGCGATCCGCGGCGTCCGCTGTCGCGACGAAGTCGTCGAAGCGTGTGCCTCGCACGTCCTCGCAGACCAGCGTGTGGGCACCGCAGAGCTCGAGCACGGGTTCGGGCACGACGACGAAGGGATGACCCCGGTAAACGGCGGCGAAGCGCTCCTGATGCGCGGCCTCACGCCGGTAGTCGAGCTCCTCGAGGAGCGCGCGCTCGGTTTCCTTCACGAGGGGTCCGGCCTCGAGGCCGGGTGCGAAGACGGGGAGGAGCCACATGAACGCCTTCGCGTTCTTGAGGTCGCTCATGATTGCCTTGTCGATCCCCGGGTACTGGACCTTCACGACCACGGGATCCCCGCCGAAGAGGCGGGCACTGTGCACCTGCCCGATCGAGGCGGCGGCGATCGGCTCGGGGTCGAACTCCTCGAACACGGCGTCGGGGGGCCCGCCGTGGTCACGCTCGAACATCTCGGCGAGCTCGTCGTAGGTCATGGGCGGCATGTCGTCGCGCAGCTCGGCGAGGACCTCGTGGTAAAGGTCGGCGAACTCGGGCGGGATCATGGCCGAGTCGATGAAGGACGCCATCTGGCCGAGCTTGGCGGCGGCACCCTTCATGGTCCCGAGCACCGCGCGCATCTGCTCGGCCGTGCGCAGGTGGAAGTCCGCGAGGACCTCCGCCTTGTGCTCGTCCGAACGTCCCGCACTGCGCATCCCCGCCCACGCGAGCCGTGACCCCATGCCGGCTCCGAACGTACCCACGCGTCGCGCCCGCCCGACGCGCCCTGTGCTCACGGACTTCTTCTTCGCCATGGTCCGGTCCCTCTCACACTCCAACTGGGTACCTGAGCGGCGATATATCGCCGCTCAGGTACCCAGTCCTCTCCGTCCCCTCCAATGATGCCGATTCCCGGGTGCCGAACGCGAACCCGCGGACGGAGCCGGCCGGCCCCTCTCGGGGTTGACTCCTCGCGCAAAAGCATGTAACGTTCCCTACAGTAACGTTCGCTACAGGTTGTGGAGCTGAGAGGGGAGCGGTGGCACGAGCGACAGCAACACGCACGCCTTCGGGGCGGGGTGCAGCTTCGAGGGCACGCATCCTCGATACGGCCAGGGCCCTCATGGCCGAGCGAGGATATGCCGCCACGCCGATCGGGGCGATCTGCGCCGAGACGGGCCTGCCCCCGACCTCCATCTACTGGCACTTCGGCAGCAAGGAGGGGCTCCTCGCGCAAGTGGTCGAGGAGACCGCCTCGGAGTGGATCGACGAGCTCGAGATGGCAGTCCCCCGCGGCGAGGGCACCACCCTCGATGACGCCCTCCTCGCCCTCGTCGGTTCGATTCGGCGCCGGCCCGAGATCCTGCGCCTCATGCTCCTCACGGGGTTGGACCGGAGCAACCCCGACCCCTCCGTGCGCGAGAGCGTGCGCCGCGTGCGCACCCGCGCCCGGGAGCTGCTCGCCCGCCGTCTCGCCGAGTTGCTCGGCCTCGACCGCAGCGACGCGGTCGAGGCCGCGTACCGACGCCTCGCCCGATTCGTACTCGTCCTCACCGACGGCCTCCTCCTCGCGCAGGAGATCGACGGGGAGGAGGCGGAGGTCGACATGCTCGTGACGATGGTGCGCACGAGCCTCGTCGCGGTCGGCCTGACCGAGCTCCGCGAGGCGGCCACACCGAGGAAGGAGGACGGACGTGGCTGACGCAACCCACATCCGTGCCAAGTCGCCCACCGACGTCGGAACGATCCTCAGCGCGGCCGGGCGAGACGGCACACCGGTCGTGCCGCGTTCGTCGACCGGGCCGGCCCGCATCGGCCGGGGTGCCGCCGGTGGAGACGAGATACTCCTCGACCTCTCGACCCTCGACGAGACCGTCGTCGTCGATCGTCGCAACAGGGTGGCGATCGTCGAGCCGGGCGTGACGTTCGCCGGTCTCGAGCAGCGCCTCGAACCCGAGGGACTCCGGGTCACGCATCCTCTCCTTCCGACACCCGGCAAGTCCGTTCTCGCCGCCTTCCTCGATCGCGAGCCACCTCTCGTGCCCAAGTACCACTGGGACATGACCGACCCCCTGCTCTGTGCCGAGCTCTGGTTCGGAACGGGTGACCGCTTCCGCACGGGCGGTGCCGCGGGTCCCGGCGACACGCTGGAAGAGCAGTGGGCCGCCGGCATGCATCAGAAGAATCCGCTCGGACCTGCCCAGACCGACCTCCTCAAAGTCGTGCAGGGGTCGCAGGGCACGATGGGTGTGGCCACGTGGGGGTCGATCCGCCTCGAGGTGCGGCCGCAGCTCACGACGGATCATGCCGTCTGCGCGGACGAGCTCGGACCTGTCGCGGACTTCGTGCACGGCGTGACCCGCGTGCGGATCTGTGACGAGATCTCGATCTTCGACACCGCCGCGCTGCGGGCCCTCGGACAGGCGGTCGGATCGCCCATCGAACCCGTCGCGGAGTGGACGGCGCTCGTCCGCATCGGCAGCCTGCCGTTCCTGCCCGAGGAGAGCCTCGAGGTCCAGACCCACGACGCCGCGGCCATCGCCGCCGCGGCCGGCGTCGGCCTCGCGGCCGGGTCCGACGCCCTTCCCGCCGGCTTCCTCGACGCTGCTCTCGGCGTGACCTCCGACCATCGGTGGAAGGTCCCGGGCGCGTTCCGGGACGTGTTCTTCCTCTCCTCGCTCGACACCGCCCCCCGCCTCGCCGCGATCGCGCGGGAGCGCTGGGTGGGCCTGGGTGTGGATCCGGCGACCGTCGGGACCTACATCCAACCACTCGACCAGGGTCGCTCCTGCCACGTCGAGATCACGGCGTTCCTCGACGACTCGACCACCGATCTGCACGCCGGCCTGGACGCCGACATGCCGGACCTGACGCGAGAGCTGGCCGCCGCCGGCGCCTTCTTCTCGCGGCCCGCACCGGCTGCCGCCTCGAGCGTCTATGCACGTTGTCCCGACTCGGTCCGAACCCTGGACCTCGTGAAGACGATCCTCGACCCGGCCGGGATCCTCGCGCCGGGCCGGCTCTGGACAAGGAGTGGGAAGTGACCGACCTCGAGGCCTACCGCTCCGACATGGAGGGATGCTCGCGCTGCTGCAACTGCAAGTGGATCCCTCTCAGCCAGATCAAGAGTCGCCGTTACTCGCAGGTCTGCCCGTCGAGTCAGTACTACGAGTTCCACGCCTATTCGGGTTCCGGCAAGCTGAACGTGGCACTGTCGACTCTCGACGGGCGCACGGAGTTCGACGAGACAGCCGCCGCGATCATGTACTCGTGCACGATGTGTGGCGGGTGCGATGTCGGCTGCAAGTCCTACCGCAACGACATCGACCTCGTCGACACGTTCGCGGCCGCCCGCGCCCGTGCCGTCGAGCTCGGCCACTACGAGGTCGAACACCTCCTCCTCGTCGAGAACATGCAGAAGCAGAACAACGTGTTCGGACGGGCCCGCGAGGAACGTGCGGATTGGGCGGAGGGGCTGGCACTCATCGACGCGAACCGGGAGGAGGTCGACGTCCTGTTCCACGTCGGCTGCCGCTACTCGTACGACGAGACACAACGTGAAGGCGCCCGTGCCGCAGCTCGACTTCTCCTGGCAACGGGACTGCGCGTCGGCATCTCGGGTACGGCCGAGTCGTGCTGCGGCGTCCGCGCCTACGAGACCGGGTTCCAGGCCGAGCTCGCCAACTTCGCGGACGACATGATCTCACGCGCCCGGAGCTCCGGCGCCGAGTATGTCGCTGTCGCGTGCTCCGACTGTTTCGGCGCCTTCAACGTCACCTACCCCGCAGCCGACAAGGCCCTGCCTGTGCCCGTGCGCCACGTCACCGAGATCGCGGCCGACCTGCTCGACTCGGGTCGTCTCGATCTCCGCCCTGTACGGCCGCGACGCGTTACGTACCACGATCCCTGCAACCTCGGCCGCAAGGGTCACGACTGGCAGGGGACGTTCGAAGGCCGCAAGATCGACCGGCCCGACCACATGCGGCGAGACGGCCGCGGCGGACGCTACAGCGCGCCACGCAGGCTCGTCGAGGCGATTCCCGGCGTGGAGCTCATCGAGATGGAGCGGACGCGGGAGTTCTCCTGGTGCTGCGGTGCCGGTGGAGGTTGCCTCGAAGCCCGCCCCGAGTTCGCCATCGCAACAGCGCAGGAGCGGATCGAGGAGGCGCTCTCGACTGGGGCCGACGCGATGGTGACGAGCTGCCCGTGGTGCATACACACGTTTCGCGAGGGACTCGCAAGGCTGCACGATGAGGGCGACGACCGCCAGATCGAGATCCTCGACGTCAATCTCCTCGTCACCGAGTCGCTGGAGGCAGCATCGTGAGCGCACAGGACGCACCACCCATTGGCGCCCCGATCAGTGACGACGCCCTCGCGGAGCTACGCGACGCCCTCGACGCACGCCGCGTCACGAACGAGCCGCACATCCTCGACTCGTATGCCGCCCAGCCGTTCCACAAGGCAGAGCCCGGGGTCTGGATCCACCGTCCGATCGCAGTCGCCATGCCCGAGACCACACGAGAGGTACAGGCAATCGTGGCGATCTGCAACCGGCATCAAGTCCGCTTCAAGGCACTCACGACGGGGTGGGGCGCACACGCCGGGCCGGGCTTCGACAACGTCCTCCAGGTCGACATGCGGCGTATGAACCGCATCCTCGACATCGACGTGCGAAACCGCACGATCCTCGTCGAACCGTACGTGACATGCGCCCAGATCCAGGCGGAGCTCATGCCGCTCGGCCTGAACCTGCACATCCACGGTGCCGGCAGCAACTGCTCACCTCTCGCCTCGGCGACGTCGCACATGGGCATGGGCTTCTCGAGCATCTCGATGGGCTACATGCCACGGAACATGCTCGGTGTCGAGTGGGTGCTGCCGACGGGTGAGCTCCTCGGCGTGGGCTCGTGCGGGAGTGACGCCGGATGGGTGTCACCCGACGGTCCGGGGCCGAGCCTGCGGGGGATCCTGCGAGGCTGGGCGGGCTCGGACGGAGGCAACGGCATCTTCACGAAGTGCGCCCTCAAGCTCTACCCGTGGTCGGGACCGGCCGAGATCGACATGCGAGGCACCAACCCACTCGAGCTCGACCTCGAGATCCCGCCCCACAACGGGATCTGGCTCTGCGTGTTCCCCGACGCGGAGCGCTACGAGGACGCCCTCTACGCCTTGGGTGACGCCGAGATCGGCTATCTGCAGGCGAAGCTGGCACCGGGACTCGCGATGGCCATCGGCCAGCCGGACCTGTTCAAGAGGGTCGTGAACGACGAGAGGATGCGGGCGACGGTCGACTCGATGCGCTTCGAGTTCCTCGTCGTCCTGCAGGGGCACTCACGGGGCCGCTTCGAGTACGAGAAGAAGGTCCTCGAGCAGGTCGTCGCCGACAATGCGGGGAGCATGCAGGACCCGAGCCTGTTCGGCTCGGCTGGCAGCCTCTGGTGGGCGCTCGTCCGCAACTCGATCGCACCCGGGATGTTCCGGCCCACCGGGAACTTCTACTCGACCCTCGGCGGCGACGAGGCAGTCGCCTCCGCCCTACGCCAGGATCTCGCGGGGATGCGCCTCAAGGAGGGTTTCATCGCCGACGGTGCCTGTGCCGACGACCTCACCGACAACGCGCACACGCTTCTCTACGAGAACGGCCAGTTCGCCCACACCGAGGAGCTCGTCCTCTTCGACCACCGAGACCCGGAGCAGGCCGCCAAGCTCAAGGCACTCTCGGACACGGCGATGCGGGCGATCGTGTCCGAGAGGCTCGGCGGCGGCGGATTCTCGTTCTTCGCCGGCGCCTATGCCCACGACTACCTCGGGCCCAACATCGACAACTACCACGTGTGGCAGCGGCGTGTGAAGACCGCCCTCGACCTGCAGGACCTCTCGGATTCGAAGTACTACATCGACAGCGAGAAGAACGAGGGGGACTGAGTGCGCGAGTGTGCGAACATCCTCGTCGCCAGCCGGTCCGGCTCCGGCGACGGTGAGGTGCCAGACGACACAGCGGAAGTCCTCGCCGCAGCCGAGGCGCTCGTCAGCCGGGTTGGTGGCAAGGTCGGGATCGCCACCCCGGACGGAGCCACGCAGGCCGAGTGCGCGGCCCGACTCGCCGATCTGTGCCGGGCCGGTTCCTACGATCTCGTCCTCGTGCCGCACACGCTGTGGGGGGCCGATGTGGCCCCACGCACAGCCGGCATCCTCGGCTGGCCGTGTGCGACGGCGTGCTCTGACCTCGACGCCGAGGAAGAGGGATGGACGTTCAAGCGGAGGCTGCACGGCGGCGCCCTCGTCGGCACCGTGCGGACGGGACCGGCACCCTGCGTGATCTCTCTGGAGACCTCACAACCGACCCGCACGGACAGCGGTGACTCCCTCCTGACTGCCGCCCGGGTCGTCGCCGGGGGACGGGGCGTCGGCGGTCCCGGCGGATTCGGGAAACTCGCCGTGCTGGCCGAGGCCCTCGGGGCCGCACTGGCCTCGTCCCGTCCCCCCTGCGACGCGGGTTGGGTTCCGTCGGCCCTGCAGGTGGGAATCACCGGCGCGCAGGTCAAGCCCGAGCTCTACGTCGCCGTCGGCATCTCCGGGTCCGTCCAGCATCTCGCCGGTATGCACAGGGCGAAGTGCATCGTCGCCGTGAACACGGACCCCGACGCCGCGATCTTCCGGTATGCCCACCTCGGTGTGGTGGGTGAATGGACTGAGGTCGTCGCCGGCATGCTCGACCGGTTGCCGGACGAGTCCGCGGAGGCACAATGCTGAGAATCGCCGTCTGTGCGAAGCAGGTCCTCGATCCCGAGGCGCCGGCGGAGCTGCTCCGCGTGGGTGAGGGTCTCACCGTGACCGCCTCCGGTACGCCGGAGGTGTTGAGCCCGTACGACGCCAACGCCCTGAAGGCGGCAGCCGACCTGCGCGGAGAGGGCGAGACGCCCAACGCCGACGTGACCTTGCTGACAGTGGGACCGCGTCCTGCCAAACCACTCCTCCTCAAAGCCCTCGCGTCCGGAGCGGACCGGGTCCTGGCCCTGCGCACGGCAGACGAGGTCGGGCGCCTCGTCGACGGCCTGACCACCGCCCGGCGACTCGCAGCCCTCGTCGGAGAGATGGGGGACTGCGACCTCGTTCTCACGGGCCGGCAGGCTGCCGACACGAACGCCGGGGTAGTCGGACCTCTCCTCGCGGGGATTCTCGGCATCGACCTCGTCACGGTCGCCGTCGGCATCCGTGCGGCCGGCCTCGGCACGGTCGAGGTCGACCGTCTCACCGAAGGAGGGATCGAGACGATCGAGTGCGGGCTGCCGGCGGTCGTGACGGTGTCGAGCGAGATCGGGGATCCGGGCCCCGTGGACTTCCCCGCTCTGGCCGCTGCCAAGCGCAAGCCGATCCGGATCCTGGAAGCGGCCGAGCTGGATCTCCGGGATTCGGAGGCAGACCTCGGCCCCGTGCTCGTGGATCTCGTGAAACCGAAGCTCGAGCGCACGTGTGAGATCGTCGGTGGCGAGGACGCCCGCGCCGCCGGTCGGGCTCTCGTCGCGCGTATCGCCGAGCTCTCCGGCTGAAACGCCGTACCGAACCCTCTCGCCCGAGGGGCCACACACGGTCTGGGTACCTGAGCGGCGATATATCGCCGCTCAGGTACCCAGATGCGGAGAGAGTCGGGTAGGAATGGGGGATGGACGAGCCCACGCCGGAAGACGACACCCAGTTCGGCATCCAGGCGGTGGACGAGGGATTCCACCGCTACGACCCACAGACGACGTGGTGGAACGAGTCCTGGTTCTGGGACTGGTACGACACCGACGGGAACGTGGCCGGCCACTGCCGTCTCGGCGTGTTCCCCGGACAGGACCGGGCGTGGCTCTGGCTCTTTCTCTGGCAGGACGGGGCGTGGGCGGGGATGGAGCGGCCTCATCTCCCGTTCTCCCTCGTGCGCCGGCCGGACGTGGCCCTCGACACACCAGGCCTCTCTCTCGAATGGTTCCCCACGACTCCCCTCCAGCAGGGCCGGCTGCGGGTGTCGGGCTTCGGGCGGATCCTCTCCGGGGACACGGCGGGACGTGTCGTGGGCATGGAAGTCGACCTCGACGTGCACGCCTCCGGTGTCCCCCACTCGACGGGGCAGCACACGGGTGAGGGGCACAGCTCCGACCACTACGACGCGAGGCGCTTCGAGCAGCCCGTCTCCGTCCGGGGCCACCAGCGCGTGGGGGCACAGGAGATCAGCTTCGCCGGTCACGGCGAACGTGACCACTCGTGGGGCCCCCGCATCTGGGACATGGACTGGACCTTCCTCGCCGCCAATGCGGGCGAACGCAGCCTGCAGTGCGTCGAAGTCCGAATCGGCGACCTCGAGCCGTTCCGCATCGGCTACCTCCACGTGCACGGTCGTTCACACGACCTCACCGACGTCAGCCTCGACGTCGAACTCGACCCCGGCACGTTCGGACCGGGCGCGGCCCGCGGCCGCGTGGAGGTCCGCGCGGGGGAGGCTGCCGTCTTCGCGGCTTCGATCGGCACGGTGTCGGCGCATGCGATCGATCTCCATCACACGCAGCAGCCGCCACGGCAGACCGAGTACCGCCGGCATCTCGTGCGCCTCACACCTGACGACGCGGGCCCCCCGTTCTGTGGCTGGCTCGAGACGCACCGTCTGCCTGTATGAGTCAGCCGTGCGTGGGCAAAGCCCTCACCGAGGGAGATCGAGGAGGGCGGCGAGGTGGCGGGTGCCGAAGTTGTCGGTCTCGGTGAACCCGGGGATCTCGACACCGGCCTGCGCCATGCGCTGCGTGACACGGATGAGTGTGCCGCAGTAGCGGAGACAGGCCCAGGCGATCCACCAGTCCATGTCACGCAACTCGACCCCCGCGTACTCCTCGTAGATCGCGATGCCCTCTGCCGTATCCGGGAATCCCGGCAGATCCGGTACGCCGAGAGCATCCGAGAAGAACCTGTTGAAGTAGAGGAACCAGGCCACGTCGCTCTCCCGTGAACCGAGGTGGGCCATCTCCCAGTCGAGGACGGCCACGGCCTCGAAATCGCGCAGGATCACGTTTCCGAGGCGGGCATCACCCCAGCAGAGCACTTGCGGTGCATCGGCGGGGTGGTTCGCGGCGAGAGCGGCGAAGGCGGCTTCACACGTGGGATTCGCACGGCCGGCACCGGCCCAGTCGAAGAAGTGGCGCCACCGCCCCAACTCCTGCTCGAGGCCGCCCGTGCCGAACTCGGGTCGATCGACGTGGGGGCGGACCGCGTCGCGATCCACTGTATGGACGGCCGCCACGGCCCGAAGGGCCGACTCGTATGCCCGGCGTTGCTCCCGAGCCGACGCGTCGAAGAGGAAGCCGCACGTCGTGTAGGGCGGATTGTCGGCGGGTACGTCACCCGCCACGTGGCGCATGACGTAGAAGGGGGTGCCGATCACCGACTCGTCCGGCTCCCACCAGAGAACCTCCGGTACCGGCACACCTGCCTCACCGGCGGCCTGCATGCAGCGTGCCTGCATCTCGAGGTCGTAGTCGGGGAACACGGGATGGCCACTCGGTCTGCCCCTCGCGACGAAACGCTCATGACGCCGTTCCCCGCTCGGCTCTGTGCACGCGACGTCGAGGAGCATCGTCTCGCTCGAAAAGCCGCTCTCGCCCGGCGCCGCGAGCGGGCCGAGCGCGACGTCGGTCGCCGGCGCGAGCCTCTCCACCAGCCAGCCCTGCAGGCGGGCCCTGTGCTTCTCCGGGTCGACATCGCCGAGCGCGCCCTTGTCAACGGTTGTCAGATCGTGCCGATCCGCAGGGACCCCCAAGACCCTCTCCCCTGTCCTAGAGTGCCTCGTCCGGCAGTCTCCCACACGGATCCGAGAATGCGAGAACTCATCCCCGTGCCCCGAATCTGCGAGTCCGGCACGGGTCGGCTTGCGATATCGGCTCACACGACGATCGCCGTGGAGGGCGCAGAACCACACCGGCTCCGGGATGCTGCAGCGATCATGCGCCGCGTGATCGTGCGGCTCACCGGCATCCCCCTGGCGCTGCAGCCAGCGGCCGACGTCTCCGCGGCCGACATCGTGCTCTCGTGCGGAGCGCCCACACCGGAGCTCCCTCCACTCGACATGGAGGAGGGCTATGAGCTGTCGGTCACCCCGGCGGGTGCGACGATCACGGCGGACACGCTGTTCGGGGTCGCCCGCGGCCTCGCCACGTTCGTACAACTCGTCACCCAGGATGCGGAGGGCTGGTACCTGCCCGCGTGCCGGGTCGAGGACGCCCCGCGTCTTGCCTGGCGCGGACTCCTCCTCGACGTCGCCCGCCATTGGATCCCGGCGAACCTGATCCATCTCACGCTCGAAGCACTCGCGCTCGCGAAGCTGAACGTCCTCCACCTGCACCTCACGGACGACCAGGCGTTCCGCTTCGAGAGCCACCGCCATCCCGGCCTGCACGAGAACAACGCCGACGGGTTCTGGTTCACCCAGGACGAGCTGCGCGCGATCGTGGAGCATGCTGCTGCCCTCGGGATCCGGGTCGTGCCTGAGCTCGACGTGCCCGGCCACACGACGAGTTGGCTCGTCGCCATGCCGGAGCTCGGCGTGGCGGGGGTGGCACCCGAACCCCGCCGCCGCTTCGGGATCGCCGACTGCGCGCTCGATCCGGCATCCGATCGCGTCCTCGAGGTGATCGACGACCTCGTCGGAGAGCTCACGCACGTGTTCCCCGATCCGTGCCTGCACATCGGCGGGGACGAGGTCGCCGAATCCGCCTGGGACGGCGACAGGACGAGTCTCCAAGCCGACTTCAACCTGAAACTCGGCGAGATCCTCGCGGCACACGGGCGGCGCATGGTGGGCTGGGACGAGATCCTCCATCCCGATCTGCCCGCCGACACGATCGTGCAGTCCTGGCGCAGCCCACTCTCGATGTGGGAGGCCGCACGGGCGGGCCACGACGTCGTCCTCTCGCATCCGTGGTACCTCGACCACCTGTACCCCGCCCGCCTCCTCCACGCCTACGATCCGCTCGCCTCGCCTGTCGAGTTCGAGACGGCGAACTCCCTCGTGCTCGACGATCCGGGCACGGCGCCGGTCGCGCACCTCGTGCGCGGCTGGCAAGGACTCTTCGGGAACCTGACTGCGGCCGAACCGGCGGGGGAGGCCGGGACGACGCACATCCTCGGCGGCGAGGCCTGCATGTGGGCGGAGCACGTGACGGAGGAGAACCTGAGTCAGCGCCTGTGGCCGCGGCTTGCCGCGTTCGCCGAGGTCCTCTGGTCAGAGCCGGAATCCCGTGCCGGAGCCCTCGACCTGTCGCGTCGCCTCGACCGCTTCGGCAGCAGACTCCGCATCGTCGGGGTCGACCCGGTGGCGGATCGATCCGTCATGCTCGCCCGCATTGCCGACGACGACGACGATCTCGCCGATGCGCTCCGGATCCTGGGTGACGCATGCGAACCGATCCGCTTCTACGGCCGGCTTCTGCCTTCGGCGCTCGGCGCCGCGACCTTCACGCAACCGCCCGACCGCAACCCGCCGGGGTTCCAGTACACGGCGGACACGCCGCTGAACCGCATGGTCGACTGCACGCCCGTCGAGAGCAGCACGGCCCGGAGCCTCCGATCGGATCCGGCGGACGCCGTCGGTATCGCCCACGCCTGGAAGGCGGCCGCCCGGACGATAACGAGCAGAGGGGCAGGCGTGGCCTTGGTCGAAGAGGTGATCCCACTCGCCACGGACATCGGACGTCTCGCCGGCCTGCTCGAGGAACTGGCACGCGGACGTGTGCCGGCCGGTGCGCAGAGCCTCCTCGACGCCGCGGCCGTGCCGTGCGCCGAACTGCGCCTCGCCGTCGTGGATCCGATCCGCGAGTTGGTCACCGAGGCCGGCTGACCCGACTTTGACAGGGTTGTCGCGTTGGTGCGGGTCAACGGGGGTGGACGGAGTGCGCGTTGTCCCTACACGGGCCGGTGTGGGGTGCGTCTGGGGGTCAGTATCAGTGGATGTGGGCGCGGTTC
>JADZDR010000027.1 GCA_020850945.1 Acidimicrobiia bacterium | reverse complement strand
GCTGTTCCTCCTGTCGGGCAGCCTGCTCGTACCGATCAAGGCGCTCGTGCTCAACGCCCTCAGCCTCACTGCGACGTTCGGGGCGATGGTGTGGATCTTCCAGGACGGCAACCTGTCCGGCGTTCTCGACTTCACGGCGACGGGGTGGATCGATCTCACGACCCCGATCCTCATGTTCTGCATCGCCTTCGGGCTCTCGATGGACTACGAGGTCGTCCTCCTCTCCCGTATCAAGGAGGAGTACGACCGGACGGGTGACAACGAGAAGGCAGTCGCCCTCGGTCTCGAGCGCACCGGCCGGATCGTCACGGCGGCAGCCGTGCTCCTCGCCGTCGTGTTCATCGGATTCGGCATGTCGCACGTGACGTTCGTCAAGCTCTTCGGCCTCGGTCTCGCCCTCGCCGTACTCGTGGACGCCTTCCTCGTGCGCGCCACGCTCGTGCCTGCCTTCATGCGTCTTGCCGGGAAGGCCAACTGGTGGGCTCCGCGGCCCCTCCGGAGGCTCCACGCCCGTATCGGGCTCAGCGAGTCCTCCGGTGGGGGGTCGACACCGGAGACACCCGCGCGGGACGCCGGTCCCCGGGACGTGGACCTCGATCTGGCAGAGTCGGTGGTCGTGGAGGCAGAGCACGAGACGGTTGATGCCTGATGTCCGTACGCCCGCGGCTGCCCAGAGGTGAAGGCGAGAAACTGCGTGAGGAGATCCTCGCCGCTGTCGAGGACCTCCTCACGCGGACGTCGGACCCCAGCGCTGTCTCGATCCGTGCCGTCGCCGACGCCGTAGGGGTGACGGCACCGTCGATCTACAGGCACTTCGCCGACAAGCGGGCGCTGCTCTTCGCCGTCTGTGAGGGGCACTTCGACGCTCTCCAGGCCCGGATCGAGAAGATGGTCGAGGCTGAGGCCGATCCTGTCGACGCCCTGCGCACGATGGCGCATGCCTACGTCGACTGGGGTGTCGAGCACCCCGAGGAGTACCGCATGATGTTCATGACCCGTCCCGAGGCGGGTGAGGGACAGGACGCATACGACGACACGATCGGGCGCGACACGGCGTTCGGGCTCCTCGAGCGTACGATCGAGGCCTGCATGCACGAAGGCCGCATGCGACACGGCGACGTCTTCGAGATCGCCACGGCCCTCTTCGCGATCGTGCACGGCGTCACAGCGCAGGCGATCTCGAACGACGGCCGGTTCTTCCCCGAGACCGATCCCCACCGCACGATGGATATCATCTTCGATGCGGTCGTCACCGGGTTGAGGTGACCGTCCACGAGGGGGGATCTTGTTGCACGACCTCGCCGCCTGGGAGCAGGCGGATCTCGTCCGAACCGGTGAGCTCGCGGCAACCGAGCTGCTCGAGCACTACCTCACGCGCATCGCGGCGGAGAACGAGCGGCTCAACGCGTTCTACTACATCGACGCGGAGGCAGCCCGGGCGGCCGCGCGGAGCGTGGACGATACCGTCGCTGCGGGCACGGACCCCGGCCCGTGGGCAGGAGTACCCATCGCGATAAAGGAGCTCGAGGACGTCGCGACGTGGCCGTCCGAGCAGGGCTCGCTGCTCTTCGCCGGGAATGTCGCCACCGCGGATTCGACGCAGGTAGCCCGGCTCCGCACGGCCGGCGCCGTGCTCGTCGGCAAGACGACATCTCCCGAGCTCGGGGCCGTCGCCTTCACGCGCACGAAGCTCCACGGCGTGACCCGCAACCCCTGGCACACGGACCGCACGCCGGGTGGCTCGAGCGGTGGCAGCGCCGCGGCCGTGGCAGCCGGCCTCGTCCCGATCGCGTCGGCATCGGACGGGGGTGGGTCGATACGCATTCCCGCGTCGTACTCGGGTCTCTTCGGCCTCAAGCCGACGTTCGGCCGGATACCCACGGGACCGGAGACCCCTTCCTTCACGAACACGAGTGTCCTCGGTTGTGAGGCCCGAACCGTGCGGGACAGCGCCCGCTGGCTCGACGTCGTGGCCGGAGCCGATGGCCGCTCCTACCTCTCGCTGCCTGCCCCCGGCCAGGCCTACGAGGCACGGCTCGGCACCCTCGACCTCACCGGGCTCAGAGCGGTTTGGTCCCCCGACCTCGGCTACGCCGTCGTCGATCCGGAAGTCGCGCAGGTCACCGAGGAGGCCGCGCTTGCGCTCGCGCGTGTAGCCGGACTCGAGCTCGTGGACCGGTCGGTCACGATCCGGGATCCAGGCGCGGCGTGGAGCGTGCTGGGCGCGGCGGACGCTTGCCGCGAGCTCGGCTTCGCCTACCCTGACCGCCTCGACGAGCTCACGTCCGTCGTAAGGGCCGGCCTCGAATGGGCCATGCAGGCACATGTACGAGAGCTGGGCCGGGCCATGGAGGTGCGGCAGGCCCTGATCGAAGCCGTCGCCACCGTGTTCGACGACGTGGACATCCTCCTCACACCGGCCACTCCGAACACGGCGTTCGCGGCCGAGGGGCCGATGCCCACCGAGATAGCCGGCCGGCCCGTACCCCCCACGATGTCCGCGGCGTTCACCATCCCCTTCAACCTCACGGGCAACGCCGCCGCGTCCGTGCCGGTCGGATTCGACAGTGCGGGCCTGCCCGTCGGCCTCCAGATCGTGTGCCGGCGCCTCGAGGAGGATCGTGTTCTCGAGCTCTCCCATATCCTCGAGCGAGAACGACCGTGGCCGCAGCTCGCAGGAGATCCGGAGCCGGACTGAGGCTGTCGTGTCGCCCGCTTCCATCCGGAGGACCTCGAACCCTAGAGTGCCCCGACTAACTGCCCCCGACCGGAGAACGAGCCGATGAAGACCCGACGTAGCAGCTCCCTGTTTCTCGCGGCCCTCGTGGCTGTCGCAGGCCTCGCATTCACCGCGTGTGGTGGGGGCACCGGCGACTCCCCTGACACGACGCAGGGTGGCGGGAGCACGACGACGATGGGCGGCCACGCCAACGGCAACACACTCCACGTGATCGGTACGGACAAGAACGGGGCCGACAACAAGTTCGATCCGAAGGAGCTCGACCTGAAGGCAGGCGAGACCTATACGGTCGAGTTCGAGAACACGGGCTCGGTCGCCCACACCTTCACGATCAAGGACTGGGATGTCGACACCGGCCTCGTGAACCCGGGCGATACCGAGGAGGTCGAGTTCACTGTGCCCGCGGACGCCGCCAGCAAGAGCATCAAGTTCGTGTGCATCCCGCACGAGGCGCTCGGCATGGTCGGCACGATCAACGTGAGCTGACACCGCCCACGTCCGATTCCCGTCCCTCACGCGGATCCTCCTCCGGGGTGCCGCTGGAGACAAGCGTGCCGGCGGCCTCTTGTTCCGCCCGGGCGGCGCTGAGCCTCTGACGCTCTGCCTCCAGGGCCCGAGTCGCGGCAGCGTGGGCTTCGAGAGCGTCCTCGTACACCTTGACGAGAGTGGGGTCGTTCGGGTTCTGCCCCATCTCGAAGCGGGCGTGCGTGAGCGCGTCGCGGGTGGCCTCTGCGTGTTGCAGGCACCGAGCGTATGCGTCCCCTGAGTCTGTGCGGGAGTGATTCCCCGGCATCGGCCGTCTCCACGGTGGATGTTCCGCTTGCCAGTTCATCGGCGCGCGATCCCGGAGTTTGAGACCACCGGTCGTCAGTTGGTCGTGTCGAACGTGCCGTCGTGGTCGGTGTCGGCTGCATAGATGTCGAGGGTGCCGTCGAAATCCTCGTCACTGGCCGCCCGGTCCCATTCCCCGTCGGCGTTGGTGTCGAAGGCGACGACGTCATGTGTGCCGTCGGCGTTCGTGTCCGACAGGAAGGAGTCGTAGACGCCGTCGCTGTCCGTGTCGGTGTGGATCGTCTCGAGGAGACCGTCGTCGTCGGTGTCGACGAGGGTGGTGTCGAGGGTACCGTCGTAGTCGACGTCGAGCTCGACGAGCTCGAACGTGCCGTTCGCGTCGGTGTCGGACTGGTAGTCGTCGTAGGTGCCGTCCGCGTTCGTGTCCTGACCGACGAGGTCGACCTCGCCGTCACCGTCGGTGTCGGCCTCGTAGTAGTCGGTGAGGCCGTCGAGGTCCGTGTCGACGTCGACACGGTCCGCCCAGCCGTCACCGTCCGTGTCGGTGACGATGGTCTCCGCGTAGCCGTCGTCGTCGCTGTCCAGGTACTCCTCGGTCATCATGCGCCTCCAGTGCCGCCGTTCTCCTCTTGGTTACCTCTGACGCGTCGCGGAGTCCAGCGGTTCCCGCGGTTCCCGCGGTGTGCGCCTTCTTGCCCCACCCGTCCCCAAGAGGTAGAGTGGCTCAGCCACCCAGCCGCAGAGGGGTCACGTTGCCGGATCCGATCGAACGCCCTTCACTCATAGACGTCCTCGAGAGCCGTCTGCGCGCCGACATCGTCGCCGGCACGTACCCGCCCGGAACCCTCCTCCCGCCCGAGCGTGAGCTCGCGGCCGGATACGGAGTGACGCGGGCGACGGTGAAGAACACGCTCGTGCGGCTCGAGCAGCTCGGCCTCATAGAGACACGCCACGGCGTGGGATCACGGGTGCGTGACTTCCAGGCATACGGCGGCTCGGAGCTCCTGCCATGGCTCGTGGGGCAGTCGGGAAGCGGACTCCTCCCCGACATCTTCGAGGCACGCGCCACGTTCGGGTCCGTGATAGCCCGCATTGCCGCCGCGCGGGCGAAACCCGAGGACGCCCGCGATCTCGAGGAGCTCCTCGAACGCGTGCGGAGCGCGCCCGACGCGCGGGCTGCCCACGATGCCGAGAACGAGGTGCACCGGGCCATCGCCCGCATCACGGGCAACCAGGTCTTCGTGTTCCTCGCGAACTCAGTCCTCAACGGCTACCAGCCGGTGCGCCGCGCCTTGGACGCGGCGTTCTCCCCGGACGGAACGGCGCAGGCACTCGCACCGCTCGTGGCCGCGATCGTGGCGGGCGAGCCCGATGCCGCCGCCGACACGGCGCTCGTCTACCTGACGGGCACGGCGGGACCGATGCTCGACCTTCTCACGGGAACCGACGACGGAGGTGTCGCATGATCGGGGTCGCGTTCACGGAGCGCATGGACGGGAGGCTCGTCGTTGTCGGGGAACGATTCGACAGGTGCACGCGGTTCGAACTCACGGCCGTGGGGCCGAGCGCGAAGGCGATGCTCGGCGTGGCCGTCCTCGACGTGGAGGGAGTCGTCCACGTCGACGGCATCGCCGATGCCGCGCCCGCCCGCGGCACCCTTCTCGTGTCACCGTTCACGCAGCGCCGCGTGGTGTACTCCCTCTCCTTCACGGGTACCGACGGGAGCCCCTACCGCCTCGACGGCCGCAAGACCCTCGACTACACCCATCCCCTGCGGTCGTGGACCACGATGCAGGCCTCGCTCGTCGACGCGGGTGGGACGCGGGTGGCCGCCGGCGTCATGTGGTTCCGGGGGAGGGATCTCGGTGCGTTCGTCTCCGGCTTCCGGGCAACGCGGGAGACTGGCCCCTCTCGCATCGAGGAGGCCACCGCATGAGCAGCGCCCCCTCCGACCCGAGGCACTTCGACACGGCGACACGGGCCAGACTCGAGGCCATTCTCGCCGCCGCGTTGCCACCGGGTGATCGCTTCCCACCGCCGGACGGCACCAGCGTCGGCCGACTCGAGGTCATGCTTGCCGGCTACGGCCCCGGCGCAGTGCCGGCCTTCACCCGGCTCCTCTTCGCCTTCGACCACGCAGCCAGGCTCCATACAGGAGGCCGCACCTTCACGGCGCTCCAACCCGAGGAGGGCGCCGCCCTCTTGCAACACCACCTCGACGGCAACAGGGCGCAGCATGCCCTCGCCAAGGCACTCCTGAGCCCGATCTTGGTCGCCCATTTCGACAACCCGGATGTGTACCGGGAGCTCGGTGCCCCGCGTCGCGAGGTCACGGTCGAGACCGCGAGGTGGGAGTCCCAGATCGTGCCCGGGACCGACCTCGAGGCCGAGATCGAGTGCGACGTGGTCGTGGTGGGCACAGGTGCCGGAGGGGCAGTCGTCGCCAAGGAGCTCGCCGAGCGGGGGCTCGCGGTCCTCATGCTCGAGGAAGGCGAGTACTGGCGCCGTGACGCCTTCACGGGGCCGTCGTGGGCCGCGTTCCAGCACTTCTACAGGGACAAGGGGGCGGTCTTCGCATTCGGGAACACGGTCATCCCCGTCTTCTGCGGACGTCTCGTGGGCGGTTCGACGGCGATCAACAGCGGCACGTGCTTCCGTACCCCCGATGCCGTGCTCTCCCGCTGGGCCGAGAGGACCGGCATCCCCGATCTGCGTCCCGACGCGATGGCTCGGCATCTCGACCGGGTCGAGCACGTGCTCGAGGTCACGGAGGCCGAGCCCCGCTGGATCGGCGGGGTCGGGCGGGTCATCGCCCGCGGCTGCGACCGGCTCGGCTACTCCCACGGGCCCCTGCGCCGCAACGCGCCGGCGTGTGACGGGGCAGGGACGTGTGTGTTCGGCTGTCCTGCGGGCGCGAAGCGGTCCACGGACGTGTCCTACGTCCCCCTCGCGCTCGGGCAGGGCGCGATGGTCGCGACGGGCACGCGGGCCGAACGTGTCCTCGTCGAGGGCGGCACCGCCGTCGGTGTCGAAGCCTCCCTCACCGACGGGCGCCGTGTGCGTGTGAGGGCACGGGCGACGGTCCTCGCGTGCGGTACCGTGCTCACCCCGGTCTTCCTCCAACGCCAAGGTCTCGGCAAGTGGCTCCCCCAGCTCGGACGGAACCTGACGATCCATCCGGCGGGTGGGGCGACCGGTGTCTTCGACGAGGAGATCCGCGGTTACGGCGCCATTCCGCAGGGCTACTCGATCGACCAGTTCCACGACTCGGGCATCATGTTCGAGGGGGCGTCGCTCCCGATCGACCTCTCAGCGGTCGTCTTCGACGCGGTGGGGGAGCGGCTCGTGCACCTCATGGAGCGTCTCGAGAACGCGGCCACGTTCGGGTACATGATCGTCGACCGTCCCCTCGGTCGCGTGCGGGCGACGCCGTCGGGACGCCCTGCGATCACCTACCGCGTGGGGCGGAGGGAGACGCGGCTCCTCAGGGAGGCGGTCACGACGCTCACACGCGTGCTCCTCGCGGCAGGGGCGTCCGAGGTCCACACCGGTGTGCACGGCCACCGTGTGATCCGGGATCCGGCAGGTCTGGCCCGCCTCGCGGACGCGCATCTCCGAGCCCGAGACTTCAAGCTCACGGCCTACCATCCGCTCGGCACGGCGCGCATGGGGGCGACACCGGCACAGGGGGTCGTGAACGGCGACGGTGAGGTCTTCGGGGTACCGGGACTCCTCGTTGCCGACGGCAGTGTCGTCCCTGGTTCACCCACGGTCAATCCGCAGGTGACGATCATGGCCTTTGCGACGCGCATCGCCGAGCGCCTCGCCATTCGCCTTGATTCGCCTCCCCCCGCCGCGTGGCGGGATTCGGACACCGTAGGGGTACTCGGATCCGCCCACGTGGGTGGCTAGGCGCCGAGGATCTTCTCTGCGACCTGCATGGCGGTCGCCTGGATCATGAACTGCGGGTTGACACCCAGGTTGCGGGGGAAGGGCGAGGAATCCGTGACCCAGAGGTTGCGGGTCCCCCACGGGCGGAACTGGGGATCGCACACGCCGGCATCCTCGGATGCAGCGGCGCGCGCCGTGCCGAAGAGATGCGTCGCCACCATCGTGTAGTGGCGCGGATCGAGGGATGCATCGAGGATCCGGTCGATCTCGTCACGTTCGAGGAGAGGCGGGAGTCCGTAGATACCCGGCATGACCTGCACGGCACCCGCCTCGACGGCGATCTTCGCGAAGTTGTGCAGGGCACGCCGGAGGCGCCGCATATCGTCCTCGAGAGGCGTGAACTTGACCCGTGCGCTCCTACCCGGCCGCGAGCGCACGCTCCCCTCCGCCTCCATGCGGACGAGCACTCCCCACGACCCAGCGTGGCTCATGCGGGCGACGTTGCGGGCGAGCTCGCGTCCGACGCCCGGGAAGCGGGCGGCGTTGATCTCGAGCGGCACGTTCACGACCTCGAACTTCACGCCCTCGTCGGCGAAGTGATCCGTCTCCCAGCCTTGCGTGGCCCCTTCCCAGTACTTCACCTCGTCTGTGAAGAAGGGCACGAGACCCGCCCCGGGATGCGCCTGGAAGTGCTCCCCGAGAAGGCGATGGCGGAAGCCGCTCGCGTGGAGCAGGCCGGGAAGCTGGATGCATCCAGGGGCGAGGACGACCCCTTTGTTCGCACGGATGCGGAACCGGGGTCCGTCGCGGCGGAGGGTGGGATCACGGAATCGTCCCGCGACCCCGATCGCACGTCCCGTGGCGTCGAGCTCGACGCGCTCGACGAGCGCGGTCGCGTACACGCGCATGCCCTTGCGCATAGCAGCCGGGATCAGGTTGAGCGCCGTGGACTGCTTCGCGAGGTTCGGGCAGCCCTGCTGGCAGCGCCCCGCGCCGAGGCAGCCCCGCGTGAAGCGGTTCATGACCTTTCCCTTCCAGCCGAGGCGCTCGGCGCCCTGGGCGGGAAGGGTGTTGCCCCGCCCCGCGATGGGGAGGGCGGTCGGCGTGACGCACATCATCTCGTCGAGGACGTCCCAGTGCTTGTGGAGGTCTTCGAGGGGAAAGGACGCGCGGACAGCCGGGTCGAACGACCACCGCTCGTACGCGGGCTCCGGCACCCGCCACGCGATCGCCGAGTTCACGACGGTGGTGCCGCCCACGACACGCCCCTGGAGCATCGAGATCATGGAGCGACCCACGGCCGCCTCCATCCCGTTGTCGCGGTACATCTTCGCCATCGCCGGGAACATCTGGGTGCCGAAGTCGGGCAGGCCGACGGGTGGGCCCTCCTCGAGCATCGCCACGTCACACCCTGCCTCGACGAGGCGCCAGGCGGCACTCGCACCACCCGCCCCGGACCCGACCACGACGTAGTCCGCGTCCTCGACGATGTCGGTCGAGACGTGCTCGATCGTGACGATCTCGGTCATCGGCCCAGCCCCTCGATGTCCTCGTCCCAGCGCACGTGCGCGCCGAGGGGTGGGAGCGGTCCGGTGGGAGGATCGATTCCCAGGCCGCGGCGCACGGCCGGATCCCCGATCACGGCAAGCCCGGCGAACGACTTGAGCATGAGGCCGAGCACACGGATCGGATAGAGCTTGGAGTAGGCGATGCGCTCGAGGAGGCGCTCACGTTCGTCCTGTGTGAGTCCCCCGAAGGTCGCTGTCCGGCCGAGCAGGACGAGGGGGGCGAGGAGCCAGAGCAGGTCGAGGCCGAAGCGGATCGCGGCCCGGCGGGCGGGGGGGAGTGTCGCGGCGAAGCCACCCACGAAATCCTCGACCGGGTCGGTTGTCCCGCCCAACTCCTCGGGTGGGAGGACAGCCGTGAGAAGGACGGAGACTCTCGCCCGGACCGGGGCCGGCCACGCCCTGAATCCCGCCGGAGCCGGGGGCCACGCTCCCATGATTCCTCCGTCTCTGCCTGCTGCACCCCGCCGTGTACCCGCACTGGGCTGGGACCCGGAGTATACGGACCGCTACCCACCCGCCCGTAAACCGCCGCCTTACTCGCAGGTCTCGCGCGCACGCTACTCTGTGCGGACAAGCAGGTGTGAGGGACCCAGAGAGAGGGCAAGCAAGTGAAGAAGATCATCATCCTCGTGATTCTCGCGGCGCTCGGCGTTGTGGCGGCACGCGTCATCAAGGCACGCCAGTCCTACTGACCGGTTGCCGACCGAATGTCTCGCGGAGCCGCCCCGACGGGCGGCTCCGGCGCGTCGAGGGCAGTACGAGGGAACCGGACCGGTGTGGGTCGCGTCATATCCCTCGCATGAATCCGCAGAGGCGCATGAATCTGCAGAGGCGAACCGTACGCCCGACCCGGAGGAGGGCCGGCGATGGTCGATGAGGGACCTGTCGACACGGCAGAAGACGAACACGGAGGCGACTCGGACGCGGAGCACGCGCTCGACGACGTCGACGCGGACGACCTCTCCGACATAACCGACGACACGATCTCCGATGTCGACCCGGATGCGCCGGAGGATGGGGAGGTCGAAGTCCCGGAGATGGACGACCCGCTCGTGCACGGCGACGTGGACGAGGGTGTGGACGCGGCACTCTCGCAGTCGGAATCCGGTCTCTGCGTACCTGCGTCGGCAGCGATGGTCGTGACGCTCGTCACCGGTGAGGAGACGACGGAGCAGGAGGCCATGGAGGCCGCGCAGTCCCTCGGTCTCCTCGACGGCGAACCTGGGAACTGGGAGGGGATGTCCACGGACGAAGCCGTGTCGCTGCTCGAGCACATGGGAGTGGATGCCCGCGTGGAGACGGGCGATCTCGACGCGCTTCGCGACCACCTCGACGCCGGTGACGCCGTCATCGTCTCTGTCGACTCGGAGGAGCTGTGGGGTGAGGGCGAAGGTGGAGCGGACCCCGACCATGCGGTCGTCGTCCTCGCCATCGACGACGAGAGGGGCGTCGCGATCGTGAACGATCCCGGTGTCCCGGGTGGCCAGGGAGTCGAGGTCCCTCTCTCCGTTCTCGAGGATGCGTGGGAGGACTCGGGAAACGAGATGGTCGTCGGCGACGACGACCCGGTCGACAGCGGTGCGGGCGGACCCTTCGGCGACGTCCTCAGCCCCCGCGCCGGCTTCGTCCTCCTTCCTCTCGCGCTCGGGGGTTCGATACTGACGGCGCGACGCCGTCAGTATCCGCTGTTCTCCAAGGAGAACGTCAACGGCTCGAACCACCCGCCCAGGTAGCAGGTGATGCGACGGTCCGATCCGTCGTCCCAGTTCTCCTGCAGGGGCGAGAACCAGGACACCTCGAGCGTCGACTCCTCGAACGGGCCTCCGACGTAGGCCTCGAAGTGCGACAGGCACTCCGCTTCGAAGTCGTCGGCCGTCGGCATGGCGAGGTCGGGATCGTCTTCGTAGTCGCCGACGTAGAACGCCTCGAACTCGTGCGGCTCGGAGCAGTCGGTCACCGTCACGGTCTCCACGACGTCGCTCGAGGGGGCGTCGAAGCAGTCCCCCTGGGCCAGCTCACGGGAGGAGACCTCGGCCGAGGTCGTCGTCGTGGTCTCGTCGGGCTTCGTGGTCGGGGGAGGGGGCCCGTTCGTGTCTCTTGTGAGGATGAACCAGGCGAGGCCGACTGCCAGGAGGATGACGAGGCCGGCCCCTACCAAGGCGAGGGTGGTTCCCCGCCCCCCACCCTTCCCGCCAGTCGTCGGTGGCCGGGGTGGGGGGGGCGGAGGCGCGACGAGCGGGGTGGGAACCGGGGTCGGGATCGGGACCGGGGCGGGGGGAGTCGGCTGCACCTGCGTCGCTCGCGCACGGGCGGCCAGGTCCGAGGTCGTCGTGATCGATGTCGGGACCTGCTGGGGCGCTTCTGCTCCCTGCAGGGCCGCGGCATGCTCGGCCGCACCGAGTGCGGTCACGAGCTTGGGCTCGTCCAAAGTGGCCGTCGCGCTCTGCACGACGGATTCGATCACCTCGGGCACGATCGGGATGCGGCTCGACCCCCCCACCAGATACACGGCATGGATGTCGTCCGGGCCGAGGCCGGCATCGTGGATCGTCGCCTCCAGCGTGCGCGCGGTCTTCTCGACGTCGTCACGGATGAGGGACTCGAACTCCGGGCGCGTGAGGCGGAGATCTCGGTCGACGGGCCCGGGGAAGTAGATCTGCGCGCTCGTCACCGACGACAGTGACTCCTTCGCCTCGCGCACGGCATCCCGAGAGCGCGCGGAGGCCTGCTGCCACTCCCTGTCGTCTCCCGGACGGCGCAGGCGCTCCCAGGCGGCGGGATCGTCGGCTGCGAGGATCTGGCCGAGATGTACGAGAATGCGATGGTCGAACTCCTCACCGCCGATGTCGGGATCACCGCCCGGCGGTCCGGCGACCTCGAAGCCGGCCGAGGTGCGCCGCAACACGGCGCTGTCGAACGTGCCGCCACCGAGGTCGTACACGGCGACATGTCGCCCCGTCGGCACGGTGTCCCCCGCGTAGTGGACTGCGGCCGCCACCGGCTCGGGGAGAAGCCGCACGCCGGGAAGGCCGGCGCGGCGGGCCGAGTCCACGAGAGCGGCGATGCGGGACTCCGCCCAGCCCGCCGGATGCGTCAGCCACGTGGCCGCAGGCGGGATACCGCCACGCTGGCGTACCGCCTCGTCGTACAGGAAGTGCAGGACGGCGGCGGCTGCCTCGGCCACGTCGACGCTCCCCCCACCGAGAAGGAGGGGTGGACCGCCCAGCCTGCGTTTCGGAGTGCGCTCGGTCCGGCCGGGATCGACCGAGGCCCGTTCTGCTGCTGCCCTGCCGACGAGGAACTCGCCGTCCGGCGACAGGACGACGAGGGACCGGATGCGGCGTGCGCCTTCTATCTCGAGCGGCTCGACGCGGCCACCGAAGGCGAGGGCTGCGGCCGAGTTCGTGGTACCGAAGTCGATGGCGAGGATCCAGGACGTCAAGTCGCAGCCCTCCTGTCCTGCTCGTGTACCGCATCGGCGGCGGAGGAGTCCGACGCCTCGGCCGTGGCAGTCCGTGTGACGGCTGCCTCGAGGGCATTCTCGAGCTCCGCACTCCGTCGTGCGAGTCGGTCGATGCGGGTGAGACGTTTCTTGGCGTTGGCCCGTTCCGTGTTCCTCGAAGACGAGGCGAGGCTGCGCATGTCACGGAGGTTCTGCATCTGTGTCGCGAGGTCCCTCTTGCGGTCGCGCAGCACGGTGTCGATCCGCTGTTGCATGTGCTGACGCACGGTCGCGAGCTGACGGTTCGTCGCCGTGGACATGTCGGCCTTCGCCTGGGCGAGAACCGTGGAGACGTAGCGTGTCACCTCCTGTCGATCGCGCGTCGCGCGGGACGTGCGGAGGGTGTTGGCGGCGAGCATCCCGCCTGCGACGAGGGCTGCGCCCGTGATGAGCGGTGTCGCGACGAAGGCGGCTGCACCCGTGAGGCCGATCATGGAGGCGAGGCGGAAGCTCATGCTGCCCATGCCGAGGGCGGGCCAACCCGCCCGCAGGTATTCCCAGGTCGCCGAAGTGTGGTGTTCCGGAGCGGCTCGCTGCGACGTGATCGAGGTCACGCGTTCGTGCGTCGAGAGGTCGTCGAAGACGATCTCGAAGCCGGGGACGTCGAAACGATCGGCCATGGAGAGGCAGATCTCCTCGAGGCGGTGCGCGACGAGGGTGACGATGCCGATCCATGTCACGCGAAGGCAGGCGTCGATGTCGGCCGGGATCGCCTCGACGAGCTTGCCCACGGAGTCACCCGAGTCGCGGATCAGAGTGTCGTAGCGGACCTGGAGGCCGGCAGTCTGGCGGGTGAGCTCTTCGCCTGCCTCGTAAGCGAGGTCTTGGAACTGGTGCGCGAGCTCCTGGCGCCAGACGGCGGCGACGGAGGAGAACTCGTCAGCGAGTGCGGACTGGGCGGCGAGCCGCTCCGCGAGCGCCTCGAGCTCACTGTCGTCTTCGAGGCGGCCCCGCTCGGCCTCCTCGAGGTGAGTGAGGACCGAGCGACTGAGACGCAGGATGTGTCCGAGCCGCAGTGCTTCGCGCATGTCGATCTGTGTCTCGATCATGCGACGCAGGGCAGACGTGCCCGCCCTCTCCAAGAGCGCCACGGCCTCCGGGGTGTCGCCGGCGGCGGCGATGGCGCGAGCCCGCGTGTGGAGGCGGGAACTCACCGGCACGATGTCTATCGCCCCGTCCTCACCGATCACGTCGGCGACGAGAACGTGGTCCGCGTGGAGCGTGCCGCGCCAATCACGCGCTGTGTCGGTGCGGGTGAGAGCGACGACGATGCCCGAGACCGTGCGCAGGGCGGTCGTGAGGAACTCGAGCTCCGGTGACGACAGGGGCGTCGACGCGTCCGTCACGAAGACGAGGACGTCGGCGACAGCCACGGCAGCGCGGGTGATCTGTTGCCGGGCGGGTTCGTACGCGTCGATGCCCGGCGTGTCGATGAGACGCACTCCCGCCTCGAGAAGGGGGTCGGGGACCCCTATCTCGACGGACGCGAGGTGCCCTTCCGGCACCTGGATTCCGGGGACCGGGGGGACGCGCTCGGGCTCGTCGGTATCGGCGCGGTGCAGGAGCATCTCGCGCTCCTCGGCGAAGCGTACGACCACATGCGTGCGGGTGGGGGTGTACCCACCATCGGCGAAGACCGGCTCGGTGAGGAGGCAGTCGAGCAGTGACGACTTGCCTGTTCCCGCCTTGCCCGTGACGACGACCGACAGGTCCGGCGACTTCCAGAGCAGGGCCTGACGACCCAGCTCGGCGGCCAGATCGTTCTGGCCCGAACGCAAGGCGAGGTCGTACACGGCGTTCCCGAGGTCGAGAGTCGGTTTCACGAGGCTCTTCACGCCCCCGGTCACACGCGGTCTCCCCGCCCGTGGCCCGAGATGTCGGCATGGATCGCCTCGTAAGCGGCCCGCACCTCGTCCGCTATGCGGCGCTCGGGCGGAGAGCGGAGCGGATCGTTGGCGAACTCGCGCCAGCGGGCAGCGGCCGTCACCGCCTCGGCCTGAACAACCTCAGGTGTGGCATCGGGGGGGAGGCCGAGACGGGCGGACGCAGCGGTGCCGCCCACGAGTCTGAAGAGGTCGTCCATGAGGTCAGGGGGCAGATCGAGGTCGCCGGCCGAGGCGCGGCGGCCGATGTCGAGAAGGCGCAGATCGAGGAGGGACGGGTCGAGCTCGAGACGTTCGATCTCGTCCCTGATCCACCGGAGCCAGTCGCGGGCCGCGGCGTCGTCCGCGAAGCGCCAGGCCACGGACCGTAGGTCGCAGAGGGCGGCGTGTGCCTTCAATACGGCGGCGCGCCGCACGAACGAATCGAGGAGCGTGCGGTGCAAGGAACCCCAGCCCGACACCGCGCGGAGCCGGTCGAGGATGGAGCCGGCGCCGTGCGCCCCCTCGTCGACAGCGGCCAGGGCCTGGGAGATGCCGTAGAGGTCGAGTAGGTCGAGGAGCCGGGTGCGTACATCGTGCGGCACGCCTGCCGTCTCGGTCTCGAGCAGGTCGTCCACCGAGAGCAGGAGCCGCCCGCGCGACGCCGGCTCCGTGGCGGCGAGCGTGCGCAGGGCCAAGGCGTCGAGCTCGGTGAAGTCGTCCGTCTGTGCCGTCTCCGCGAGCAGGGTGTTCAGGGGGACGACGTCGGCCACGAGTGTGCGCATGGTCCGTCCCAACTCGGTTGCGGCGTCTTTGGCGTGCGGCCAGGGGTCCTCGTCCGCGGCGGCGAGTCGGTCGACGTGGGTGAGGATGCCGATGACGTTCACGGCCGACGCGGCAGTCGATTCGTACAGGGCGCGAAAGGACTCCAGGACCACCCTGTCCGTGCCCGTGGCATGTGGCATCAGGAACAGGAGGGCCGCCGCCTCGGCGACGGCGGCGCAGTCTTCGGGGCCGAGGCCGGAGGTGTCGACGGAGAGGAACCGCTCGGTCTCCGCGCTGTGAACACGTGTGCCTGCGGCGAGGCCGGGTGTGTCGATGAGGGTGAAGTCCCGCAGCACGGCGTTGGAGAGTGTCACGTCAGCGCGGGCAATCTCGGTCGCGGGCCTGCCGAGATCGTCGGGGAGGCAGTGCCCGGATGCAAAAGGGCATGTCCAGGATGTGCCGTCCTTGCCGACCACGGTGATCGAATCACGCGTCCCGTAGCGGTAGTAGACGACGACCTTCGTGGTCTCGCCCGTGCCCACAGGGGCGACCTTCTGGCCGAGCAGGGCGTTCACGAGCGTGGACTTGCCGGCATTGACGCGGCCCGCGACAGCGATGCGAAGAGGGTCCTTCAGCTTCTCGAGGACGGTTCCGATTCCGCGTCGCGGTAGGCCGTCGGGTAGCCCGGCAAGCGCCGATTCCGCGAGATAGGAGATGTGCGAGATGAGTTCGTTTGCCACCGACGCGAGCAGGATACATCGCGGGGACTTCGACCTGCCTTGCGCAGGTGCCCCGTTAACCTGTCGGCATGGCACCTGTGCGAGATCGGATCCGCTTCGCCGAGGCGGACGACGACGAACTGGTCAGGGCCGCCCAGGCCGGTGACAGGACTGCCCTCGAGGTTCTCCTCGACCGCCACTACGACGCTGTGCATGCGCGGTGTCGCCGTGTGCTGCGTGACCCGCGGGATGCCGACGACGCGTGCCAGGAGGCGTTGATCGCAGTTGCCACGAAACTCGGCGCGTTCGACGGTCGGGCGAAGTTCACGACATGGCTCTACACGGTCGCGACGAACGCCGCCCTCGGCATGATGCGCAAGCGGCGCGACCGTGAGCAACTGGTCGAGGCCCTCCCCGAACCCGGCCTCGCGTCGACACCCGACACGGCGGAGCGCGTCTCTGCCCGTCTCGACGTCGACGCCGCCCTCCTGCAGATGACCCCCGACTTCAGGGATGCCGTAGTCCTGCGTGACCTCTGTGACCTCGACTACCCGGAGATCGCAGTCGCGCTGGGCCTCGAGCTCGGTACCGTGAAGTCACGCATCGCCCGCGGCCGCAAGGAATTGGTGAGGCTTCTGGGAACCGGCGAGGTGTGATGCGCGTCGAACGGGGTAGCGGGCAATGGCGTGAGCGACGAGGAACGAGAGATGACCGACCCGGAAGGTGACGAGACGATCGAGGAGCTCGAGGGCGATCCCGACTCGGCAGTGAGCAGAGCCGAGCTAGCCGAGCTTCGCGAGGCACTCCGCGCGGTCGGCCCCGCACCCGTGGACGAGGTGACTCGCCGTCGCCACATCTCGGCTGCCGTGGCTGCTGCGACGAGGGCAACGCTTGCCGAAGACAACGAGCAGGCTGGCCCGTCGCACGACGTGTGGCCCGTCGTGGAGATGTCGGGAAGACGTCGTCGTGCCCTCGTCGGGGTGTTCGCGGCTGCGGCGGTCCTCGCCGCGCTGGCGCTGGTCGTCACGCGCATGGGTGATGCCGGCCCCGGTGGTTCCGACGGGCCTCCCCTCGCGACGGGCGGCTCGGGCAGTGTCGAGGTCTACGACCTCGGCGACCTCGGTAGCGTGGTCGATGCAGCAGCCCTCGCCGCGCTGGCGGAGCCGACGGCGGACACGCCGCGCCGCCCTCTCGCCGGCCCTGCGGCCCGGTGCGCGACCGAGCTCGCCGAAGAAGAGGTGGCCACGGCTGATCTCGACGCCGTGGGCAACGCCTCGTACGGCGGCGAGCGCATCCTCGTACTCGTCTATGCCGACGGCAGCGTTCTCGGCCTCGACACCGATTGCGGCGTGCGCCTCGGCACGCCCTGATTTCCCGCAGTGGCCTTCCACCGGCGTGCGCATGTCTTGTGTCCTGCGTGGCCCGGTCGCACTCTCAGTGGCTGCCGATCTGCAGTGGTGCGAGAATGTGGGGAACCGAGGCACTTCGGGCCGCGTCATACGTGCGACAACCGACAACGTGGAGGACGAAGATGACCGAGTGGACCGAGTACACGGACAGTGCAGACGGCGCAGACAGCGTAGACAGCGCAGACCTCGCGTCGGCCGAGGCGAACCTCGACAGCGCGGCCAACCAGGCGGACTGGTCCGACTGGCACGCCGCGACGGGTGAGGGATACGAGCAGTGGGCCGAGGGCGAGCTCGCATGGGCAGAGGACTGCTTCGAGGCGGGTGCCACGCAGGCCGGTGAGCAGGCCCTCGCGAACGCGGCGGCTGACCTCTCGACGGCCGGTGACGAGTATGCAGACGCGAGCTGGGCTGCGTCGAACGCCGAGACCTACACGGAGTGGGCGGCGGACGACCTCGCCTCGGCTTCCTACGACTCGGCGTCGTATGACTCGTCGGCGTCGTACGACTCGGCGTCGTATGACTCGTCTGCTTCCTACGACTCGTCGTCGTATGACTCGTCGGCGTCGTATGACTCGGCGTCGTATGACTCGTCGGCTTCCTATGACTCGTCGTCGGATTCCGGCTACTGAGGCGACCGGCGTGGAGAGGAGGCCAGAGGGAGGATGGAACGATGACACTCGTGCTCGTCGACCTGGAACGGTCGCTCGGCGTCCCGGCAGCGGCGTCACGTGGAGCCGTCGTCTCCACGTTGCGCGAGCTCGGCTTCGAGATGACGGCGGAGGCGGTGGCCTCGTTCGAGATGCGGCGCGGCTCGGCCGTCGCCTCGATGGCGACCCGGCCTGACGTCCTCCCGATCGGAGCCGTCGTCTACGTCGCGTCCGGCCAGGGTTCCGCCTCCCTCTCGATCCGGATCCAGGATCGGTGGCCGGCCGCGCTCGGTCGCCCGGGTAGCGTCGTCGAGGCCTACCGGCAGGGGATGTGGGAGATCCAGATGCGTCTCGACGCGGCCCTGGGCCGCCTCGACCCTGGTGCGGCCCAACGTTTCGCCCCACCCGCGTGGTGGTTCGCTGTCGACCCGGCGGCGCCGGGAACGGTCATGGATCGGGCGATCTCCCGCACGGGCACGATCGGCACCAGGATCGTGGATCGGGCGGGGCGCTGGTTCGAAGGCGGATTCCGCCCCAAGCCGTCGGACCGGCTGCGGGGGGCCAAGCATGTGGTGTTCCACGCGGGTGAATCCCAGCTCGCCGTGGAGGTCGAGACGGCGAAGGCGATGCTCGGCGTTGCCGTCCTCATCGCGTCCACACCGGGGGCGATGCCGGCGAACCTGCAAGGCGACGTCGAACGTCTCGCCGCCCAGATCGAGTCGATGCAGGCTGGCGGGAGCGGCTGCGTGCGCGTGGTCGTGGCCGAGGAGGACCGACCCATCGTCGACTTCCTCTGGCAGCAGGCCGAGCTGAGGAGAGGCCTTCCGGTGCGCACGCTTCACAGGTGCCGTGACTGCGGTCTCGAGAAGATCCACAATCCCGACTACCGCAAGGTCATGATGCGCAACAACCGCGTGCGTGCCCTCGGCGGGAGCCTCGGCGCGACGATAGGACGCGGTGGACTCCAGCCCTTCGTGCTCCTCGGCACCCTCGTGCGTGTCAAGGACCTCGATCCCGAGTTCGTGTGCCCGCGCTGCCAGGGCATGGACAGCGATACCCGGGTTGTGACCTTCTGCCCCGACTGCGGGACTCGGGCGGACGATCCCGCCCTCCGTGCCTGCGCCAAGTGCGGGCACGACTTCCGCAAGGCCGCCGGACGACCGGCATGGGAGCTCGCGGCAACGAGCCTTCCCGCCCCGCCGCCACCACCGAAGGATTTGGCGCATCCTGGGAACCCGACCGATGTGCACCGCGTCGAAACTCCGTGAAAGAGACGATGAACGGGTAGTACGCCGCCAAGACGGCGACAACAGGAGGAGAGGGACATGTCAGAGGAATGGATCGACATCGATGGCGACGGGCAGGCCGACGGCGTCCTGATCGACGAGGACGGGGACGGCCTCGTGGACGTAGCCGTCATGGACACGGACGGCGACGGCGTGGCGGACGCTGTCGGGTTCGACACGAACGTCGACGGAGTGGTCGACGAGATCTACGTGGATGCCGACGAGGACGGCGCACCCGAGGTCGTGCTCTTCGACACCGACTACGACGGCGAGATCGACGCCGAGGCGCCGTACGACGAGTCGTCGGTGGCGCCACCGGAGGACGTGGACGCTCCCGTCGATCAGGGGCCACCGTCCGGCCTCGAATCCGACCAGCCGCCGATCGGTGAGCCACTCGACACGGACGGGGACGGCTACGCCGAGACCATCTTCGACGACGTCGACGGTGACGGGATCGTCGATGCCGTGTACACCGACTCCGACGGGGACGGCTACACGGACGTGCACGAGTTCGACACCGACGGCGACGGTGCCGTCGACGAGGCCTCCCTCGACACGGATGCCGACGGCTACCTCGAGACGACCGTCTCCGACACCGACTACGACGGCGAGATGGAGACGGTCTTCACCGACTACGACGCCGACGGGGTCGTCGACGAGGCCGTCGTGCACGACGCTGCCGGCAACGTCGAGGCCGTCATCCTCGATGCGGATGCAGACGGCGCCTTCGACACGGTCGTCACGGACCGCGACGGCGACGGCGTCGCCGACACGATCGAGGCCGACACTGACGCCGACGGCATGACCGATGTCATCGCAGCCGACCTCGACGGCGACGGCCAAGTCGACGTGGAGGCATACGACTCCGACGGTGACGGCACCTTCGACACCGAAGAGGACGTGCGAGGACCGGCACCCGGTGGAGACGAGATCGGGGCGACACCCGCCGACTCCTCGGAGCCGACGACGGAGGGTCTGGGCCGGATCACCTGATCTGCGCCACCTGCGGTCCGCGATTTCGATACGCAATAGGACGTATTGAGACGCAAAACATTGCAATGCAATGCAAACTGGGTTAGACAGTTGTCGATGCAACTGCTCTCGCCTACAGCAGGAACACACGAGCGTGAGATCGCGGTCGCGATCTCGGTCCGGGACGACCGTCTCGCCCGAGAGGCAGCGGCCGTGATCTCGCGCTGCCGGGGTATGCGCATCGAGAGTGACCGCCCCCATCCCGCCTGCTGGCCGGCGGCGGACGTGGCGCTCGTCGATCGAGAGGTGGACGCACCGATGCCCACGATCCGTGTGACGGGCGCAGTCGTGGCAGGCGATCTCGAATCCGCGGTCCGGGACGCGCTCGCCGCCGGTGACGAGGAGGTGCGCGGAGGGACCGTGGCCGCTGTGTGGTCGGCCAAGGGTGGGTGTGGCGCCACCGTCTTCGCCGTGAACCTGGCCGGTGCTGTCAACCATCACGGTCTCAGGTCGGCTTACGCAGACCTGGACCACGTGTGGCAGGACGGGGCGAGCTGGTTCGGTGCTCCCGACGAGGTTCTCTCGCGGGACTGTCGGCTTGCCCGCACGCACGCGAGCGGGCTGCGCGGCTTCATGGCAGCCGGCGCCGACGACCGTGCCGTGATCGCGGCCGGTGTCCGCGCCGGCTTCGATTTCGCCGTTCTCGATCTTCCATCGGGCCACGTGCCTCGTGCCGACGATCTCGCCGACAGCGATCTCCTCTTTCTCCTCGTGCCATGCGACCTTGCCGGCCTCGAGCGGACGCGCCGCGCGCTCGGGGAACTGCCCGCGGCCCTTCCCGTGCACGCGGTCGCTGTGGAGCGCCCCGGGTCGAAGGTGCGTCCCGACGACGTCGACGAGGTTCTCGGCCTCGACACCGAGGCGGTCCTCGTGCACGAGCCGTGTGTGGCGGACTGGACCGATCGCGGCAGGCTCGTGTTTCCCTACCGCCGCTCGAGGTGGGCACGTGAGGTCAGGGCCCTGGCCGCGTCGTTGGCAGACCTCCTCGGCTTCGAGGTGCGGGGGTGAGTGCCGCGTCCGTGTCAGCCGCCGCTCGCCTCGAACCGATCGTACGACGGCGCCTCCTCGACGGGGACCACGGCGGGGAGCCACTGCACCGTCGTGTGCACCGCATCTGTGCAGAGGAGGCCGCCCTTCCTCCCCCCGTTCTCGCAGACGCAGTCGCACGCGTGGCGGCATCCCTGTCGGGGCTCGGACCCCTCGAGCCCCTGCTCGCCGACCCTGACATCGCCGAGATCATGGTCAACGGACCCGACACCGTCTATGTCGAGCGTCACGGCCGGCTCGAAGCGACCGATGTGTCGTTCGCTGATGCCGATGCCGTGATGACGATGATCGAGCGTGTCGTGGGCCCGCTCGGGCTTCGCATCGACAGGTCGAATCCGACGGTCGATGCAAGGCTGGCCGACGGGTCACGATTCCACGCAGTCATCCCTCCCCTCACCCTGTGCGGTCCGGTGTGCAACATCCGTCGCTTCGTATTGCGCACGACCGATCCGGCGCAGCTCGCGGCCTCGGGATTCGCCACCGCTGCCACACTCGACGAGCTGATGGACTGTGTGCGGAGGCGTCGCACGACACTCGTCACCGGTGGCACGTCATCTGGCAAGACGACCTTCCTGAACGTGCTCTCGGCGGCGATACCCCCGGGTGAGCGGATCATCACGATCGAGGATGCCGCCGAGCTCGAGCTCGAGCAGCCACACGTCGTGGCACTCGAGGCGCGCCCTGCGAACAGCGAGGGGAGGGGTGCCGTGACAGTCCGCGACCTCGTGCGAACAGCGCTGCGCATGCGCCCCGACCGCATCATCGTGGGCGAAGTGAGGGGAGGCGAGGCGGTCGACATGCTCGCGGCAATGAACACCGGCCACGAGGGATCGCTCGGCACGCTCCACGCCAACTCCCCCCACGACGCGATCAGCCGTCTCGAGACGATGGTCCTCACCTCCGAGCCGAACTGGCCGCTCGAGGCCCTGCGCCGCCAGATGGCCGCCGCCCTCGACCTCATCGTGCACCTCGAGCGCCTGCCCCACGGCGGCCGGGTGATCGGCTCGGTCTGCCGGGTCAGGTCCGTCGCTGACCGACTCGAGCTCGAAGAAGTCGAGTCAGCGGGGGTGCCGGGCGGGGTGGGAACGTGAGCGCATTCCGTGAGCTCACCCTCAGCCCGCCTGCAGGTGGGGGACAGCTCACCGGTCGGATCACCGCTGTTCTGCGGGGGAGCCTGCAGTGGCTCACCCATGCCGGGCTCATACTCCGTCTCGGCATCGCCCTGCCCCTCATGGCTGCTGTCGGCCTCGCCCTCGGCGGCGGACTCGCCGCCGTGAGCTTCGTGCTCGTCGTTGCCGGACCTGGGGCGTGGTCGGCGTCGAGTGCGAGGCGTCACAACCAGCGCCTCGAAAGCCAGCTCGCCGGGGCCGTCGAGCACGTCGCACGTGCCGCAGACGCAGGTGGCTCGCTCCGCCAGGGCCTCGACGCAGCCGCGGGCCGTGTCGATGAACCTCTCGCGACCGAGCTGCGACATGCGGCAGGACTCGTCGAGCTCGGCGAGAGACCGGGCCCCGCCCTCGCGGGCGTGGCGGAGCAGTCGAGCTCGACCCTCTTCCGCCTCGTCGCCTCGGCCCTCGCGATCCACGAGGAGACGGGTGGCCGTCTCGACAAGACCCTGCGCGGCCTCGCCACGGTGATCCGAGACCGACGTTCGACGCAGGCAGAAGTCGACGCGGCAACGGCCCAGGCCCGCCTCTCCGGAGTTCTCGTCGCCGGCCTCCCCGTCGTCACGTCCTTCGCGACGCCGGTCGATTCGCAGTCGGCGTTGCCGGGCGCAGCGGCCTTCGCGGTCGAGGCAGTCGGTTGGGGCCTCGCCCTCGCCGGCCTCTTCCTCATCCTGCGCATGACACGGGGTGGCGATGGTACGGACATGCCCCGCAGGTCTCTGCGCCCCTCGCGTCTGGAACGCGGCTTCGCCCGACTCGGCGCACGCCTACCCCCCAGCCTTCGCCAAGAGGCCCGCACGCGGGCGCTCCTCGCCGCAGCGGGGCGACCCGCGACGGACCACGCGCTCGACACCTGGGCCGGGATCCGCGTGGCCGCTGCAGCCACGGCCACGGCAGCGATGTGGTCCGTGACATCCGGACTCACCCGAATCGGCGCGCTGGGAGGGTGCCTCGCCGGCTGGTTGCTCGTCGAGGCGCGTCTGCGCCGTGAGGCAGCCAGGCGGCGCCGGTGCATCGAGGCGGATCTACCCGAGTTCTGCGACCTCGTCGCACTCGGTCTCACGGGTGGGGCGAGCCTGCGTCAGGCCTTCCTCTTGGCTGCTGTCCACAGGCCGGGGCTTCTCGACGGTCGTCTCGCGACTGCGGCGGGGCAGCTCGACTGGGGTGCCCGCCTCGAGGATGCGCTCGCGTTCCTCACCCGCGAGGTGGGATCGGACGATCTCGACGAAGTGGTTGCGACCCTGAGCGACGTGAACCGTCTCGGGAGTGAAGCGAGTGGCACGCTCGAGGCGCTCGCCGCAGATCAGCGTCTGCGGCGACGATTCCGGGCGCAGGGCGAGGCACGTGTCCTCTCGGTGCGCATCCTCGTGCCGCTCGTCTTCTGTGTGCTCCCCGCCTTCGGCCTCCTCACCGTCGTCCCGATGCTGGCCCACGCCGTGGGTGGCCTCGGGGTGTGAACGAACTTCCCTCCGAACCTGCTTCCCCCGCACGTGCACGAGTCGAAAGGACGACACATGACTGCAACCGCGCTGGCCGAGAAGCTCGGATCGGTGGTGAGACACGTCCCGTTCGGGCGGGACAGCCAACACCCTGTGGCGGGAGACGGCCTCCTACGCCTCGACGCGACGGACCCAGCCCCTCGTATCTGGCCGGCGGGTGATGCCGGACAGTCGACCACCGAGTACGCCTTCGTCCTCGTGGTCGTCGCTGTCATCGGCCTCGCTCTGTATGCGGTCGGACCCGAGAAGATCCAGTCGCTCTTCTCTTCGATCGTGGACAAGCTCAGTGGCGATGCACAGGCCAAGATCAAGCTGCGCATGCCCTGACGCGGAGCGTGTGGCGAGCCGGACCGTGACGAGGTCCGGCTCGTCGCACGCCGAGCGCGGTCAGGCGACACTCGAGCTCGCGATCGTGATGCCCTTCGTCGCCCTTCTCCTCCTCGCCGTCGTGCAGGTCGGCCTCCTCGGTACACGCCGCATAGCCGTGGCGGCGGCAGCCCGCGAGGCGGCCCGGGTGGCGGCGATCACCTCCGACACCACTGAGATCCGGACGGCGGCGGAGGATGCGATGCCGGGGGCGGCGCGCCTCACCGTCGATGTGGACGGCCCGCGGCGCTTCGGGGAGCAGATCTCGGTGACGGTCGTCGAGACGGTGCGGCCGACCGTGCCCCTCGTCTCCGCCGTGTTTCCGCGTGAGGTCACGATGACCGCGCGGGCGAACATGACCGTGGAGGTGCCGTGACGTCCCGGGTCGAGGCCCGAGAGCGCGGCCAGCTCGTTCCCGTGCTCGCCGTCGTGGTCGTCTTCGTGGCTCTCGTCGCGGCGGCCGTGGCCGACGTGTCCCGGATCGCGTCGGGGCGGGCCCGCGCACAGACCGCAGCCGACGCCGCCGCCCTCGCCGCGGTCGTCGCCTTGGTCGGCGGGGACGACCCGGACTCGACCGCGCGTCGTCTCGCCACGGCCAACGGCGCGACGGCCGTGACCCGTCTCGACGTCGAGGTGGATGCCTTGAGTGCCGAGGTCGGCGTCGTGGTCCGCGTCCCTACCATCCTCCTCGGCACGCGTGACATGACGGCGCGGGCACGCGCCGGTGTCGACCTCGACGTCCCTCAGTCGGGATAGAGCTTCCAGACCGCCGAGAAGTCGAGATCCCCGAGGCCGGCGTCCTGTAGGTCGGCGAGAAGGCGGCGGGACAGCATGGTGCCGTCGAGAGGGAGGTCCTGCCCGGCGGCGAGGGCGAGGGCGAGGTCGAGGTCCTTGGCCATGAGGTCGGCGGAGAAGCCGGGCACGAAGCCGTGCGAGGCCGGCCAGTCTGGGGCGAGACCGGGGAAGGGGGCACGTGTGCGCAGCATGACGGAGTCTGCCGTGGAGGCCGAGAGCACCTCGAGGACGGTCTCGGGGTCGACTCCGTTGCGTGTCGCGAGAAGGAATGCCTCGAGCACACCGACCGTGGCCTGCATGCAGCACAGGTTGTTGGCGAGCTTCACGACTTGGCCCTGGCCGTTCGGTCCGACGCGGACGATACGGGCCGCATACGACTCGATCACGGGGCTCGCTGTCTCGAGCGCATCGGCATCCCCGCCCACCATGACGGAGAGGCGACCCGCGGCGGCACCCGGCGGACCACCCGAGACGGGTGCGTCGAGGTAGGAGACCCCTGACTCGCGGCAGCGGTCGGCGAGGTCCCTCGCGTCCTCCGGCGCGATCGTCGAATGGTCGACGACGACCCCGCCCGCCCCGAACGCCGCCACGGCGCCGGCTCGCCCGAAGAGGACGTCGGAGACGATCTCGCCGGTCGGGAGACACACGCACACCACGTCGGCCCCGGCCGTGGCCGCAGCCGGTGTAGGTGCCATCGCGACGCCGGGAGCGGAGGATGCGACGAAGTCCTCCGTCACTGCTGCTGTCCGGTTCCAGACGGTGAGGTCATGGCCCGCGGCTGCGATGTTCGCCGCCATGGGGCGGCCCATCACACCGAGGCCGAGGTACGCGACTCGCAACGCAGCATCTCCCGCTTCAGTACTTCACGAACTCGAGAGGTCCCTTTGCCCGCTCGCGGTCGAGGAGGCCGTCGAGGACGCGAAGGCGCAGCCCGCGTGGAATCCGCTCCGACAGGAACAGGGCGTCGACGGCACGTGCGGCCATGTTGCGCAGCGGGTCCGGCAGCCTGTTGAAGTGGCTGTAGATCTGGGTCAGGAGGTGCATGTTCTCGCGGGCACGCACCATCTCGGGCTCGTCGTACCCGGGCAGCGTGAGGACGGAGTCGCAGAAGAACGAATCGCGATGTCCGTCCGTGAGGTACCCCTCTTCGGCACAGATGTCGTACATGTGCGTGTTCGGAAACGGATAGAAGACCGACACCTGCATGGTGTCGGGCTCGGCCCGTGCGTTCACCTTGATCGTGTCGAGGACCATGTCGAGGGTCTCGTGCGGCATCGCGACCATGTTCGTCGACACCGTCTTGATCCCGTGCGCGCGGCACGCCTGGTAGACGCGGATGATGTCGTCGTTCGTCATGTGCCTGTGGAGGATGCGACCGCGCAACCACGGGTTGCCGGACTCGATTCCCATCGCCATGACCTCGCAACCCGCATCCGCGAACATGGCGATCGTCTCGTCGTCGAGGAGGTTCACGAACGCGTTGCAGACGAACGGGAGGCCGATCTCCGTCTTGTAGCGGGTGCAGAACTCCGTGAACCAGTCCGTGTCCCATGTGAGGATGTCGTCGTCGAAGCGGATGAACCGGAGGCCGGGTGAGCGCTGCCTCAGCCAGTGCAGCTCGGCGATCACGTGGTCGACCGACCTGAAGCGAACGTACACCTTGCGGTTCGGGTACTGGAGACGCTGGATGTGGTTCGAGCAGTACGTGCAGTTGTAGGGGCAGCCCCGGCACGCCATGACGGTGCCCCGTTCCCGCTGGTCCTCGCACAGGAGGGCGTCGTCGAAGAGGTCGCGGTCGGCGAAGGGCAGGCTGTCGAGATCCGTGATCAGCGGGCGCACGGGGTTGCGCACCACGTCCTCGCCACGACGCCCCCACACGTTGTCGATGGTGAGAGGGTCCTGCCCTGCCTCGAGGGCATCCACGAGCTCGGGCAGGGCGAAGTCACCTTCGCCTCGTACGGCGAGGTCGATCGCCGGCGTGCCGGGGACGATGTCTTCGGGGTCGAGCTGGGCATGTGTCCCTCCGCACACCGTGGGGAGGTCGGGCATGGCCTCCTTCACCCACTGCGAGTAGACCCTGACCTTGGGATACATCATCGTCGTGGCGGAGAAGGCGAGGACGTCAGGGGACCGCACCTTCACCTCTGACACGAGCTCCTCCCGCTCCCACGGTCGCACGAGGTGGATGAGGTCGACGCCGTGGCCGGCATCCTTGAGCTGGCGGGACAGCATGCAGAGGCCGAGATGGAGCCGTGCTTCGGGGAAGTACGAGCCGTCTGCATACTGGAAGAAGTCGGGATAAACGAAGGTGACCTTCATCGTGGGGCGAGCATAACGAAGTCGCGTCCGGCCGTTCTCGACGTATGTGCCGATCAGGCGGACGCGTCCCAGGGCGACGCGAGGATCGCGTCGAGGAGGGCGATGGCTCCCGCCTTGTCGAGGGGCTCGTTCCAGTTGCCGCACTTCGGGGATTGGATGCACGACGGGCACCCGGCGACGCACGGGCAGGACGCGATGACGTCGCGAGCCGCTCTCACGCCGTCGGGACCGCACGCATACCCGGCGTCGGCGAGGCCGGCTCCCCCCGCGTAGCCGTCGTACACGAACCACGTGGCCTGACCCGTGTCGGGGTGGCAGGCCGTCGAGACACCGCCGAGGTCCCACCTGTCGCAGATCGCGAAGCGAGGCATGATGCCGATCCCGGTGTGCTCGCACGCATGCACCGTGCCCGACACCCGATCCTCGGGCAGGCCTGCGGCCTCGAGCGTGATGTCCGGTACCGAGAACCACAGGGCGCGCGTGCGCATGGTGCGGGGCGGGAGATCGAGCGGTACGAATGGGACCTCGATGTCGGACGGTGCCGGCAATGGCGGGGAGGTGTCACCGAGACCGGGCGTTCGCACCGTGCGATACCCGAGGACCCATCGTGTCGTCTCGACGTCGCCGAGGGCGAGCCGCACGGCGCCTCGTCCGAGGCGCATCGACGTGTCGATGCGCAGGATCTCCATCTCGGTCGTGGTGCGCGGTTGCGTCGTGAGTCCGTCGGTCGTGTGGACCACCGCTGCCACGCAGGCGTCGAGATCGAGGTCCTCCACGCGCCAGCGCTCACCCTGGTGGACGTAGATGGCTCCGGGATGGACGGTGAGAGCGGCCCGTGCCCCGTCCACGGTTCCGATGCTCCTCCCGCTCTCGGCATCGACGATCTTCACAGTGTGCGTTTCGGATGACCTGATCCCAACGGATCGGGCGGGGGACGTGCGTCCCGCCCACCCCCAGTGCAGGCGGTTGCGACGCATGCGGAGGAAGCCGGCGGCGACAAGGGGCGCCGCGGCCACGTCCATGTCCTCTGTGAGGAGGGGTTCCTCGTAGCGGAGCGGGATCTCGAACGCGGCGCAGGCGAGATGCGGTTCGGCGACCCGCGGGTTGCCGGGGTTGATCACAGCGGTCTCACAGGACCGCGTGAAGAGCTCGTGTGGATGTGAGACATACCACTGGTCGAGCTGATCGGGGCCGGCCACGAGTACGCCCAGACCCGGCCTCGTGCCTCGCCCCACGCGTCCCATCTGCTGTCGGAAGGAGGCCACCGTGCCCGGGAATCCGCACAGGATCGCGGCGTCGAGCGTGCCCACGTCCATGCCCAGCTCGAGAGCGTTCGTGGCAGCCACCCCTCTCACCGCCCCGTCCATGAGTCCCGCCTCGATGTCGCGGCGTTCCTCGGCGAGGTAGCCGCCCCGGTATGCGACGATACGGGGATGCCGGTCACCGAGCGTCTCCCGCGCGATCGTGGCGAGGATCTCCGCGGCCTTGCGGGACGAGGTGAACGCGAGGGTCTGGAGGCCGTGTGCAACGAGGCGGGCGAGGAGGCGGCCGGACTCACCGACGGCCGACTGGCGTACACCCTTGTCGACGTCGATGAACGGGGGATTCCAGCACAGGACGGTGGAGGGGGGTCGGGGTGAGCCGTCCGTGAGGATCGGTTCGGGACGAGCACCTGTGAGCAGGTCGCAGAGGTGGGCGACCTCGGCGGCATCGCCGAGTGTCGCAGACGTGCAGACGAACGTGGGATCCGAGCCGTGGTGCGCGGCGACGCGACGCAGCCGCCGCATCACGTGCGAGACGTGGGAACCGAAGATGCCCCGCAGCGTGTGTGCTTCGTCGACGGCGATGACGCGCAGGTGTTTGAAGAAGAGGGACCAGCGGGCGTGATCCGGCAGGAGAACCTGGTGGAGCATGTCCGGATTCGTCAGGATCACGTTCGCGCGGCGTCGCGCCCAGGCCCGCATCTCGGTCGGCGTGTCGCCGTCCACGACGCAGGCTTCGACGCCGTCGATGCCGAGGGCGGTGAGGCGGCGCAACTGATCGCGAGCGAGGGCCTTGGTCGGGAAGAGGAGGAGTCCGGTCCCACCGGTGCGGACTGCTTCGAGAGCGGGCACGACGTACGCGAGGCTCTTGCCGGAGGCCGTTCCCGAAGCGAGCGCGACCGACCGTCCCGCGCGAACGAGGTCGAGGGCGGCTGCCTGGTGGGAGTAGAGGCGGCAGATCCCCGTGGCGGCGAGGGCGGCAGCCACGTCGGGCTGTAGGGGATGTGAGGGATCGGCGTGGCGGGCGGGCCGGGCCGGGATCGCCTCGACATGCACGATTCGGGATTCGAGTCCCGGATCAGAGAGGAGATCGGCAAGGGCGGCCGCCGTGGCGCCGTGCACGTCGGCATGCGGGGCCTCGTCGGTATGAAGGGGGGGTGGCGCGACTTCGGAACGTGACGAGGTAACTTGCACGCGTGTAATCCTACGGACAGGGCGCGACATATCGGAGTTCGAGGACGGCACACCCCGGTGTCCTGTCCCTACACTGGGATCGAACGGCGTAAAGGGGACCGCGGGGGTGCAGTGATGTCACCCTGTGGGTCCGGAGGAGACGAACTGATCATGGTTGTCGACCTGGACATCGACGAGGCCGAGCGAGGCGAGTACACGGTCGTGTCAGTCGGCGGGGAGATCGACGTCTACACGGCTCCGGTCCTGCGGGAACGTCTCACCGAGGTGCTCGACCGCGGCGTGGCGAAGATCGTCGTCGACCTGAGTCAGGTCCAGTTCCTCGATTCGACCGGGCTCGGCGTCCTCGTGGTTGCGATGCGACGGGTCGAGGCGGCGGACGGAAGCATGGTCGTCGTCTGCGATCGACCGCACATTCTGAAGGTGTTCGAGATCACGGGTCTTTCGACATGGTTCGACATCCGATCGGAGTTCGACGAACAGTGAGGCGGCATGCCTGCTCCCTCTGACGCAGAGGGCAAACCGGACATGATCGAGGAAGCGGAGACGATCCGGCTCACGTTTCCCCCTCGGCCCGAGCACATCTCGATTGCCCGACTCGTCGCCGGCACGCTGGCCGAGCGGCACGGGGTCGCCCACGATGTCGTGGAGGAGATCCGTCTCCTCGTGTCCGAGGCGTGCACGAATGCGGTGCGGGCGCAACTCGCGCGTGAGGTCGCGGCGCCGATCGTCCTCGATTGCGTCCTCAACGCGGAGTTCCGGGTCGAGATCACGGACCATGCGGGCGGGATCGCGCCCGAGATGGTCAACCACAAGTTCCCCGATCCGGAGGCGGTGGAGGTCTGCGGCCAGGGAGCGGGGTTCGGTATCCCCCTCATGCGCCGCCTCGCCGACCACACGCGTTTCACCCGGAACGCGCAAGGTGGGACGACGGTCGTGCTCACACTCGGGCGTGAGCACATGCGCCACGCGTGAGGGCCGACCGTCAAGGCATGTCGCTGCCCGTCCGATATGGGACATGATGGAGACTGCAGCCGACGTCGAGTGGCTCCTGCGTGCCGTGGGAAGTGGTGTGCCGGGGGCGCTCGCGGTGTTCGAGATCCGGGGCGACCTGCCCGTTCTCGTCGCGGCCAACGAGGCCTACATGTCGCTGTTCAGGAGCCCCGCGCCCTGCGTGGGTGAACCGGCACGCCACATCCTGCCGGGCGACGATCCCCAGATCGACCGGATCGTGCGGGGTGTGCTCGACGGGGACGCTTTCATGGCCGAGTCGTGGGCGATCCCGGCTCCGCAGGGCACGTACTCGACCGGAGTCGCCTACTGCGACTGGAGTCTCCGCAAGGTGGACGAGTTCGGCGTGGAGGCACTGGTCCTGGTTCTCACGGATGCCACGCGCCGCACGGAGCGCAGTCTCGGCCTCGTCGAGGAGGTCGTGCGCCTGCGCGAGAGCGGCTCCGTGATCTGACCCGAGGGCTTGCCCGAGCCGGAGTGTCACCAGGGAGGCCAGGGGAGAGCCGGTCCGAATGGATCGGGTTCGGGGAAGACACCCTGCACGGCGATATCCCGAATGCGGCGGCGCAGGGCTCGTATCTCGACGGGCAGGAGAAGGGACGAGAGCTCGGGCAGTGGCGGCTCGCCGCAGTCGAGAAGATCGGCGAGGTGACGAACGTCGCGGTGCAACTCGTCGGGGATCTCCTCCCCCATCCACTCCCAGAGCACTGTCCGCAGCTTCGGTTCGTCATGGAAGGTGAGGCCGTGATCTATTCCCCACAGGTGTCCCGCCGGGTCGAGGATGCAGTGGCCGATCTTGCGGTCGGCATTGTTCACGATCAGGTCGAGCACCGCCATCGGTTTGAGGACGGGATCGGCGCTCTCCACGATCTCGACCATGTCGACCGCCTCGTCCGTTTCGACGAAGAGCTGGACGGATCCGAGGCCGAACGGGCCGTCGCGTAGGACGGTGGGAGGGACGAGGTGCCAGCCGAGCGCCTCGGACACGGCGTAGGTCGCGACCTCGCGGCAACAGAGCGTCCCCCGAGGGAAGTCCCAGAGGGGCCTCTCGCCTCGAGCAGGTTTGTACACGACGGGGACAGCAGAGCCGTCGAGCTCGACCGTGGCGAGGAGGGTGGTGTTCGAGGAGCGTGGTATGCGGCCGAGCACCTCGAGGGGTGGGCTCGAGATCGCGTCGGTAGCGATGTCGTGCCCTTCGCGTGATCTGGATTCGGATTCGGCCATGGCCCCACCCACAGTAGGTCTCGTTGCGGGCGGGGGAACGCGGTGGTCCCGTGGACCGCGCGCGCCTGCAAGACTTGCGTCGGCCACGAATGAAGCGAGGAGCCCGGTTGCAGCCCCTGCCTGACGTCGTCTTGTTCGTCTCCGTGGACGACGCGGGTGCCGGGCCTCTCGCGGCTGCGATCCTCAATGCCCGTACCCCGGTGGGGCTCGTGGGGAGGTCGGGCGGTACCGCTCCCGCTGATGCCGTCTGGCCGGCCGTGGCGCAGGAGCTCATCCGCCTCGGTGCCGGGACACACGTGCCGGCCGAGGTGACCGATCAGGATGTCGCCCGTGCGTACGTCGTGGTCACCCTCGGCAATCCCGAGACGTGCCCTGTCCTGCCCCGCACGTTGTACCTCGACTGGAGCTTCCCGGGAGTGGAGAGCGCCATGTATGCGCCCATGGTCGAGCGGATCCTCCCCCTCCTCGAGCGCCACGTGACGACGCTGATCGGGACAGTCCTCCAGCGCACGGGGGGCGATTGACGTCGGGCCAGGGTACGTGGGCGTACTGAGCCACATATGTTGTGGTTGAGTACGCCCACGTGGGGGGCGGCGGGTACGTGGGCGTACTGAGATACATATGTTGTGGTTGAGTACGCCCACGTGGAGGGTGTCAGGCTGACGCTGCGTGGCCGTTGGTGCGGGGACAGACGTGCGGGTCGTCCTTGGGGTTGCCGCACAGCTCGCACGTCGGCCTGCCTGCCGCGACCACGTCGGCCGCGTGGGACGCGAGGGAACGCATGCGGGTGCGTGACGCCCAGATCCGCACCGTCTCGCCGTCCTCGTCCGCTTCCTCGCCCTCTGGCGCGATCGACTCGAGTTGCAGGAGGACGAGGTCGCGATCCTCGTCGAAGCCGACACCTATCGCGCCGATCACGAAGAGGGGATCGAGCGGCTCCTGCAGACGGAAGGGGGGTGCCGGCTCGATCCGATCGGCACCGTGGGCGCCCACGAGATGGTCGAGGATGTCCGCGAGCTGGCCGGCGAGGGCCTCCACCTGCTGCTTCTCTGCCTTGAGCGTGACGGTACGGTCCTCCTGCCGTGCCTGGATGTAGAAGACACGGCGGCCGGGTGGCCCCACGGCGTCCACCACGATGTCATCGGTCGTGTACTCGTGCATCATGCGTGCCCCCATTCGCGGGCGGCATCCGACGGGCGGGCGCGAGAGCGGGAGGGTGACGCGGGCCGGACCAGGTCGTCGAGGCTGCCGGAGTCGTTGATCCGTTCGACCTGGCATCCGAACGCCCCGAACCGGATGGCGGAGACGGACGCGGGCCCGATCACGATCCGCTGGTACTGGTCCATGTGCATCCCGGCGTAGTGGGCGACGGCGAGTTTGATCATGTCGGCGTGGCTCACGCAGACGACGTTGCCGTCCATGTCCCGGCGGATCCGTTCGAGGGCACCGACGATCCTGTGGGCTGCCCCGAGGAGTGTCTCGCCGCCCGGGAACCCCACGAGGGAAGGCCGGTGCTGGACGTGGCGCCACAGCTTCGTCTTCGCGAGGTCGGCGAGGCGCCGTCCCGTCCACTCGCCGTACCCGACCTCGACGAGGGCGCGCTCGGTGCGGATGCGGAGACCGTGGGAGCGGGCAAGGGGCTGGGCCGTCTCGCGGCACCGCTCGAGTGGGGAGCTGAGGACGGCGTCGAGTTCCACCCCGTCGAGGCGCCGGGCAAGGGCCTCGACCTGAGCCTTGCCTGCCGCGTTGAGGTGGACACCGGGTGTGCGTCCCGCCAGTACGGGACCCGTGAGGTCTGTCAGCCCGTGCCGGACGAGGAGGATCCGTACGTCCCGCGTCGCCGCACCGTCATGTGTCACGACGAGAGTGCCGCGATCAATTTCCCTCGGCCTCCGGCTGGGCTTGTGGCTCGGGAACGGTGGCCGCCGGTTGGGTCTCCGCCGGTGTCTCCGGGCCGGCCGTTACGGCAGCCGCCTCACCCGCGCCGGAGGCGGTGGACACGGCGGCGGCCTCGGGCGCTGTGATCTCGGTCTGTGGCAGGACGGTCTGCAGGCCGAGCTGTGTCCTGATCTCGTCGAGACGGGCTGTCGCCTCGAGGTCGATCGAGGCCTGTTCGACTTCGAGCATCTTGCCCTCGACCGAGTCGGCATGGAGCTCGGCCGCGCCGAGGGCGCGGGCGTAGCGCTGCTCGATCTTGCGCCGCACCTCGTCGAGCGTGGGGATCTCGTCACCGACGGTTGCCGACATCGAAGCCATTGCCGTGCTCATGCGTTCCTGCATCTTCGCCTGGTCGAGCTGGCTGAGAAGCTTCGTCTTCTCCGTGTACTTCTTCTCGAGTGCCATGCGGTTGTTCTGGACGGCACGCTTGGCCTGACCGGCTGCGTCGGTTGCCTGCAGGTGGATCGCCTTGAGGGACTCGACCTCCTGCTCGGCCACGATGAGCCGCTGCGCGAACGCCTGCGCGGCCTGCTCGTACTTCTGGGCATCCGCCTGGTTACCCGCCTTGGTCGCCTGATCGGCCATGAGGAGGGCCTGGCGGGAGGATGACGACAGCTTCTCGACCTGTTCGATCGCCCGGTTCAGTTGCAGCTCCGTGTCCTTCTGGTGGGCGATCACGTTCGCCGCCTGCTGCGTGAGCATCTGGTGCTGCTTCTCGGCCTCGTCGATGGCCTGCTCGATCTGGATCTTGGGATCGGCGAGCTCCTCGAACTTCCCCGTCAGAGCGGCCGTGAGGTAACGCCACATCTTCTTGAAGAACTTGCCCATTGCATCTCCATCTACGCCCTGGGACTGGGTCCGTCAGTCCGTCCCGCCCATGCTAGAGCGGCGTCGGTGGAAACCGCTCCGAAGTGCCCGCGGGGCGGCGGGGCCGGCGCAGCACCCAGATGCGCGTCTCGCCGATCCCCTTGAGGTGGCGGGGACGCAGCGGTCGGACGTAGAACTCGCTGTCCTCGCGGATGACGTCGGCGATGGCGGCGGCGACGAGGATCGTGCCCGGCCGGGCGACGACAGCGAGCCGGCTCGCGAGGTTGACCATGCGGCCGTACAGGTCGCCTTCGATCTGGATGGCGGGACCGGCGGCGAGCCCGGCCCGGATCGGGGGGAGCCCGGACTCGGGCCCGAACGATTCCACGAGGTCGAGGGCGATGCGCGCCCCGGCCGGGACGTCGTCGGCAACGAACATGATCTCGTCGCCGATGATCTTGACGGGCCGCCCACCCTCCGCCGTGATGTGGTCGTAGGCGACGGCCTCGAACCTGTCGATCATGGCGGCGACGTCGTCGTCCTCGAGCTCGAGGGTGAGGGCGGTGAACCCGACGAGATCTGCGAAGCCCACCACCGTCTCCGTCCCTTCGTCGGCGAGGAGCTCGCGTCGCACCGCGTCGACGAGGTGGCGTTTCCAGGCGTAGGTGACGAACTCGATGAAGCCGGGGACGACGTAGTCGGCGATCCACTCCACTGTTCCCGCGGCGGCGTCGTCGCCGACGCTCGCGAGGATCTGCTGGATCGGGTTGTCCACGGCGTGAACCTGGGCTTGGGCGACCCGCGATGCGGCTTGGCCGAGGACGCGTGCGAGCTGGATCGTCGTGTCCGGCTGGGCGATCCCGAGGGCACGGAAGGTCTGCACGCGTCGGAGGGCGACGAGGTCCGTGTCGGTGAACATCGCGTTCGCGTCGTCGACGGGGGCGAAGCCGAGTGCCTTCCAAAGCTCGCGTGCCTCGTCGGTGTCGACGCCTGTCGCGTCGGTGAGGTCGAGGCGCGTGAGGTGCGGGGGGCCGAGGATGCGTTCCTCGAGGCGACGCCAGATGTCCGGCGTGCCCTGCGGTTCGTCGGACATGTCAGCTCACCTGCACGAAACGGCTGTCCTGGACGACGTTCACCCACAGCTTCTGGTCACGGAGGTCGCCGTTCGCGTCGAAGGCGATCGTGCCGATCGGCGACTCGTACACGAAAGACTCCTCCTTGAGGGCACGGGCAACCGCCTCGGGATCGGTCGTACCGGCGGCTTCGACCCCCGCGAACCAGACCTCTGCCGCCGCCACGCCCGCGGGTGCGTCCCGGCCCGGGTTGCGCCCGAAATCCTCCCGGTACTGCGAGACGAACCCGGCGTCCTCGCCCGAACCGGTCACGACGTCGGGCAGGAGTGCCGTGATGGTCGCGCCCTCGGCCGACTGGCCGGCTTTGAGGAGGAACTCCTCCTTGGCGAGGCTGTCCCCACCGTAGACGGAGACGTCGAGGCCCAACTCGCGTGCCTGGCGCACGACCTGGGCCGCGCGTGGTGCCGAGGTCACGACGACCAACGCGTCCGGCTCGGCCGCAGCAGCACTGGTGAGTTGCACGGCCCAGTCGCGGGTCTCGGCCCCGAACGGCTCGACAGCCACCGGTTCGATCCCCTCCGACTGCAGGGCTGCGACCGTGTAGTCGACGAGGCCGGAGGCGTAGACGCTGTCTGCGTCGTAGACGAACGCGGGCCGCGAGTGGCCGTCGGCGATGATGCGCTGCGCGATCGTGGGCCCCTGCGCTGCATCCGTGGGCGCGACCCGGAACACCGTGTCGATTCCGAGCGCGGTGAGATCGGGACGTGTCGACGTGGGGGTTATCTGCAGCACCCTGCCTGCATACACGGGTGCAGCCGCGATGGAGACCCCGGAGTTGTAGTGACCGATGACCGCCTTCGCGCCGGACGCGACGACCTCCTCGGCGAGCACAGCCGCATTCCTGCTGTCTGCCCTGTCGTCGAAGACCTCGACCACGACCTCCTGCCCGAGGAGGCCACCCGCCGCATTCAGGTTCTCGGCCGCGAGCTCCACGCCGTCGGCGATCGTCTGGCCGAACGCCGCGTACTCGCCGGAGAGGGGGAGGGCGACAGCGAGCGTGACCTCGCCCTCGAGTGACGGGGGGGACGTGTCGGAGCACGCCCCGGCGGCACTCACGATGATGATCGCGGCGAGGGCACCCAGGCATGCGCGGGCTTTCACGTCTGCAGTCCCTGTGCTTCGGTCCGCGGTGGTCCTGCTACGAGCGCGGCTTCGACCTCGCGCTCCTCGGGGGACAGCTCGGATGCGTGGGGGTCGAGTTCGGCGACCGCGTCACGGACGGCGTGGAGCCCGTCTATGAGGTCGTCCACGGGGGGCGCGGTGTCGGTCGCCTCCGCATCCTCGGCGGCGAGCTGGATCTCCATGAGCTGCGCGACGAGCTGGTCGAGCGAGGTGATCGTCGACTCGAGCCGCGACATCGCCTTGTCTGACACGGTATCGAGACGGGTGGCGACACGAGCCTGCTCCTCCAGCGATTCGACAGTGCGCTTTCGCTCGGGCCAGACCTCGGAATCGCGTGTCTCGGCGAGTCTCGCCCGGGCCGTGCTCAGCGTGTCCTGGATGTGCACGACGGTGGGCTGACGCAGGTAGTCGTCGATCCCCTGGGCGCGGCGGGCGACGCGGGTGAGGCCGGCGAGCACCTCGTCCATCTCGTCGGCCGTGCCGGCGAGGCGGTCGTGCAAGGGGCCGGCGGGGAGCCGCCTCAGAGCCTGCTCGAACGTGTCCCGCGACGAGATGCCCCTCTCCACCCAGTCGAGGTAGGGAGAGCGGAGTCCTGACATGTCGATCTCGGGATTGAGGAGGGCGGCGACGTCCTTGCCTGTGAACGTGGAGGCCGCGACCTTGACCGCGTACGCGCCGGCACCCACCAGGCCGATGGCGAGAGCGGGCAGGCCGAGGAGGATACCGGCGGCGAGCGCCCCACCCGCCACGACGATCGTGGACGGGGACGTCATCGACCAGGCGAGCTTGCGCCCGCGCCGTGCGAAGAAGCGCCCCGCCCTCGTCCCGTCCGCGTTCCTGCCCATGCTGCCTCGCTAGAAGTTCGAGATGACGTTCGAGAAGACGCGTTCGATGTTGGCGGGGTCCTTCGAGATGTAGACCGCGCCGTCGGACGCTTCGGCGATCCGGGTGAGTGCTTCGACGTCGGCATCCTCGCCGTAGCCGACGGTGAAGACGCGTACTGTGCGGAGCTCCCCGCCGCCTTCGAGCGTACGGATGAGCGCGTCGATCTCATGCGTGTCGAAGTCGTCGTTCATGCCGTCGGTGAGGAGCACGACCGCTGTGATGTGCTCGCGGTCGGCGCGGGGCCGCATCATCTCGACGGCGGCCTGCGCCGTGTCGTAGAGGCCTGTTCCGTTCTGGGGGGAGAGGCCGGAGATCAGGCGCTCGAGTTCTGGCCGGTTCGAGGCGATCGGTTCGATCGGGGCGAGCTCCCGCCAGTCCCTCTTCCCCTCGAGCTCGGTCGAGAACACCCAGAGGCCCACCTCGTCCTCGTCGTTGAACATGTCGAGGGACGAGATGGCGGCCTGCTTGGCGAAATCGAGCTTCGTCGCCGACGAGCCCGCGCCGGCGGGATCACCCATCGAACCGGACACGTCGAGGACGAGCAGCACGCGGGCCGCCTTGCGAGTCGAGTCCCATGTGTCGAGGACGGCAAGAGTTGTGGGCCCGGGTGGGACGGGGAGAACGGTCTGGGGCTGGAGGGGGTCGAGTCCCGACTCGGCGTCGATGGGCGGCCCGACTGCGACATCCGGGTTGGCGGGCCGGAACCCGAAGTCGAGGACGCGCTCCTGGCTCGCCTCGCGGTCCACGACCCACGCCTGGAACTTGGCCGCCCCTTCCGCCTCGGTGTCGTCCACCCATCCGGCCTCCAGGACGTAGAGGGGGTTGTCACTCCAGAGGGTTCCCTCCCGCGGATACATGGCGACGAGCTTCGTGCGGGGTGGTTTCGTGTCCTCGCCGGGGGCGGCCGAACCGGCCGGATCGCCGCGGTTGTAGTCGATGACGGACTTCTCCTCCACGGCGACGGCAGAGATGTAGGAGAGGGCGGCACCGCGCTCGTCGGCCCGGTAGAGGTTCTCGAGGAATGTGAGCGTCGTATCGCCGTAGTGGACGATGCTCGACTCGACCTGCTCGAGGAAGGCGATCACCTGCGGTGACTGCAGGTCCTCGACCGTGAGGTCGTTCTGCTTGCCGGCACCCGCGTATGCCTGGGCGATCGTCGTGTTGAAGCCGGTCGTGGAGATGTTCGGGTTCGTCTTGCCGAGGAGGAACGGGCCCCACTCCGGATGGCCGAATCTGCCCCACCCGGCCGGATCCTGGGCGAGGGCGACGATGTCCGCCCACCCCACCGTCTGGGCGGGGTGACCGAGTGCCTGGGCCATGGGCTCGGGCATGGCGATGACGACGGGGGTGAGCATCGAGGACTCGAATTCGCCGAGGATGGCAGGCTTGCCGGCTGCGAGGCGGCGTTCGTTCACGACCGGACCCCACAGGCTCGCCGACGGGCTCCAGATCGTGGGGCGACGTTGCCCTGCGGCGGCGTCCGAGCCCTCCGGCCAGTCGTCCACGAGGAGATCGGCGCCGATACCGCTCGACGTCTTCTGCACCGTCACGTACACAGGTTTCCCCGCCACCTCGACCTTCTCGGCGTTGAAGCTCGTGGCGAGCTCCTCGAGGAGAACCAGCTTCTCGGGCGAGGTGGCGAGCACGACTTCGAGCGAACCGGACGGAGCCGTGGGCTCGGTGTCCTCGGCCCGGTCGTCCCGACCCGGGATGCACCCGATCAGCACCACGACGGTGACGGCGACGAGCGTCAGGAGACGGGTGGGCCTGCCCGAGCCGCGTGTTGATCCGTATTGCGTCACGTCGGTTCCACCTTCTGTCGCCAGGTCTGGATGAGTGCCGAGACGACCTCGGCGGAGGGAAGATCGGCCACCTCCGAGCGGGGCAGGACGAGCTCGATCCCGTTCGCCGTGTTGTCGGCAAGGGGGTTGCCCGTCGTGCCGACGATGGCGACATCCGGGTTCGCCGGCCGGAAGCCCTGCTCGAGGGCGATCCCTTGGACCTCGGGGCCGTAGAAGTGGTCGCGCAGGGCGACAGCGGCGTCCTTCTGGAGGGCGGATGTCTGCCGTGTCACGGAAATCGCCAGCGGGAAGTCCGACTTGACGTTGATCTCGGGGTATTCGACGCGCAGCTCGCAGCCGCGTCCCAGCGCCTTCGGGATCGACGTCGCCGCCACCGCCTCGTAGGCGAGGGCGAGATCGTAGAAGGAAGGGCACTTCGTCACGATGTCACGCGCCCACTGGGCGGAGCTGTCGGCGAACTGTGTCACGGATCTGCCGATGTCGCGTATGAAGGAGACGTACTCGGGATTCGAGATGTCGGCGGGTGTGAGTCCGAACGGGCGCGCGTAGAAGCCGTAGGTCATGAGCACGAGCGCGAGGAGGCCGGTGTTGGTGACGACCGGATTCGCATATCCGACCTTGACGAGACCCCAGTTCGCATCGCCGCCCAACGCACCCCAACCTCCCGTGCGCACGGTGGCATCCCGGATGCAGGGCCACGTGAGGCGGCCACCACACGTCGCCTCGAGTGTCTCGACGCGGGGCCGGGGGCCGACGAAGACCGTCGGGGACTCGACGATGGACAGGTACTGGTACTCCCCCGATGCGAGGTAGATGTCCGGTTCACCTGCCGCCCGCTTCGCCTCGTTCACACGTTCGACCCACGTCGACGAGGCGGGGATCCAGACGAGCGGGGAGATCTCCCCCGATGCGATCGCGGAGTGCGCGGCGTCGGAGTCCATCGACGTGGCCGTGACTGCGACGGGGCGTCCCTCCAGCTCGGGTTCGGCGGCGAGGAACGACGTGATCGCCCTCTCGCACAGGGCTTCGATCTCGTCGGCACACACGACGTCGACCTCGATGTCGTCCGTCGCCTCGACGCCCGGCGTCTCGACGAGCAGGCGGCGCACGACGACGGCGCCGCCTATCAAACCGATCGCTATGAGCAGGGCAAACAGACGCTTCACGGGACCCCGGGCAGGAACGGGCTGTGCCGAAACCGTACACGCATCCAGGGTTGCGGATGGCAGCGCCCGCCCGAAGCTGTATCCTCCGCGCCCTGTCCCGGCGGAATTATCCCGTCCCGACTCGTGTTTGGGGAGGGGCCGGTTACCGACACAGGGCGGCGAGTGTCGCGCAAGTGACTTCACTCCCGACGCCCGAGGACCGATAGCACGAACGAAAATGGCAAAGAACCTCGTGATCGTGGAGTCGCCTGCGAAGGCGAAGACGATCAACAAGTACCTCGGCTCCGCCTACAAGGTGAAGGCCTCCATGGGTCACGTCCGCGACCTGCCCAAGTCGACGCTGGGCGTGAAGGTGAACGGTGACGTCGAGGTCAAGTACCTCGTCCCCAAGGACAAGAAGGATGTCGTCAAGGAGCTGCGCGACGAGTTGAAGAAGGCCGAGACCCTGTGGCTCGCGACCGACCTCGACCGCGAGGGCGAGGCGATCGCGTGGCACCTGCAGGAGGCCCTCAAGGCCGACCCGGCCCGCGTGCGACGCGTCACGTTCAGCGAGATCACCCAGGAGGCCGTGCGAGAGGCGTTCGAGCATCCGCGTGAGATCGAGATGGAACTCGTCGACGCCCAGCAGGCGCGGCGTGTCATCGACCGGTTCGTCGGCTACCGGCTCTCACCTGTGCTGTGGGACGCCGTCGAGGGCGGACGCTCCCTCTCCGCCGGACGCGTGCAGTCGGTCACAGTGCGCCTCGTCGTAGACCGCGAGCGGGAGATCGACGCCTTCGAGGAGGAGGAGTACTACTCCGTCTGGGTTCGCCTCGCCAAGGGCGACACCGGGGTGACCGAGACCTTCGACGCCCGCCTCCTGCGCGTCGACGGGGAAGAGCTCACGTTCACGAGCCGACCGCGGCTCGTCCTCACTCCCGAGGCGGACGGCTCCGCTCCGGCCGGGGAGAGCACGGTGTCCTACAACGGCGCCGTGACCTCGCGGGAGGACGCCGACACCTTCCGTCGCGATCTCGAGTCCGCCGCCTACCGGGTCGCCGAGGTGCGCACGCAGGAGCGCAAACGCCGGCCGAGCGCCCCGTTCACGACGTCCACGCTCCAGCAGGAGGCATCGCGCCGCCTCGGTTTCGGCGCGCGCCGCACGATGGGTCTCGCGCAGAGGCTCTACGAGGGCCTCGAGATGCCCGACGAGGGGCAAGTCGGCCTCATCACCTACATGCGTACGGATTCGGTGAACCTGTCCGCCCTCGCGACGGAGGAGATCGGGGAACTCGTCCGCACGGACTTCGGGGCTGAGTACACGGAGGGGGAGCGCACCTACAAGTCGCGGGCCAAGGGCGCGCAGGAGGCGCACGAGGCGATCCGGCCGACTTCGGCGATGCGCCGCCCCGACCTCGTCGAGGCCGCGCTCGGAGACGGTGACGAGGCTCGGGATCTCGCTCGCCTCTACCGCCTCATCTGGCAGCGCACGGTCGCATCCCAGATGACGGATGCCCGGCTCCTCCAGGTGTCGGCGGACATCGAGGCGACCCCGCAGGAGGCGACGCGCACCTACACGCTGCGTGCCACGGGCCAGGTCGTGCTCTTCGACGGGTTCCTCGCCGTCTATGTCGAGGAGGAGGAAGCCGGCGAGCAGGAGCGTCAGGAGAGCGGGGACGAGATCCACCACGACGAAGGGCGCCTGCCCGAGCTCGCCGCCGGTGACGGCCTCGATGCCCGTGACGTGGACGAGCGCGTGCACGCGACCAAACCGCCCCCCCGCTACACCGAGGCGAGTCTCGTGAAGAAGCTCGAGGAGCTCGGGATCGGCCGTCCCTCCACCTATGCGCCGACGCTGTCGACGGTCCTCGAACGCGAGTACGTGGAGCTCGAGAGCAAGCGGTTCTTCCCGACCGAGCTCGGCATCAGCGTGAACGACTTCCTCGTCGACCAGTTCCCCGAATACGTGGACTACGGGTTCACGGCGAAGATGGAGGACGACCTCGATCACATCGCCGAGGGCAGCGAGGACTGGAAGCCGACGGTGCGCGGGTTCTGGGACGAGCTCGAGCGCCGCATCGACAAGGTGATGGGTGGGTGTCCCCAGTGCGGAGCCCCCCTCGAGTTCCGCACGGGTTTTCGGGGACGTCGCTACGTGGCGTGCACGCATTCCCCCGACGACTGCGACTTCCAGCGGCCGATCGGCGCGCGCGACGGGAACTGGGCGCCGGAACCCCTCGACGAGGAATGCCCAGACTGCGGAGAGCAACTCGTGAAGAAGCGAGGCCGCTTCGGCTGGTTCATCGCCTGCAGCGGGTATCCCGCCTGCAACTACAGCCGGCCCACCGACGAGGAGGCGGCCGAGCTCGAGGCCACGGACGAGACATGCGAGGCGTGCGGACGTCCCATGGTCGTCAAACGCGGCCGCTACGGGAAGTTCCTCGGCTGCTCCGGCTACCCGGAGTGCAAGACGGTGAAGCGGATCGAGGAGACCACAGGCGTCAAGTGTCCCAAGTGCAGCGAGGGTGACCTCGTCGTGCGCCGCACGAAGCGCCGCCGCACCTTCTACTCGTGCTCGCGATACCCCGAGTGCGACTTCTCCGTGTGGGAGCGGCCGTTCACGGAGCCGTGTCCCTCCTGCGGTGGACTTCTCGTCGGCGCCTCCGACACGCTCACCTGCAACGACTGCAAGGAGAAGTTCGAACGGAGCCGCTTCGAGAGCGCCTCCGACGCGGGTCGGGATGCGGAGGTCGCAGCCGGCTCGGGTTAGTTTCCGGCCCATGTCCGAGTTCGAGACCCTCCTCTACGACGTCACGGACCACGTGGCCACGGTCACGATCAACCGGCCGGAGCGACACAACGCGATGTCTCCCGAGGTCATGGCGGAACTGCGTCAGGCCCTGGCTTTCGCCAGGTCCGACGGTTCCGTGCACGTCGTCGTTCTCACGGGGGCCGGCGACCGTGCCTTCTGTGCCGGCGCCGATCTGGGTACCAGTTTCGTTGGAGACGCCGTGCCGCCCCCCCTCGAGATGCACCACAGCCGTGGCCACCTCGCCGACCTGTTCCGGGACATCTGGCATCTCGGCAAGCCGGTCATCGCCCGCGTGAAGGGCTACTGCCTCGCGGGCGGATTCGGCTTGGCGCTCGCCTGCGATTTCGTGGTCGCCACGAACACCTCCACGTTCGGTGTGCCCGAGATCGACAGGGGGCTGTGGCCGTTCATGATCTCCACGGTCCTCGTGCGGGCCATGCAGCCCAAGACGGCGCTGGAGCTCATGATGACCGGCCGCCGCGTGAGCGCGGAGGAGGGAAGGGATCTCGGCTTCGTGCAGCGCGTCGTCCCTGTCGACGGCCTCGATGCCGCCGTGGCAGAGCTCGCGGGGACGCTCGCGTCGAAGTCCCCCGCCATCCTGCGTCTGGGGCGGGACGCCTTCTATGCCACGCTCGACATGAGCCGTGAGGATGCTCTCCACTATCTGCAGGCGATGCTCACCGTGAACATCCTCGCCGAGGACACGGCCGAGGGTGTTGCCGCCTTTCTCGAGAAGCGCGAGCCGAGATGGACGGGCCGCTGAGGCGCTTTGCAGTCCGGCGCGGGCGGGGGGCGAGGTCAGAGGACCGTGTCGATCCCGATGTCGTTCATGCGTTCGAGCATCCAGTTCGAGATGCGAGTCACGTTGTTGGTGAGCATGAGGATGCCGAACACGACGAGGATCGCGCCCGCCGTGATGTTTATCGCCCGGAAGTGCCGCTTCACCCAGCCGAACACGCCTGACATCTCACTCAGGAGGAGGCCCGTGGCCACGAACGGGATGCCGAGGCCGAGGCTGTAGACGAGGAGGAGCAACGCGCCCTTCGCCACGGTTCCCTGCGTCGCGGCAAAGGTGAGGACGGCGCCGAGGATCGGCCCGATGCAGGGTGTCCAACCGAAGGCGAAGGCCGCACCCATGACAGGCGCACCCCACGTCCCGAGCGCGGTCCCCGCCCGGAAACGCCGTTCCTGTTCGAGGAAACGGGGGCGGACGAGGCCCATGAGCATGATCCCGAATCCGACGATCACGATCCCGGACACGAGGTTGAAGAAGCTCTTGTGGGAGACGAGGAAGGAGCCGATCGCGGACGCTCCGACGCCGAGGAGCATGAACACAGTGGTGAAGCCGGCGACGAAGAGCGCCGTGCCCCGCAGCACCTTGAGTCGCGCGTCACGCGTGCCTTCCTCGATGTCGCTCACCGAGACACCGGCAACCATCGAGAGATAGGCCGGGACGAGGGGAAGTACGCACGGCGAGAAGAAGGAGACCATGCCTGCGAAGAAGACCATGATGGCCGAGGGGTCCCGGATCATTCCCCGTCCCGGGCGGCCGGATTCTCGTAGGTGCGGAGGAGCTGGAGCATGCCCGTTCCCTCGCGGATCTCGAGGAAGGAGATACCGTGCGCGACGGTGCCGGTTGCATCCTCGGACCGCTCCCATTCGACCACCGCATGCGGTCCGTCCTCGAGGAGGGATGTCCACGTGTGGTGCAGGGGGCCGTTCTCCCAGAGCGGGCGCAACGTCTCGACGAACCCGTCGCGGCTGCGTTGGAGCCGCGTGCGGTCCACTCGCTCGGAGACGAGGTCGACGCAACTGAACCTGAAGAGAGTCGCGGTGTCCTCGGCGTCGATGGCCTCGAACCAGCGCCGGAGGAACTCGGCCCAGTCGAAGGGCATCTCCCACGGATGGGGTTCGACCATTGTCCGATCCTATGGCTCCCGGTTGCGGGTGCGAGGTCTCAGTGACCTCGGAAGTCGGGTGGGCGGCGTTCCGAGAAGGCCGCGAGACCCTCGCGGAGGTCCGCGGACAGGAAGGTGCGCAGGGACGCCTCGACAGCGGAGCGGTATGTGCCGGCATCCTCCGGCAGCCACCAGCCGTCGACGACGGCCCGGATCGCCGCCTTGTGGCCGCGTACGGACAGCGGCGCCCGGCCTGCGATCTCGGCCGCCCATTCGAGGGCGGATGCGCGGGCATCGTCCGGTGGGACGACGCGGTCGACGAGACCGAGCCGGTGCGCCTCGCTCGCGTCTACGACATCGCCTGTGAGGAGCAGGCGGCGGGCGGCTCCCGGTCCGACCTCGCACACGAGGCGGTTCACGTTGACCATGTCGATCTGGAGGCCGATGCGGGCAGCCGTGATGCCGAACGTGGCTGTCTCGGAGGCCACACCGAGGTCGCACTGGGCGACGATCTGGCAGCCGGCACCGAGGGCGGGACCCTCGACGAGAGCCACGACGGGTACGGGGGCCCGTGCGATCGTGTCGAGCAGCGTGTTGAACGCCTGTACGAACCCGCCCCGGCCCGGCCCCGCGTCGAAGTCGCCGAAGTCCGCCCCGGCACAGAATGCGGGCGGCGCCCCGGTCACGACCACGGCACCTGCGTCCTCCCGCATCGCTTCGGTGCGCAGTCGCACTTCGAGCTCCCGGCACAGTTCGACGCAGAGCGCGTTGCGGCGCGATTCGCGGGCGATCGTGACGACGGAGACGCGCCCATGCGTGGCGATGCGATCGACGTGGACCTCCCAGTCCGCGCTCACTTCTCCGCCTTCACGTCGGGGAAGAGCGTCGTGATGATCTCCGTCAGCTCCGCCGACGACAGCTCACCGAATCGTGCCTCGACGACCTGGCCTTCGGCGTCGATGAAGTACGTCGACGGCATGCCGAACAGTCCGTACGCCGCACCGACCTCGTCGCCTGCGTCGAATGCGAGTGGGTAGCCCACGCCGATCTCCTCGGCGAAGGCCGCAGCCGCGGCTTCCCGGTCCTGCGTCGCGATGCCGAGGAATCCGACCTGGCCGGAGAGGCGGGAGTGGAGGGCATCGAAGGCGGGCATCTCGTTCCGGCACGGGGCACACCACGATGCCCAGAAGTTGAGCACGAGGGGTTTGCCGCGGAAGTCGTCGAGGCTCACCTTCCTGCCGGCGAAGTCCTCGATCCGGAAGTCGGGGGCGGGTGTCGGTTCCTGGTTGCCGATCCCGAGGTTCACGTCGACATGGGGTAGCCCGCCGGGGGCGGAGGTGGCCGGGGACCCCGTCTTCGGGGCGGCTTCTTCTCTCGCGACGTAGAACGCGGCGACGACGAGGAGCGCGAAGGCTATGCACGCGCCGGCGAGGAGCATCATGCGGCGGGCCGTGCTCCGGTCGTCTGGAGCATCGTCCTTGGCATCGTCCGCGGAAGTGACTGCGTCCGTGGGCGTGTCGCCTCGATGCGGCGGGTCGTGTGTGGTATCCGTGGCCATATGGGGGGGCGTGTCGGGAGGAGACCCACGATATCGGGTTCGGGGTTCGGACTGCGTATCTTCGGGACAGGCATGAGCGGATCCGGCCGGAACGCACGACCCGTCGTGGAAGGGCTGTTCGACTTCGACGCGGACGGGGTACGACTTCTCATGTCGGGCTGTGCCGCCTGTGGCGCCGACTTCTTCCCCCGGGCACCCGTCTGTCCCTACTGCGCCGGATCGGATGTGGCGGATGTCACCTCGGCTGGGACGGGTGCGACGCTCTGGGCGTGGACGGCAGTCAACGCGGCGCCGCCCGGCTACGGCGGTTCCGTACCGTACGGGTTCGGTGTCGTCGAACTGCCCGGGGGGGTGCGGATCGTCACGCGGATCACCGTGGCCGATCCCGCAGCCTTGTCGCTCGGCATGCCGATGCGCCTCACCGTCGACCCGGTGGGGATCGACGACGACGGCACGGAAGTGGTCGCGTGGGCGTTCGCGCCGGCGGGGGGCGTGGAGGGCAGGGCATGAGGGTCGAGATCGCTGGTACAGGGCTGCACACCTTCGGCCGTCACCCCGAGACATCCCTCGCCCAGCTCGGCGCGACGGCCGTCCGTGCCGCCCTCGAGGCCGCGGATGTCGGCCGAGGCGACTTCCAGGCCGCCTACTGTGGCACCGCGTACGGTGGTGTGGCCTCGGGGCACCGCGTGCTCGGAGCCCTCGGTCTCACGGGGGGGCCCATCGTCGATGTCGAGGCGGGTTGCGCGAGCGGGGCGGCTGCACTCCAGCTCGCGGCCGGCGCGATCGAGGCCGGCCGGTACGAGCGAGTACTGGTGTTCGGGGTGGAGCGCATGCCCAAGGGCATGATCCGCTCGTCCTTCTTCGAACCCTGGGTCGAGGAGGCGGGCCTGAGTCCGGCACCTGCCTACTTCGCCCTGCGGGCGCAGCGGCTCATGCGCGAGACCGGGCTCACGAAGCAAGATCTCGCCGCGGTCGTCGTGAAGAACCGGGCGAACGGCGTCCTCAATCCTGATGCCATGTTCCGCAAGGCGGTCACACCGGAGGAGGTCCTGGCGTCGCGGGTCGTGTGCGACCCACTCCACCTCTGGATGCTGTGCAGCCCCAACGACGGTGCGGCTGCGGTCGTCCTCGAACGTGGCCGGGGCAGGGGAGTCGAGGTCGCCGCCGTGAGCCTGCGATCGCACCTGCCGGGCAGCGTGCTCGGCGAGGCGACACCGCTCTCGGGCATCCCCGACGACGACATCACTCCCCCCACGGCCCTCGCCGCGGCCGAGGCATACGAGAAGGCGGGCCTCGGACCGGAGGACCTCGATCTCGTCGAGTGCCAGGACACCGACGCGGCCCGCGAGCTCCTCGCCTGCGCCGAGATCGGCCTCTGTCCGGTCGGGGAGCTGCCGCGGTGGGTGCACGAGGGGGCAGGGCTGCCCCACGGCCGTCTGCCCGTGAACACGAGTGGTGGTCTTCTCTCCAAGGGAGAGCCACTCGGGGCTTCGGCCCTCGGGCAGGTCGTGGAGATCGTGGCGCAGCTCCGCGGTGAGGCGGGGCCACGTCAGGTCCCGGGGGCGTCGGTCGGGCTCGCCCACACGATCGGTCGGGGCGCGAACGCGTCCGTCACGATCCTCAAGGCCCCTGCCCGTCCCTGACCTCTGCGCCGGCGGCACGTCGCCTGCTCAGGCTGCGTCGAAGTCGACTCCCCAAGCCAGGGTGAGCATGCGGGGCAGAATCCAGGCACCGAGCGGTGTGAGGCGTCGGTTCGCATCGATGACGCCGGCCGCCTCCCACGACGGGGCGACGACACCGAACGCGGCTTCGACGAGAGGGCGGTCAGCGTCGTCGACGCCGCCTTCGACCTCGGGGCAGATGTCGATGTGGTCGACGAGCTTCGCGGGCGAGGCATCGGCGCCCGGTCCCGCGCGGACGAGGCCGAGCACTGCCCCCACCCAGTCTCCGAACTCGAGGGTGAGGACGAGTGATGCCTCGTCGGTCTCGAGCCCCGGATCCTCCTCCATGATCAGGAGGGAGCCGGCCGTCCAGAGGACGGTCTCGCCGTCGTCTTCGGGCAGGGGCTCGTCTGTCCATGCGTTGGCCCGCGCGATGTGGTCGAAGGGCCAGATGCCGGATGCGACCCCTGCGCGCACGGCCTGAGCCGCCTCGGCCAGGTCGGGCTGGGGTGGCGGTTTGCCGGTCTCGCCCTGTAGGGCGTCGACGAGGATCATGGCGGCTTCGAGCGAGGCCTCGTCCCAGGCGGCGAGGTACGCGTCGGTGTCGGGGTCGTCGTCCTCTTCGGGTGGCGACTCGACGTCGCGTTGCAGGTCGCCGTCCCGGCCGGGGTGGGGGGACATGCCGAGCAGGCTACCGGGTACAGCGGGGGTGGCTCAGTCCCACGTGCGGTAGGCGCGCAGGTCTCCGACAAGGCGCGGCAGGCAGTCGAGGACCGCGTCGACGTCTGCCTGAGTCGAGGTCCAGCCGAGACTGAAACGCAGGGACGAATCGGCTTCGGCTCCCATCGCGAGGAGGACATGGCTCGGTTCGAGGCGCTCGGCCGAACACGACGAGCCCGAGTTGCAGGCGATGCCGTACCTGTCCATGCCCATGAGGAGCGCCTCGCCCTTGAGGCCTTCGACCGTGGCACACACGATGTGCGGCGCCCGCTCGGAGTCGAGGCCCACGACCTCGACTCCGTCGATCTCGAGGAGGCCGCGTACGAGTCGGTCCCGCAAGGGTGACAGGTCCGGGGCCTCGGTCCGCGCCGCCGCACCGAAGGCGCAGATACCGGCCACGTTCTCACCGCCTGCGCGGCGCATCAGCTCCTGCTCGCCCCCGACGAGGAGAGGATCGAGGCGGAAGCGGCGCGTGAGCCCGAGGGCACCGATCCCGCCGGGTCCTCCTCGCTTGTGCGCAGAGGTCACGACCGCGTCGGCAGGGGGGATCGGCACACCCACCGACTGGCACGCGTCGACGAGGAGACGGACCCCGGCGCGGGTGCAGTGCTCGTGGACCGCAGCCACGGGCTGAAGGACACCGGTCTCGTGGTTCACGTGCTGGAGGGCGACGAGGGCCGTGTCGGTGGGGATCTCGAAGGGGGGAACGAGCCCGCACGAGTCGACGCCTATGACGTCGAGCTCCATCCCCGCCTTCTCGGTGGCAGCACGGGCCGCGTCGAGGACGGCGGTGTGCTCCACGGCAGAGACGACGAGGCGCCTACCCCACGCACCACGCGACCTGGGTGTCAGACCGCATGCCGCGTATATCACCCAGTTCAGGGCCTCTGTGCCCGATCCGCAGAAGACGACGTCGCGTGCCCGCGTGCCGAGGAGGGCAGCCACGTCGTCACGGGCACGTTCCACCGCGTATCTGGCTTCCCGGCCTGCCGTATGGACCCGAGCCGGATCGGCCACGGTCTCGGACCACTGCCCGAGTGCCGCGCGGGCCGCGGGGAGGACGGGGGTGGTCGAGGCATGATCGAGGTAGACCCGTCTCTGCCCCCCGTTCACAGTGTCGTCACGCACTCGGCGTCACCCTGCGGGCGGGATGCGCGGAGGTGCACCTCCGTGTGTGCGTCCGACAGCGCGTCGCACAGTCCCTGCACCATGCCCTTGTCGAGCGCGCACACGATGTGGGGGAAACGCTCGGCGGCATCACCGAAGGGGCACATGTGTGCGACTATCTCGTCCGAGGCAGCCCGCACGTCGGCGGCGAAGCCGCGGCTGCTCAGCGCCGAGGCGACCGCGCGCAGGACCTCGGCCCGACTCAGGGCACCGCGGCCGTTCCTGTGGCTGCCGGCGAGACGTGTCCCGTATTCGCGTCCCGCCCGCTCGGCGAGGACCGATGCCTCGTCCGGCTCGAGCGTCGTGAGGGTGCCGAGGAGGAGGTCGACGAGGAAGCCGTCGTCCCCGCCGTCGAGCGAGACCCGCTTCGCGGTGGCCGCATATCGCTTGGACGGACGTCCCGCCGCATGTCCTGTGGCCCCGCCCGGCCGGCCCTCCGCGACCTCCACGTATCCCGCCTCGCGCAGCTTCTCGAGATGGTGACGTGCGACGTTGGCGTGGATGTCGAACTCGCCACCGATCTCCGCCGCGGTCGCCCCCTCGAGGGAGCGACGCAGGTACACGTAGATCTCACGTCGCGTGGGATCACCGAATGCCGTCGTCAGTTCCTGGATCGACTCGGAGAACTCGCCGCTCATGGCCTTCGCGGGTCGGGAATTTCCACTACGCGCGTAGTGATTATAGTGTTCAGGCGGTCTGGAGCCCCCGCCGGGAGAGCTTCCCGAACCTCATCTCTGACTGGAGTGCCACGTGTCCGAACACGCCGAAGACGGAGCGGTTGCCGAGGTCCTGCGCGACGTGCGCGATCCCGCCCTCGATGCCCCCCTGGGTGAGCTCGGCATGGTCGGCGCCGTCGAGTGCGGAGACGGAGTCGCCCGCATCGAGCTGCGCCTCCCGGACCACGACCTGCCCGCTCGTGATGTGCTCGAGGCGCGGATCCGCGCTGCCCTCGCGGACTGCGGAGTGAACGACGTCGAGATCACCACGGCCGACATGGACGACGACGCGATCCACCACGTGCTCGACGTGATCGGACACACACCCGCAGGTGGAGGAATCAGGGACAGCAGGTTCAAGACCGGCCAGTCGCACGCCCGAGTCATCGCCATCTCCTCTGGCAAGGGTGGCGTGGGGAAGTCGTCGATCACGACGAACCTCGCCGTCGCCTTGGCTGCGGACGGTGCAGCCGTGGGGGTCCTCGATGCGGACGTCTGGGGGTTCTCGGTTCCCCGCATGCTCGGTGTGGATCGGCCCCCCACCATGATCGGGGTCGAAGACACAGGCATGATCATCCCGCCGCTCGTGCACGGCGTCCGCGTCGTCTCGATGGGCTTCTTCACCGACGAGGACACCCCCGTGATGTGGCGTGGTCCCATGCTGCACAAGGCGATGGAGCAGTTCCTGGTCGACGTGCACTGGGGCGAGCTCGACTTCCTCGTGATCGACATGCCACCCGGTACAGGCGACGTCTCCATCTCGATGTCGCAGTTCCTGCCGACGGCTGAGGTCGTCGTCGTGACGACCCCGCAACCTGCGGCGGGCCGTGTGGCGCAGCGCGCGGGGAAGATGGCCGCGAACGTGGATCAGCAACTCATCGGGGTCGTCGAGAACATGTCGTGGCTCGAGATTCCCGGGGGCGAGCGTCGCACCGTCTTCGGTGAGGGTGGCGGAGCCGAGCTGGCCGCCGATCTCGAGGTCCCGCTCCTCGGCCAGGTGCCACTCGACGAGGAACTGCGCGTCGGCGCCGACACGGGTGAACCCGTCGTCATCTCACATCCCGAGGCCCCGGCTGCGGCTGCGATCCGGGACATCGCGGCCCGCATCCGCAAGATCGCACCGCGCAAGATCCGCCGGCCCGAGCTGCGCATCAAACAGACATGAGCCCCCACCGCCGCACACGACAGGACCTGCGGCTTTCCTACGGCTGAAGGGGAATCTGCGGGTTGGGCGCCGGGGGTCCGGACCCGTGGCCCCAGCCGACTGGTACCGGTCCCTTCTTCGGGCGGAACGTGTGAGCGAGCTCGTCGGCCGAGAAGACCCCGCTGCCCTCACCGTCCGTGGCGAACCTGTAGAGCGCGGTGTTGTAGACACCCTGCAGCGCCGACGTGAGGATGCCGAGGCAGATCACGTAGGCGACGGCGACGCCGAGGAGCAGGGCACCTACCGGTGCCATCCCCACCCCGACCAACCACGCTCCGGCTACGAAGAAGGGAACGGCGATCAGGCCGAAGACGACCGCGGCCAAGCCGATCCCGTAGTTCCCGGCCACCTGTTCGCCCCAACGATCCTTGAAGATCCTCGCCGATCTCTTCACGGCACCGAACGGACCGAGGTCCTCGAAGAGGAGCACGGGGACGACGAAGTAGGTGACGAGCTGCCAGGCGATCCCGCCGATGCCGGCGACGATCGTGCCGAGGATCCCGGCTCGTTCCTGGATGAAGCGAAGCACGATCCCCACGGTCGCTGTCACTGCTGCCCAACCGAGGATCTTGCCGAGGTGCGAGTTCGCGACGTGGAAGCCGTCCCCCAACGTGGGGTTGCCGCCGCGCAGCCTGATCATGGCGGCGCCGACGAGGCCGGCGTTGAAGTAGATGGTCACGAACGCTGTGACGAAGTAGAAGGCGACGGCCAGGGGGTACACCCAGACGGGATAGCCCGCCCCGGACGCGGTGGAGGTCACGGTGGAATGCGTGCTTCCCGAACCGATCGCGAGCCAGATGGGGACGGCGAACGACACGAGCACCGCGAGCGACGCGAGCGATGACATCACGGGGAAGAGCATCAGCTTCTTGTCCTGGCGCAACACGGACCAGCTCTTCTTCATGATCTGCCAGCTTGTGCGGAAACGTCCCATCTTCGAGCTCCGGAGTCCGGTGCCGGTCTTCGTACGGCCTGTCCTCTACATCGGCATTCCAGCAGGCAAGAGTAGTGCTGCGGTGAGGGGAGGGAATCGGGGGCGGAACCTCGGTGAGGGCTACGCTGAGTCAGTCATCGCCCACCCTCTCGCGGGTCCGGGCACGAAGCCACAGGACGGACCACATGTCTCAGGACGCCGCTGCACACGAGGATGCACAGACAACGACGACGATCCGGCGGGTCAAGGTCTCGATCGGCGTCGTGTTCTCCGCCAAGGAGCTAGAGCTCGAGATCGAAGGCGACTCGGCTCACGTCTCGGAGCACGTGCAGAGCGAGCTCGCCGACGGCAAGGGCAATCTCGTGCTCGTGGACACGAAGGGCAAGAGCGTGATCATCCCCGTCGACAAGCTGTGCTACGTAGAGGTGCACGCGGACGAGACCGGGGGCGCGATCGGGTTCGGCTTCTGAGGCCGGCTTCGGCCATGCTGTGACACGTGAACGCGTCCCCTCCGTTCTCGCCGTCTGACCGCGCGTCCGCCCTCCTCGACAGGCGTCTCGTCTTCGTCACGGGCAAGGGTGGCACCGGCAAGTCGACCGTCGCCGCCGCGCTCGGCGACCTCTGCGCGTCGATGGGCAAGCGGACGCTGCTCGTCGAGGTGGACGCACGCGGGAACCTCACCGACTTCTTCGAGCACGCCCGCGTCGGCTTCGCACCGGAGGAGATCCGACCTGATCTGTACTGCATGACGATGAACACAGAGGACTCCCTCGAGGAGTACCTCACGATCTTCCTCAAGATGGGCCGGGTCTCACGCCTCTCGATCCTGTCGCGGGTCTTCGACTTCATCGCGAACGCGGCGCCGGGTGTGAAGGAGATCCTCACGATCGGGAAGATCGCGTACGAGGCGACCCTCATGGAGGGGACGGCCCCCAAGTGGGACACCATCATCGTCGACGCCGCACCCACAGGCCGCATCGTCGGCCAGCTCGACGCGCCCGCCGCGATCAACGAGCTCTTCGAGGTGGGGATGGTCCGCGAGCAGACCGACTGGATGCGGGAGATCCTCGCCGACCCGCTCATCACGGCCCTCGCCATCGTCGCCACACCGGAGGAGATGCCCGTCACCGAGTCGATCGAGCTGTACGAGATGACCAAGCGCCTCGACGTCCGCTTGCAGACGGTGTTCGTGAACCGTGTGCTGCCCGAGCTCTTCACGACCGGGGAGGAGGAGACGTTCGAACACCTGCGCGAACCGGCCCCGAGCCGCTACCTGGAGGACGAGGTGAAGGGCAGCATCGAGCCGGTCTTCGAGGCCGCCCGTCTCGCCGTGCGCCTCAGGCGGTCCCGCGTCGAGCACATCCGGCGTCTCAAGGCTTCCATCCCCGTGCCCACCCTGTACATCCCGTACCTCTTCGTGCGAGACCACGGGCAGAGGTCGACGCACCTCGTGGCCGAGGCGATTCGCGAGGAGATGGGCCTGTGAGCCCGCGCCGCGAGGGGCACACGGATGTCCTCGGCTTCGAGGGACTGCTCGCCGCGAAGGAGATCGTGGTCTTCTGCGGCTCGGGCGGGGTCGGCAAGACCTCGTGCGCGGCGGCGGCAGGGGCGATGGCAGCGTCGCAGCTCGGTGGCAAGGTACTCGTCCTGACTGTGGACCCGGCGCGGCGGCTCGCGACGGCGTTGGGGCTCGAGGGGATCGGCAACGTCGAACGTGAGGTGCCGCCGGAGCTGTTCATGGAGGCCGGACACGAGCCGCGCGGCCGTCTCTATGCCGCGATGCTCGACACGAAGCGGTCCTGGGACGAGCTCGTCCACCGCCACGCCCCCGACGAGGAGACCGCCTACAAGATCCTCGAGAACCCCCTGTACCACAACATCACGGCCCGTTTCGTGAACGCGCACGAGTACATCGCGATGGAGCGTCTCTACGAGCTGCACCAGACCGGCCAGTGGGACCTGATCATCGTGGACACCCCCCCGTCGCGCTCCGCCATCGACTTCCTCGAGGCTCCCACCCGCATGGCCGAGTTCTTCGGTGGCCGATTCCTGAAGCTCATCACGCTGCCGTACCGGGCGGGAGGCCGGGTCGGCGCCCGCGTCCTCGACGTCGCCGCCCGCCCCTTCTACCGGCTGGCAGACCGCGTGCTCGGCAGCGACTTCATGCAGAGGCTCGGCGAGTTCTTCCTCTACTTCCAGTCGATGTACGACGGGTTCGTGGAGCGGGCCGAGGAGGTCGAGCGGCTCCTCCACGACCGGCGTACGACCTTTGCCGTGGTCACGACGCCCGAGGCGGCTCCCCTGCGCGAAGCCGAGTTCTTCTGCGAGAAGCTCGACGAGTTCGGATTCGACCTCGGCGCACTCGTGTTGAACCGTGTGCTGCCCGACTACCTGCGTGACCCGGCCGGGGCCGAGGCAGCCGAGGTGCTGCGCCATCCCCGTGCCCTGGCCGAGAAACTCGCCGACGAGTTCCCCGACCTGCTCACACCCGACATCACCGAGTCTGTGCTGGGCACGATCTCGGACAACTTCCAGAACTTCTCGCTCGTCGCGATGCGGGAGGCGGAGGAGAAACGCCGCCTCGGCACCGCCGTGGGGGCGATCGTGCAGATCCCGCATCTCGATCACGATGTCGCGGATCTCGACGGGCTCCTCGAGATCGGCGCGGCCATGTTCGAGCGGGGAGCGGGGGCGACAACCAAGGGCTCCGCACCCCTCAGGCCGTGAAGAGCGCGCCTCCCCCGGCCTCACGCGCGCGGTCGATTGCACCCTTGACCCGCTTCAGGGTCGCCTCGGGGCCGTCCGCCCCGAAGGACCCGACACCCGCGGATGCGGCGAGGGCGATCTTCTGGCCCCCGGGGACGTCGACGTTGGCACAACCGATGACGGCGAGGACACGCCGCATCGCCTGCACGGCACCGGTGAGGTCGGTGTCCGGCATGACCACTGCGAAACGGTCGCCGTCGAGACGGCCGAGGACGTCGGTCTCGCGCAGTTCGTGGCGCACGATCTGGCAGAAGCGACGCAGCCCGGCGTCGGCCGCGAGCTCGCCCACGGCCTCGCGCACCTTGTCGTAGTTGTCGAGGTCGACGAGGGTGAGGCAGCCCTGCCGGCGGTAGCGTCGTGCCCGGCTCACCTCGTAGTCGAGGCGTTCGAGCGCCGCCGTGGCCGTGTAGGCACCGGTGAGGTCGTCGATCTCCTTGTGCTGCGTCAGCACAGCCACGCGCTCGAGGATCCCGGCGACGGCGGCTTTGAGCTCGTCGATGGGCCAAGGCGGGAGCAGCACGGCCTCGACCCCCGACTGGATGAGCTCGTTGCGCTCTGTCTCGTCCTGCGCCGTGATGATGACGGGGAGGAGGGCGCGGTGCGGAGGCGTCTTGATGCGCCGGAAATCCGCGAGATAGGAGTCGCCGAGCGTCTCGGTGAGAACGAGAACCGTCGGCCCGAGGAGATCGAGGAGCTGCTCGAGCTCCTCGATGCGGGTGGGGGAGGACATGTACACCTGGCAGCCCACGGACTCGAGGGCCTTGGCGAAGTCCGAGCTGTCCTTGGTCGCGTTCGTGGCGAGAAGAACCCGGCGTGGACCGCTCAGGATGTTTGCGCCTGGACCGGACATCCTTCTCCCTTCCCGGACCCTTCCCGGCTCTTTCCCCGGGCCCTATACACATCGCTCTTTCCGGGGCGACCTTGAGGGGAATGCAACGCTACCTCACCCCGGGAGGCATGCGAACCCGCCGGTTAGACTTGTGAGCCCTACACCTCTACCCGAGTTGCTCCGTGACCAGCATCGACGAGCTCACCAGACGGCGCATTCCCCTCGCCCCCTACCACCTGTCCCACCTGCAACACCTCGTGGCGGAGTGGGAGTTGCTCGCCGACCTCTTCTTCGCCGACCTCCTCCTGTTCGTGCCGGCCACATGGGAGGGCGAGGACAGGTTCGCGGTCCTCGCCCACATGCGGCCCACGAACAGCGAGACTTCCTACAGGGAGGACCCCGTCGGGACGGTCTGGGAGGCCAAGGACCGGCCCTACGTGTCCCAGGCGATCCGGGCGGGCCGCATCGTGGGCGGCTACATCACGCGGCCGGGGGCCGAGACGGAGGTGAGCGTGCAGGCCGTGCCGGTGCGTGCCGGTGGCGGTGACGTTATCGCGGTCCTGTCCGCCGAGCGCTTCCGGGAGACGCGACGCAAGCGCAGCTCGCTCGAGAGCGTCTACTCGGAGATCGCGCTCGAGATCGCCGGCATGATCGCCGAGGGCTCCTACCCCTACAGGGGGGGAGGGCCGGTTCGGACCGAGACGCTTCGCGCCGGTGACGGCCTCATCCGCCTCGACGCGGACCTGCGGGTGCGCTACATCTCGCCCAACGGGATGTCCGCTCTGCACCGGCTCGCCCTCTTCGACACCCCGCACGACAGGACGCTGCGCGAGATGGGCGTGGCCGACATGGCGGTGCGGGCGGCGGCGTCGACGGGGCGCCCCCAGGACGACGAGTTGCAGGAGGGAGACGTCTCGGTTCTCCTCCTCGCCCTGCCGCTCATGCGGAGGGGCAAGGTCACCGGTGAGATCGTCCTCCTCCGCGACGTGTCGGAGATCAGGCGCCGCGATCGCCTCCTCCTCTCGAAGGAGGCTGCGATCCGGGAGATCCACCATCGGGTCAAGAACAACCTGCAGACGATCGCGTCTCTCCTCCAGCTCCAGGCGCGGCGGGCCGGGTCCGTCGAGGTGACCGACGCCCTCACCGAGTCGGTGCGGAGGATCAAGTCGATCGCGCTCGTGCACGAGCTCCTCAGCCAGGACAGTGGGGACTGGGTCCCCTTCAGCAGCATCGTCCAGCCTCTCCTCCGTGATGTCGAGGAGGGCCTCGTGGATTCGCAGCGCGTGCACTTCGAGATCGAGGGTGACGCAGGGGACCTCCCGGCCGAGGTGGCCACCCCCCTCGCCGTGATCCTCACGGAGCTCCTCACGAACGCCGTCGAGCACGGCTTCCCGAGCTCGGCCACGGACTCAGAGGAAGCGGAGCCCGAGACGGGCGATCCGGGCCGAGTCCTCGTGCGCCTCGCCCGCGACCCGTCGTCGATGACGGTCGAGGTGATCGACAACGGGATCGACTTCCCGCCCGGTTTCGATCTCGAGCTCAACGCCGGACTCGGACTGCGCATCGTGCGCACACTCGTCACGGGCGAGCTCGACGGCACGTTGGAGCTCGCGCGGGAGAAGAGCGGGAGTGCCCTGCGGCTCAGCTTCCCGGTGCCCTTCCGGCCGCCGATGGCGGACCATCGGCTCGCCCTGTCACTCGTGCCCGCCGAGGAGAAGTTGGGGGGCGAGACCTGAGTTGGTCCGGAGAAGGTCCGGAGAATGGTCGGTGGAGGCTGGGATGGGGAGGTTCAGGCGCTGCGGCGCTGGCGTGTGAGCCAGCTCTTGCGCAGGACGCGGCGCTCCTCCTCGGAGGTACCGCCCCAGATTCCCGACTCCTGGTTGTTCACCAGGGCGTATTCGAGGCACTCGGACCTTGCGACGCACATCTTGCAGATCTTCTTCGCAGATCTGATCTGGTCGAGGGCTGCGCCCGTGGTCCCGACCGGGAAGAACAGGTCGGGGTCCGTGTCACGGCAGGCGGCACCTCGGCGCCACTCGCGGTCCTCTGTCACGTCGATGTCGATGACCCGGTTCAGCGTCTGCACGGGCCCGCCCTCCTTGGTTGTCCTGCCCCCCGAGTCGTCAGTTCTTCACCTCGAGAATGTGAATACGTTCACAATCCAAACCCTTGGCTTGTCACATCGAGACGATGTACCAAGGGGACCCGGCGTGAAGATCTTCCGATCGATGCGTTTGATGCGGTGGGGTGAACGCTCGAGTCACCCTAACTCCGGGTGACATCTGTGTCAACTGGTGGAATCATTCTGCACAGTGACGCGAAATCCTGTCCACACGCGCGCCGAGGATTGTTCAGTACGGAGAATCACGTAGGCCGACCTGCGTAGATGCCCCGCCCGGAGGATTGGAACATGTTCGACCACGACCACGACCGCCCGCTCGTCTTCGGCCACCGCGGCGCGAGCGCGAAGCCCGAGAACACGCTCGACGCCTTCGATCACGCACGTACCTGCGGCGCAGACGGTGTCGAGCTCGACGTGCGCTTCACCTCCGAGCGTGAGATCGTCGTGATCCACGACGCGAACCTCGAGAGGACGACGGGCCTCGCCGGCGCCGTGCACGAGACCACGTTGGTCCACATCCGCACCTCCGCCACGACCCACGTCCCCACCCTGGCCGAAGTCCTCGAATGGGCCCGGGCAGGTGGCGAGCTGCTCAACATCGAGGTGAAGAACCTGCCCGGATACGATTCCGGCGGGACACCGAGCCACGACCTGATCCTCGCCGTCGCCGCGGCCGTCGCGGCGCGCGGTCTCACCTCCCGCACGGTGATCTCGTCTTTCAACGTGCACGACCTGCTCGCCCTGAAGGCGGCGTTCCCCGATTTCAGGGTCGCGTGGCTCACCATGCCCATGGTGCCCCATCACGAGCTCGTCGCAGTCGCCGATGCACATGGCATCGACGGTATCCATCCCCACATCTCCGGCTTGGGAGGTGAGGCCCTCGACCGGGCGGTGCGCGACGTGGCCGAGGCGGTGAGGTGTCGCTGGCTCATGCCCTGGACGGTGAACTCCCCCGACGAGGTACGGCGAGCCGCGGCGGCCGGTGTCGGCGGCATCGTCACCGACGAGCCCGCCCTCGTGCTAGATGCCCTCGAGCACCTTGGTTGACGGGCACCGTGAGAGAGGTGGGCGGGAATCACCACTCGCGGGTGAAGCAGCGGGCCTCGAGCGAACCGAACGCGTAGGGGCGGTAGAGGCCGTAGAACATCTCCTTCGTGCGATCCGCCCAGAGGAGCGCGGGCGGTGCCGATGCACGCCGCACTTCGTGCAGGTAACCGCCCGTGTGGATCCGGTAGTGCGCCCAGGCTGCCGGGTACTCCTTGGTCGCCCCCACCTCGACGAACGGCACATCACGTGTCGCGGGAAACGTGCGGAGCCGGTTGCGGTGCGTGTGCCCCGCCGAGTAGCCGCGCACGTTCTCGTGCCGGGCGATCAGCTCGAGGAGCGCGCTGGAGTCGTCGCGGGCGATGCCGAAGACCTTCGAGTCACCGGGCGAGTCACCGGGCGAGTCACCGGGCGAGTCACCGGGCAGGGATGCGGGGTCCTTGTCCGGCCGCGTGACGTGGTGGTGTCCGAAGAGCAGGACGGGTCCGGCGCTTCCCACGACCACGCTCTCGAGCTGCTCCCTGAGGCCCGGGGGGAGGGCACCGTACGCTGCGCCGGGCACAGCCGTCTCGAGGAGTACGAGCAGGCACCCCGCTGTCGGGATCTCCCGCACGGGCTCCTCGGGCTGGCCGAGGAGCCCGAGCCCGTCCACACCTGTCTGCATGCAGTCGTGGTTGCCGAGGACGGCGTGCCACGGGGCGTCGAGCCGGCCGAAGTCCTCACGTGCGAGCGCGAACTCGTGTGCGTGTCCCTCGCCGGTGATGTCCCCCTTCACGAGCACGACGTCCGCGCCGGCGGCGTTGATGTCGTCGATGACACCGGCGTTGGTCACAGCCCAGTACGGCGGCTGCTCGTCCGCGGCGTGGAACTGCGGAGTCTCGTTCCCGGTCGGTCCGAGCCCCGCCACCTCCTCCCCGTAGTGGAGGTCGCTCACGGTCGCGATCGTGGCGACGACCTCACCCGGCGGAGTCGTCAGCGTGCGGAAGGCCGCGGGCAGATAGGGCGGGTCGGCCTCCGCCCTGCCGTCGGGGGACGTGAGCTCGAGCGAGTACTCCGTCTCGGGCCACAGCCCCTCTATGCGCAGGTGTGCCAGGGCATCCTCGGGCGCCGGTCCGGACGGCACGAACCCGGCTGTGACGGCGTGGTCGCCCGCCGCGCTCCGCGCGACCACCTGCACCTCCATCGGTGCGAGAGACCCGTCGCGATCCACCGTCTTGAACGTGACGGTCGCGGTCGTGTCGGTGACTCCGAAGAGCTCGGCGTCGGCGATGGGCATGGTTCCGGCAGCGTAGCTGTGATTACGATGGCGACCGGATGCGCATCCCCGAACATGCATGAACGTGATACCGGCCCCCTCTCCGTCCTGGAACGTGAGATCGTCTCGTGCCGGCTCTGCCCCCGCCTCGTCGCCTGGAGGGAACAGGTTGCCCGTGAGAAGCGCGCTGCCTTCGCCGACTGGGACTATTGGGGCCGCCCCGTGCCGGGCTTCGGCGATCCCCGTGCCCGCCTCCTGATCGTCGGTCTCGCGCCGGCGGCGCACGGCGCGAACAGGACGGGCCGCATGTTCACAGGAGACCGGAGCGGCACGTGGCTGTTCGGCTCCCTTTTCCGGACCGGGTTCGCGAACAGTCCGGTGTCCGAGTCACGCGACGACGGCCTCGAGCTCCACGACGCCTGGATCACGGCGTCCGTGCGCTGCGCACCGCCCGCCAACAAGCCCACGCCCACCGAGCGCGACACGTGCCGGCCCTACCTCGAACGTGAGATCACGCTCCTCGACGCGTGGGAGGTCGTCGTCGCCCTCGGCCGCTTCGCGTGGGACGTGGTCCTGCGCGTGCTCGGTCCCCTGCGACCCAAGCCCGCGTTCGCGCATCTCGCCGAGGTCCGTCTTCCCGGCGCCGGCACACTCCTCGGCTCGTTCCATCCCTCGCAGCAGAACACCTTCACGGGCAGGCTGACCGAGCCGATGCTCGATGCCGTGTTCTCGCGGGCACGTGACCTGCTGGGCTGAGGGTCATTCACGCGGTTCGGTGTCGCGACGCCGGATGGGTTTGGGCCGTCGGGGAAGTGGCCGCACCACGAGCGGCCGTCCATGCGGTGGCGGCGAGAAGGGGCGAAGGACGAAGCGGGCGTGGCCGGGAGCGACCTCGGTGCGGATCCGCCGGAAGGGGCGGAAGGAGCGGGACAAGCTGGGCTTCCTCCGTCTGCATGCGTCGTGCGTGTGACGACCTCGTCCTCCCGGGATCGGACCGGGAGCGGCGACTATGAGCCGTTCCGCATACGTACGCGGATGCGTTCACTCGTCCGATGTGGGACTCGACGGCGCCTCCTGCTCCGCACGCTGTCGTGCCATCTCCTTCATGAAGGCGGCATCACCCCCGCACACGTCGCTCGCCCCGTCCCGCAGGGCCTCGGCTTCGTCCGTCATCTCGTGGATGAGATCGGGGTTCGGATCCTCCTTCGGGTCGAGCTCCTCCTGCATGCGGGCCGTGAACGCGAGGAACCGGGCGACGGCCCCCTCGCATGTAGCCGCCCCCTGGATGGTCTCGGGATCGGAGCAGGCCGCGAGCAGGAGCACGCAGGCGAGGACGAACACGGAGACGGTGGCGAGGACGGGCCGGCGCATGCCTGCAATGTACCCACGCTGTCGGGGGATCCCATGCCTGCAGGTTTCGCCGGATCGGATGCCGAAGCACGTGACCATGACCACGGCCTGCCCGGACCTCTCCCTGGTCACGGTTAGCACGAACGAGGCGCATCTCGTGCGGGAGTGCTTCGCGTCCGTGCAGCGCAACAAAGGCGACCTGCAGGTCGAGCACATCCTCGTCGACAACGTCTGCACGGACGGATCCGCGGATGTCGCCCGTGCCGAGAACCCCGAGGTCGTCGTGATCCGGACCCCGCAGCGGATGGGCTTCGCCCCCAACTCGAACCTCGGTCTGCGGGCGGCGACGGGCCGCTTCGTCGGCCTCCTGAATCCCGACACGATCACGCATGCGGGTGCGCTGCAACGTCTCGTCACGACTCTCGAGGAGAACCCCGACATCGGCCTGGTCGGCCCCCGTCTCCTCAACTTCGACGGCAGCGTGCAGTTGTCGGTGCGGCGCTTCCCGAACCTGAGCTCGTTCCTCGTGCGCCGCACGCCGCTGCGCTCCCTCGCCCGCAACGGCAGATGGGACAGGCGACACCTCAACTCCGATTTCGACCACATGCGCACGCAGGATGTCGACTGGATGCTCGGTGCCGCGCTCGTCACACGCCGTGAGGCCGTTGACGAGGTCGGGATCCTCGACGAGGGCCTGCCGCTCTACGTCGACGACATCGACTGGTGCCTGCGCATGCACAAGCGGGCGTGGCGTGTCGTCTACGTCGCGGATGCCGAGATCTCCCACATCCACCAGGCCGTGAGCGACAAGAAGCTCCTCTCACGCAACACGTGGCTCCACATGCGTTCGATGGCCCACTTCACGCGGACACATGGCATGCGCCAGGTCATCCTGGGCGGCCGCCCCGCCGCCTGAGGTCAGCCGTCACCTCGGCGTGTCACGGGGCGTGATCTCGAACGTGGCGCGGTACGAGGCGCCGGGCGCGACCCAGGCACAGCGCGGTCCGCCGGCGGCGGCCGAGAAGGGATTCGAGGGCGCGGTCATCGGTTCGAAGCAGACCACGGCATCGTCGGTCGGGGCGTAGACCTGCGCCCAGGCGTACCCACCGTCCATGTGGACCGTGACGTCCACGTGCGTGTCTCCCACCGAGAACGTGCGCTCGGGGCCGAGGGTGAAGAGATCGTCCCACGCGTCCGGGCCGAGAGCGCGGGTGCCGGCCGGTACCGAGCCGAACTGCCCCGACGGGATCCCCCGCGGGTCGAGCTCCTCGTGGCGGAGGTGAGGCAGCGTGAGTTGCCAGTCCGCACGGGGAGTGCCGGGTACGGCGAGGTACGGATGCCAGCCGAACGCGACGGGGACGGCCACGCCCCCATCTGCCTCGACCGCCGTCGTGACCGCCAGGGAGGTGGGGCCGAGACGGACGTCCACAGAGACTGCATGCGGGAACGGGAACGCGGAGAGGAACGCCGGATCGCGGGTGAGATCGAGGCGCGTGCTCAGGTGTGCCACGTCCGCCTCGACGCCGACCGAGAGGACCTCCCAGTCGGCGTTCCCGGTCACGAGACCGTGTATGGGCAGCCCGTTCCCGTCACGGTGGACAAGAGGCGACGTGGCGAGATCGATCTCGACGTCCCGCCCGTCCGGGGCCTGAAGGCGACAGTGGTCGGAGTCGAGGCGGTTCGCCCACGGATGCAGGAGGGGTATCCCCATTGTCTCCCGGTCCCGGACATAGGCCGTGACTCCGTGCCGCTGTCCGAGGAGCTCCTGTTCCGCGCACACGAACGAGCTGCCCACCATGCCGGCAGCCGGCAGGAACGTGGTGCGGAGCCGCCCGTGGGCAGAGGACAGCTCCCAGCCCGCGAAACCCTCGACGACGACTGCCCGCGTTGTGGCCGGACCGATCTCCATGCATACCCCTGTGTGTGGTGTGGGATCTGATCCATACTTGCGCCATGCACGACTCGATTCATGCCATCGCCCCCGGCTCACCCGTCGTCGTGGGGAGCGCCGTGGTGCCCATGCCCGAGATCGGCCCCGGTGACACCGTGATCCCTGTGACGCGGACGGGGGAGCTGCTCGTCGTCGGGGCGGACGCGCACGCCGCCGCTGCCGCCGCCGTGGCCGACGCGCACGCCGCCTTCAAGGTTCTCGCGGCCTGCACGCCCACGCAGATCTCGGCGTTCTTCGAGGGGTTCGCCGCCCGTCTCACCGACGACTCGGTGTGGGAGGGGATCGTCGAGGCGAATGCGACGGACGTGGAGGACGCCCGCGGGCGGGGCCGCCACGTCGGCCGGCTCGCCGTCAGCGACAAGATGCGGGCCGCGATGGTCGACGGTTTGTACGGCTGGGCCCAGGCGCCTGCCCGCGTCGGGCAGGTCGTCGAGGAGCGGAGTGAGGCGACGTGGTGCGTGCAGCGCGTCTGTGCCCCCCTCGGCGTGGTCGCGTTCGTCTTCGAGGGACGACCCAACGTCCTCGCCGACGGTGTGGGCGTCCTGCGCAACGGCAACACGGCCGTGATGCGGATCGGGGGTGACGCACTCGGCACGGCGCTAGCCTTGGAGAGAGACGCCCTGCAGCCGGCCCTGGATGCGGCCGGACTTCCCCCAGGCGCCGTCAGGCTCGTGCGGAGCCGCGACCATGGCGCCGGCCAGGCCCTCTTCACGATGCCCGAGGTGCGCCTCGCCGTCGCGCGGGGTTCCGGGCCCACCGTCGCCCTGCTCGGGTCCATCGCCCAGCAGCACGGCACTCCGGTCTCTCTGCACGGCACCGGCGGGGCGTGGATCTACGTGGACGAGACGGCCAAGGCCGACACGGCAGCCCGTGCCGTCAAGAACAGCCTGGACCGCAAGGTCTGCAACACCCTGAACTGCCTCGTTCTCGACCGGTCGGGCGTGGCGCGCATCGGCCCCGCACTCGCCGACACCCTCGCGGACGTGGGCGCCGTCGTGCACGTCGTGGCCGGTTCCGAGGGTGTCGTGGCCGGAACAGACGTCGTGGCCGAGGCGACCCTCGCCACCGAATGGGAGTGGGAGAACGCACCCGAGTTGACGTTCGTGGTCGCCGACGGCCTCGACGCGGCCGCAGATCTGATCAACACCTACAGCCCACGCTTCGTGGCGTCCATCATCTCGACTCGGGACGGGGCCTTCGACGAGTTCTGCGCCGTGGTCGACGCGCCGTATGTCGGGGACGGCTTCACACGCTGGGTGGACGGCCAGTGGGCGTGGAGCCGACCCGAGCTCGGCCTCACGAACTGGGAGCGGGGGCGCCTCCTCGGGAGGAGCGGAATCCTGTCCGGTGACGACATCGTGACCGTACGCGACCTCTTCCACGACCTGACCGGTGATGCACCCCAGGCCCGCTGATCCCCCCAAGCGCAGTTCCCGTCGGTGCGGGAGGGCCGCCTACACTGGGCGGGTTCGCGAGGCGCCCCGTGCCGGTGGCCGCCACTCCGAGCCCGAGAGGTCCGAGATGTCCAAGGTCTGCCAAGTGACAGGCAAGCGCCCGATCACGGGCAACCGCGTGTCCCATGCCGACAACAAGTCGAAGCGGCGCTTCGAGCCCAACATCCAGTCGAAGCGCTTCTGGGTGCCGTCCGAGAAGCGGTGGGTGAGGCTCAAGGTGTCCGCCAAGGGCCTGCGCGTCATCGACAAGGTCGGCATCGAGCGCGTGCTCGCCGACATGCGACGGCGCGGCGTCAAGGTCTGACCGCGACCTTCTCTCCGGCCGCGACGGCGTCGTCGCCGAGGCCGGCCGCGATCCCCTTCACGGCCGCGACGACGCGGCCCAGCTCCCGGACAACGACGCCGTCGCCGGCCTCCTGCAGGGGTTCGAGGGCTGTGTCGAAGTCCGGGACAGCAGCGCACGGCTCACCTGTCTCGGCCGCGCGGGCGAGGGTGTCGAGGGTCTCGTCCAGGCCACTGATGAGGTCGGTGAGACCGACGGGAGAGTCGGTCCCCCGGATCTCCTCGATGTGGCTCGCGAGGGTGACCACGGCATCGCGGAGGCGTTCCGTGTACGTGGTGACGGTGATGACGACACGGGCGGGGTCGCGCTTCCTGCCCGGCTGGTTGAGAAGGCGCTGTGCCGTCGCGTGCGCGTTCGCGACGGCGATTCCGGTCTCGCGGCGCTCCTTGCGCAGGGCCTGTGCCGCTTCGGCGGTCTCGTCGGGACGGAGGTAGAACGCCATCGTGTCGTCGAGAAACGTGCGAAGGGCACGGATGAGGCCTGCAAGCTCGTTCTGCCAGGCCGTGCGCTCGCTGTTGGGCCAGAGGAGGTACCCGCCGACGAGGCCGAGTGTCGCCCCGATGCACGTGTTGAGGATCCTGAGGAAGGCGAGGCGCCACGATCCGAGGGCCGAGAGGTCCGAGAGGAGGACGAAGATGGGGGACATGCCCACGGAGAAGAAGGCGTTGTTGTAGTAGGCGAGCGTGATCGCCGCCATCGAGAAGGGGACGACGAGCAGGACCACGCCGATCTCGGTCCGCACGACCGTGATCAGGATGGCGGCGAGGGAACAGCCGACGATTGTACCCACGACCGTCTGCACGGCATTGTCGAGGGTGCCACCCAGATCGGGCTTCACGACGCTCGCTACGGCAAGCGTGATCCAGAACGGCTTGGGGATGTCGAGGAGCGTGTAGAGGAGGACGGCCGCTGCCATCGTCACCCCCATGCGGAGGGCGTGGCGGAACGCGGCCGATTCCCACGTGAGGTTGTCCCGGATCGTGTGGACCGGATGCGTGCGGGTGGGGAGCAGGGCAGGTGAGTCCCCGCCCACGTCCGGTGCGCCCAGGGGTTCCTTCAGGTGGGACGTGTTCTCGGCCGCGGCGTGGAGCGCGTCTGCGATGTGGCGGAGCCGCTGTCCGAGAGCGGGCAAGGCGCTCACGTCGGTGCCGGCGCCCGCTTCCTCCCGCACCTGTGCGAGCCGGGTCGTGAGGAGATCCGACGACGTGGCAGCTCCCCCCGCGTCCAGGCCCGCCGCGACCGCGCGTGCGGTTGCCACGGCCGTATCGACGAAGTCGGCAACCGTGGCTCTCAGCCGGGGGTTGCGGGGACCCATTTGCCACCTGCCGTCGAGCGTCTCGGCCAGCGTCACGACGTCACCGAGGAGGACGTATCCCTCCTCGTGCAGGGCGACGAGGTGCCGGGCGACGGGTCCCGTGGTCGGCCGCGTGAGTCGGGCCGCGCGGATCGCGTGGGCGGATTCGTCCAACGCCGCGCGTGCCGCCGCACGTTCGGTGTCGACGCGCTCCTCCCACGTCCCCTCGTCCGCGTGGGGTGGGTCGGCGCGGCACGCCGCCTCGAGCAGATCGGCGAGGGTTGCGTAGAAGGCGGCGACGGCGCGCATGGCGGGACGGAACGGGTTCACCGGCCACACGGCCAGGGCGAGGAACACCATCCAGGCGGATCCGATCGCGAGGCCGGCCACACGCGTCGGCACGGCCGCGACGGAGTGGACGGCAGGGAGGCCCAAACCGGCAAGGAAGGAGACGGTCGCCGACCAGCCGACCATGACGGCCGACGCGTCGAACAGGACGCCGAACGCGAAGACGAAGGCCCAGACGCCGAGGAGGGGCGCCGCTTCCCATCCGAGTGGTTGGGCGAGGGTGCCGGCCGCGGTCCCGACGCACGTGAGCACGAGGGTGCTCAGCATCGCCCGCGCCTTCGTGGCGTATGTGGCGTCGACGTCGGCGACGCTCGTGAGGAGTCCCCCCGCCGCGGCGAAGACGGCGAGGTCCTGCCTGCCGAGGAGCTCGAACACGAGCAGGGGCACGGCGATGCCGAGGGCGGTCCGGATCGCCCGCACGAGCGGAGGCCGGCCCGGCCGGAACCGGGGGACGAGGAGCCGTTCGAGGCGGACGGCGGCACGGTTCATCCCCGGCAGCATGCCAGAGCGTCAGACACCCTCGGACACGCACCCACACGCGCGGCGCGACACCGAGATGGGCGGGCGCGTAGAATCCCTGACGAGCGTGTCATAGTTCGGGAAGGGAGCCGGGGGAAGCGTGACGGAGACGAGGCGCATCGCCGCCCTCGTGAAGCAGGTGCCGAAGTTCGACCGCATGACGCTCGGCCCCGACGGGAGGCTCCAGCGCGACGGCATCGAGCTCGAGATGAACCCCTACTGCCGCCGCGCCGTTGCCCAGGCCGTCGAGATCGCACGCGCGGGCGGAGGAGCGGCGGAGACCGTCGTTCTCACGATGGGACCGCCGAGTGCCGCCGACTGCCTTCTCGAGGCGATCGCGTGCGGAGCCGACCGAGGGGTCCTCCTCACCGATCGGTCCCTTGCCGGCTCCGACACACTCGTGACGGCGCGGGCTCTCGCCCGGCTCGTCGCCGCCCAGGGCCCCATCCCCCTCGTTCTTGTCGGCAAGAACTCGGTCGATGCCGACACGGGCCAGGTCGGGCCCGAGCTCGCCCGGCTCCTCGGCTACAGCTTCGCGGGACCGGCGAAGGAGCTCAGCGTCGACTTGGACGCGGGACGGTTCGAGGCGTGCTGTGAGACCGACGCCGGCCTGCGCCGCGTGCGGGGTGAGCTGCCCGCGGTCGTGTCGTGTGCCGAGCGGCTGTGTGCACCGGCGAAGGCGGATCCCGAGGCACGCGGGACGGTCGACGCCGGTCTCGTCGAGACGGTCGACGCGAGCGTGCTCGGTCCCGGTGTGTGGGGTGCGGAGGGATCTCCGACACGTGTCGGCGGCACACGCGTCGTCGAGGTGAACAGGCGTCGTGAGATCCTCGCCGGCGACCTCACGGATCAGGTGCGCCGTGTCGCGCGAGCGATCGAGGCGGCCCACGTGCGTGGAGAACCACACGTGTCCGGCTTCGCCCGCGCCGTGACACAGGCGCCCCACATCCACCCTGTCACCTCCCCCACCGTCAGCGGCCGCGCTGTCTGGGCGGTCGTGGAAGGCGACCAGCCCCGCCTCTGCCAGGAGCTCGCGCAGGAGGCAAGCCGTCTTGCCGCCGCCACGGGTGGAGCTGCGTGCGTGGTGTCCCTCGGCAGACCACCGGGTTTGCTGCCTGCCACCGTTCGCAGGGTGGTCCATCTCGACGCCGCCCCGGGTGCGTCGGATCACGACTTCGCCGACGCGATGATTCCGCGTGTCGCCGCCGAGCGGCCGTGGGCGGTGCTCTTCCCGAGCACGGCGCGGGGAAGGGCGGTCGCGTCCGAGGTGGCCGCGGCGCTCGACCTCGGTCTCACGGGTGACGCAGTCGAGCTCGACATCGACGGAGACGAGCTCGTCGCGTGGAAGCCGGCATTCGGTGGGCAGCTCCTCGCCTCGATCATGTCATGCTCGGACGTGCAGATGACGACGGTCCGTCCCGGCGTGCTGGCGTGCGACACGGGCGGGCTCGGCCCGGCCGCGCACGTCGAGGTCGTCTCGGTGCCGGTCGGGGGCCGGGTCGTGGTCCTCGAGGAGGAGGTCCAGGACGATATCGAGCTGCTCGCGACCGCCCTCGTCGTGATCGGTGTCGGCGTCGGCGTGGATCCGGGCGACTACGGCCTCCTCGAGCCGCTCCGCAAGCTCCTCGATGCCGAGCTCGCGGCGACGCGCAAGGTCACGGACAACGGTTGGATGCCACGCAGTCGCCAGGTCGGGATCACGGGCCGGTCCGTCGCTCCGCACGTGTACATGTCGATCGGAGCCTCGGGCAAGTACAACCACACGTGCGGACTCCGCGCGGCCGACCTCGTGATCGCCGTCAACACGGACGCATCGGCACCCGTGTTCGAACACGCCGACTACGGCATCGTCGCCGACTGGCACGACGTCGTGCCCCTGCTCGAGGCCGAGCTCCGAGGGTGAGGCGCCTCAGGCGCGCTTCTCGAGGATGTGGATGCAGCAGGCGGAGCCGAGACCGATGACGTGCGCCATCCCGACTCTGGCACCTTCGAGTTGACGGTCCCCGGCTTCGCCCCGAAGCTGCGTCGTGACCTCGAAGACCCCGGCCGCGCCCGTCGCGCCGAGGGGATGTCCCTTCGAGATCAGGCCGCCCGACACGTTCACCGGGGTCGTGCCGTCCCGCCACGGCTTGCGGGCGTCGATGAAGTCGCCTGCCCCACCCGGCTCGCAGAGTCGCAGGTTGTCGTAGTGGATGAGCTCGGCCGTGGCGAAGCAGTCGTGCAGTTCGACGAGGTCGAGATCCGTCGGGCCCACCCCCGCGGCTTCGTAGGCCTGGTCGGCGGCGAGTCTCGTGAGCGTGTTCACGTCCGGGTTCACGTCGTCGGTCTCCGACCACGGATCCGAGGTGAGGATCGACGCCGACATCTTCACCGCGCGACGCGCCACGTCCGGGTCGAGCTTCGCGAGCCGGGCGTCGTCGCAGAGGACGATCGCGGCGGCTCCGTCCCCGGTCGGGCAGCACATGAGCAGCGTGTTCGGGTACGAGATCATCTCCGCCTGCATGACCTCGTCGAGGCTGAACTGCTTGCGGTACTGTGCGAGCGGGTTCAGGGTCGAGTGGGCATGGTTCTTCTCGGCGACCTTGGCGAACTGCTCGAAGCCGACGCCGTCGTTCAGCCTCGCGTACTCCATGCCGGCCTGGGCGAAGACCCCGGGCATCATGCTCGTACCGAGGATCCCTTCCGTGCCCATGACCGCGCCGTATCGGCCCCGCGGCTCGAACTCGGTCCGCTCACCGCGACCTTTGCCTGCCGCGCCGAGCATCCCCGCCTTGCCCATCTGTTCGACGCCGATCGCGAGACCCATGTCGGCCTCGCCCGCCTTGATCGACGTGACCACGGAGCGCACGGCCGTGGCGCCGGTCGCGCACGCGTTCGACACGTTGTACACGGGGATGCCTGTCTGGCCGAGGTGCTTCTGGATGCGCTGGCCGACCATGAGGCTCGCCTCGCCGAGGTTGCCCACGGCCATCACCTGCATGTCGCGCATGCCGACCCCGGCGTCGGCGAGGGCGGCGAAGCCGGCCTCGGTGCCGAGATCGACGAGATCCTTGTCCGGGTAGCGTCCGAACTTCGTCATCGACGCGCCCACGACCCAGATGTTGCCCATGCTGCCCCTCCTCAGGATGTGGGTTCGAAGCCGAACGCGACCGCGGTGGTGCCGTTGTCGTCCCGGCCCGCCTCGAACGTCGTGAGGCGCACCGGCATGCCGAGCTCGATCCTGCTCGGGTCCGCCTCCACCCCCACGACAGTGGCCTTCACGTGGCCGCCGCCTTCGAGGTCCACGACTGCCGACACGTACGGTGCGGGCACTCCCTTCGGGGCCCGCGCCACGATCGTGAACGTCCGCACGGTGCCGGTCGTGGCGAGGCGTTGCGGCCGGAACTCCCTGCTGCCGCATCTGCCGCAGCCGCTGCGCCGCCCGAACCAGAGGGCGCCGCAGTCACTGCACGCGGTGGCGACGAGGTGCGGGTCACCGTCGCCGAGCACGAGGTAGTCGACGACCGGAACATCTGCTCCCACAGTGTCTGACATGCTCGCCCCCTTGGCTGCAGGATCGTTCGGCCCCGAGCGTATTCCGCCTCGTGCACACGGGCTCAATCGGGCGGTGTGAGGGGACGCCAGTGGGGCAGCGTTCAGTCCTCCGTCACGTCCTCGAAGACGACCTCCCTGCGCATGCCGATCTCGAGGGTCGCGGCGTCCGCCTCGCGGAGGCCACCCACGAGGCGGAGATGGCTCGCCTCGTCGAGCTCGACGAGGACCACGGGCAGCGGCACCTTGTCGGCGAAGTAGGGGAGTACGGGCGGGTGGGCGACGACCCAGGATGCGAGCGTGCCGTGTCCGGACACCTCGGTCCAGGAGAAGTCGAGGGAGAGACACTTCGGACACGATGGACGCGGGTAATGGCGCCAGTGCCCGCATGCGTCACAGCGCTGGATGCACAGACGGTGCTCCCGGCATCCCTCCCAGAAGGGCTCTGACAGCTCGTCCGCCTCCGGCAGGGGGGGATCGGGTGCCGGCGTCGGCCTCATCGGTCCCTCCGCAGCACGAGGGCGCTCGTCGGTACGGCGTTGCCGCTCGTGACGAGGACGTGCTCGCATGCGTCGACCTGGTTCACCGAGTCCCCCCTGACCTGGCGCACACCCTCGAGGATGAGGTTGTACCCGTGCACGTAGGCCTCGGAGAGCCCGCCTCCCGACGTGCACGTGGGAAGGGCGCCGCCGTCGGCGGACAGGTTCCCCTCCGCACAGAAGGGACCGGCCTCGCCTCGCCCGCAGAAGCCGTAGTCCTCGAGGCTCTGCAGGACGAGCGGTGTGAAGGCGTCGTAGAGCTGGGCGCAGTCGATGTCCTCGGGCCCGATCCCGGCCATGCGGTAGAGGTGGGGTGCCACCGCGGCGCCGGGACCGGCGAGGAGATCGGCGCCGTGGTAGTTCGTCATGTTCACACACTCGACGCCGGTTCCCATCTGGGCGGCGGCCACGACAGCGGGGGTATGCCTCAGGTCACGGGCGCGCTCGAGGGTCGTGACGACCACGGCGAGGGCACCGTCCGTCTCGAGGCAGCAGTCGGGCACACGCAGCGGCTCGCTCACGTGGCGGCTCGCGAGGTAGTCGGCGAGATCCATCTTGCGGTCGCGCATGACGGCATGCGGATTGCGGTTCGCGTGCCGGCGGATCTGTACGGCGACCGCGCCGAGCATCTCCTCGGTCACACCGACCTCGTGCATCATGCGGCGGGCGAGGATCGCGACCTGGTCGACCGGCCGCACGAGGCCGAACGGTACGTACCACTGCTTCTCGCCCGGCACCCTGTGGCCGGCTCTCGCCCAGGGGCGTCCCCCCGAGCCGCGCTTGCGGGCCCGCCACGCGAGGACGACCTCGGCCTGGCCCGAGACGATGGCGGCCTGGGCGAGCGCGACCGTGCCACAGCCGCCCCCACCGCCGTATCCCGTCGACGCGAAGAAGCGCAGGTTCGGGATGCCCAGGGCCCGCTGGAGCTGGACCTCCTCGGTCGTCTCCATGTCGAAGCGGACCATGCCGTCGACGTGGGCAGGTGTGAGGCCGGCGTCGGCGAGCGCGGCGAGGGCCGCCTCGACGGCGAGGCGCTGTTCGGGGCGTGCGATGCTCTTCGCGAACTCCGTCTGACCGATGCCGGCGATGGCCGCGTCCCGTGCCATGTGCCCACGTTACCCGTGGGGGTCAGACGGCTGCTGCCTCGACGAGGTCCGCGACATGATCCGGGCCGGGCAGGGTGCGGATGTCCGTTCCGATCCGACGGGCGCCGGTGTGGAGCCGCCTGTCTGCGAGGGCGGAGACGACCGCGGCATGCACACCGGCGGGGGTGACGGCCTCGAGCTCGAGGCGCCGGCCGACACCCAGCGCCGCGCAGCGGTCGGCGTGGGCGAAGTGATCGCCCGCGAGAGGTGTGAGGAGGAGCGGGACACCGGCGGCGAGAGCCTCCATGATCCCGGCGACTCCACCGTGGCTGAGCATCAGGCGGCAGCGCCGCAGAAGAGCGGGTTGGTCGACCCGAGCATGCAGCGTCGCGTTGGCCGGGACCGGGTCGAGCGTGGCCGCGTCCCGTGTGCCGATGCTGCAGACGACTTCGGCATCGAGGTCTTCGAGGCCGCTCAGGACCGCTTCGAACCAGCCCGGCGTCTCACCGTGGATCGAGCCGAGCGTGGCGTAGACGGTCACACGGTCCGGGGCGGCATTTCGCCCCGAGGCATCGGGGTTGACGGTCGGGGGTCGGGCGTGCACGACGGGCACGCGGGACTCGACCCGGCCCGCATACGACGCCGGGGCGAAGCACACATGGAGGCGTTCCGTGGCCACACGCGGCGCGTCGTCCTGCGTGATCCCGAAGGACATCGTGACGGCAGGGATTCCCTCCGCCGCGCACAACGGGGGTGAGAGCCGCTCCGCCTGGTCACGCACGATCACGTGCGGCCGCCCCGCGTTGGGATGCGCGGTGGGGAGACCCGCCCGGCGGGCGATGGTCCGGCCTGTCGCGTCGGTGAGCACCCACACGGCGTGGCCCCGTCGCCGGAGCTCACGGGCGAAGGGAACTGCGGGGAGGAGATGTCCCGTGGCCGGCTCGAAGGCGAAGGCGATCCTCATCTGCACCAGACCACCAGTGTGCCGGATCCGCGTGCGGTGTGGGGAGGCGGGGTACCGTGGTTCACGTGAACGAGAGCACCGCTTTCGGCCGCTGGACGCGGGACGAATGGGGGCTGCCCGCCTTCCGTTTCGAGCCGCACGCGCCGTACGACCGGCAGGGTCGGACCTCACGCATCCCGTGGTACCGCGCCGGCAACGACGCCCTCTGGTTCCAGGCGTCCGCGGCCGGTTGGATCCGCCTCTACGAGACGAGCCGGGGACGGCGCGCATGGCACGACCAGGCTGCATGGGCAGAGATCGACGGTGTGGCGACGACGGCGGGGGTCGTGCCGACGTTCGGGGCGGGCTACGCCCGCTTCCAGACCAACGTCGAACCCGGCCTGCTAGTCGACCGCCTCCTCTTCGCCCCCTACGGCGACACGCCGTTCCTTCTCTGCCGGATCGAGGTACGGCCCACGGACGGCCGCGACCACAGCGTGCGCTGGCACGAGCGCTGGCCGCTCCGCCCCCTCTGGCTGTCGGCCCCGAGCGACGACGCGGACCGCCGCGCGGCACTCGCCGCCATGCGTTACAGGCGGGTCAGCGACGACCACCTCACGCTCGTCGAGGAGACACGGGACGAAGCCGCCCTCCGATACGCGATCCGGGCAGGAGTGCCGCTCGTGCCGCCATCCGGGGGGCGAGTCTGGCTCGCGTGGCTGGGCGGGCGCGAGGCGATGACCGAGTTCGCGTGGACGGCGGGGGACCGCGCCCTCTCCACCGTGTTCACGCTCGAGCTCGGGGCGGAGTCGACCTGGTGCGGGTGGCAGATGTGCGGCGTCGGGGACCCGGCCGCCGCCGGAGACCTCCTCACCGGCCGTCACGATCCCGGCCAGATCCTGGAGGAGCACTTCGGCGGGTGGCGCGCCACGCACACGTCCGTCACCGTCCCCGGTGTCACTGACATGGAACGCGAGATCGAGTGGGCGGGAGTGTCCCTGCGCCAGGCCGTGGTGCGAGACGACACTGTCGGCACATTCGTCGATCCGGGAGGCCGCCATGCCGCCCCGGTGGGCATGGCCGTCGCGCGTGACGTCGCCCTGTGCGGGGTGGCGGCCACGTACGTGTTCCCCGAGATCGCACGCAGTACGCTCCTCTCCCTCCTGCAGATGGGAGATGCGGATGCCGACATCACGTGGGCGACGTTCGGGGCGGGCATACGCCATGACATGCTGCACAGCCCGGCCGACTTCGATCTCTGGGTGCTGTGGCTCGCCGTCGAGTACATGGCGGCGACCGGAGATGTCGGAGTCCTCGATCAGCCGGTCGCGTCCTGGCCACAACAAGCCGTCCTCGACCTCTGGCCGGACCGGTTCGGCCATCGCAAAGCCGGGCCGGAACGGACGGTGCGGGATCAGCTTGCCGTGCACGTGCGTCACGTCGTCGACTTCGTGGGGTTGGGTCCGACCGGTCTCGTGCGGGCGGGGGCGGACCCGCAGGTGCCCTTCGTGGCGCCGGGAGTCGATCCCGGATCCGTCGAGTCGGTCCCGGCCACAGCGCAGGCCCGCTGGATCCTCCCTCGCCTCGCCGCCTGGTTCGACCGGGCCGGGGACCACGGCGCCGCGAAGGAGGCGCGCGAACTGTCGGACATCCTCGGCCCTGCTCTTGCCCGGGCGGGTGCGTCGGGACGCTGGCCCGAGATCCTCATCGGCGGGGCGCCGGTCCAACGGGGCACGACGCTGGCCGCGCAAGTGTGGCCCGTCCTCGCCGGCCTCGCGCCCGAGCCCGCCGAGGCGCTCCTCGACGTGATCGCGGGTACGTTGCGGGCCGACTCGCCTCTCGGCACGCGGTCCGGGCCGGCCGACACGAGCGTGCAAGTCTCGGTGCGCCCCGACCTCTCGTCCCTTCTCGTGTGGGCGGCTGCCCGTCACGCGCCCGCGCTCGCCCGGGACGAGCTCGGCCGCATGCGCCTCGCGGCCCACGCCGAGTCCTACCCAGATCAGTGGATCGGCGTGTTCAGCGGCGCCGGTGCGTGGGAGGCGCCCGAGTCGCCCCGGTCGGGTCTGCCGCCCGAGGACTCCGACGACGACGACCCGATCGCGACGGGCCCGTCCGCCGACGCCCGCCACCCTGCCGCGCTCCTGCTCGCCGCGATTCGCCTCTTCGGCATCGAACCCGGCCCCGACGGCCTCCTTCGCATCACACCCGCGCGGGCTGCCGGAGCCTGTCGTATCCGCACACCGGTCGTCGAGATCGACGTGTCCGAGTCGGGCCGCCGTTTCGACGGGAGGTATCGCTTCACGGCGGATGGTGACGCCGTCGTCGGCGAGTCCGCACGCCGCTTCGCCGCCGGCTGGAACACGCTCTGACACCCACCGGCATCTCTGAGTGTGCATGGTTCGGTGCCGGTGTGGGGGATGGCAGTCTTCTCGACGTGCACAACCGGAGGCGGATCCGCCCTGTCCTGACCGTCCTGCTGACGTTCCTCTTCACGGGGCTGATCGGCACGGCTTGTGAGAGCTCGGATGCGGGACGGGAGCCGACCGAGACCGAGGACGGCGTGACACTCGATCCGGCCGTGACCGTGCCCGAGCCCGCCCCCGGTGCCGTCCCGAGTCCCGAAGTCTGGGTCGTCGATGCCGACACCGACCAGCTCGTTGCCCTCGACCCGGCCCTCGCGGGTGTCGTGCGCATGGTCGACACGGGAGGTGCCGTCCTCGACTACACCGTGACGCCGGACTCCGTGTGGGTCGCGACAGCCGGACCGGTTCCCTTCCAGCGCGTGCCGCGTCCGGCCGGTCGACCCGTACCGGTGGTGCTCGGCGGGGCCGACCCGCCGCGACGCCTCGCAGTGGCGGACGGAGCCGTGTGGGTGGCGGGCGCCGAGGTGAGCGGCACGATCCGGCGCTTCGACACTGCGGCCGGAACGGTCACGGGCGAGGTGGCGCTAGGCGACAGGATCGACTTCCTCGCCGCCGGCGCGGGTGCGGTCTGGGCGACGGCCGGGCACGTCCTCTTCCGGATCGACGCGGCCGGTCCGGCTCTGACGGGATCCGTCGAGATCCCCGTCGACGCAGGGGAGGACCTGTCAGGACTCGTAGTGGAGGCGGGGGCGGTGTGGGTGCTCGCGGACGGCGTCCTGTTCCGTGTCGACCCCGCCTCGCTCGCACACGGAGATCCGGTCGAGGTCGCGAGTGGGAACAGCAGTGTCGCAGCCGGCGACGCGGCCGTCTGGGTAACCGACACGTTCCGCAACGACATCCACAGGATCGACGCGGCGAGCGGTCATGTGGCGGCGACGTTCCGGCCGGTCACAAAGCCGGTCGCCCTCGCGGCGGGCGGGGGGTCCCTGTACGTCGTCCACACGGGCGGTCTGAAGCTCGCCCGCCTCGATCCGGCGGACGGCCGCTTCCTCGCAGGGGTGCAGTCCAAGGTGAGCCTGCGCGCCGTCTCGTACGGCTGACCAACCACGTGGGCGTACTCAACCACACCGGGTGTGGTTGAGTAAGCCCACGTCGACTCTTGCGCCTCTGGCAGGGGAGGAACGGGCCTGTAGGGAGGCGAAGTCATCGCGGGGCATTTCGCGCCCTGCGCACGTCCCGTGCCCGTGTGTCGAGAACTGGCTGATCTGCGTTGACCCAGTACGAATACCCAAACGCCCGACAGGAGGCCCCCGGCGGTGCCGTCGCGGACAGCGCGTGGACGCGGCCGGCCGGCTACAGGCCCGCCTCGCGACTCGGCGCCCTTCCCGCCGGCTACGAGAGGCTCCTCTTCGACGACGGCGCCCGCCAGGACCCACGCGCAGCCGCACCCCCTCCCCAGACGGCACCGATCGGTCAGGGAACCGTCGAACACCTCCTCGCGGCCCTCGTGCAGTACAACGGGTCCGACCTCCTCGTGTCGGTCGGAACGCCACCCCGCATCCGAATCGACGGGGCGCTGCGCGTGCTGCGTGAGGAACCGGTGACGGTGGAGGAGTCGAGTGCCTACGTGCGTGAGCTCCTCGACGACGAGCGCGTAGCCGTGCTCCAGCAGTACCGGTCCGTGGACTTCGCGTTCACGGGTGTCGGCGGGGCCCGGTTCCGGGGGAACATCTACTACTCGAAGGGTGCGTTCTCGATCGCGTTGCGGCACCTACCGGGCGTCATCCCGACACCGGAAGCGCTCGGCATCCCCCCGGCTGTCGTGCGCATGGCGGAGCGACCGAGCGGCCTCATCCTCGTCACAGGACCGACGGGGTCGGGGAAGTCGACGACGATCGCCTCGCTCCTCGAACGCATCAACCTCACGCGGGCCTGCCACGTGGTCACGATCGAGGACCCGATCGAGTTCCGCTTCCAGCACAAGATGGCGATGATCGACCAGCGCGAGATCGGCTGGGACGCCCTCACGTTCGCCGACGGGCTCCGCTCCGTCCTCCGCGAGGATCCCGACGTCGTCCTCGTCGGCGAGATGCGCGATCTCGATTCGACGTCGAGCACGATCACGGTGGCCGAGACCGGCCATCTCGTCTTCGGCACCCTGCACACGAACGACGCACCGTCGGCGGTCGACCGTGTCATCGACGTCTTCCCGCCGGAACAGCAACTCCAGATCCGCACGCAGCTCGCCGCGGCACTCGTGGGTGTCGTGCACCAGCGCCTCTACCCGCTCCCCGAGGGTGGACGTGTGGCCGCGTTCGAGGTCCTCGTCGCGACCGAGGCCGTGCGGCGCATGATCCGCGAGGGCCGCACCGAGCAACTCCGCAGCGTGATGACCACCGACGTCACGGAGGGGATGATGACCCTCGACCGCAGCCTCGCCCACCTCGGCCTGCTGCAGGACCCCAACGTCGCCCCGGCGGGAGTCGACCTCGACCTCGCCCACCCGCATCCGGGTGGGAACGGCACTCACACGTGACGGGTGACACCGCAGGAGTGGACCGCGGGATCAGGGAATACTAAGAAGTGGGTCGACCGCGCGTGGCGGCCCAAGTCCTTCCGCAGGGGTGTTGACGTATGACCCAACCGGCATTTCAGGACGCCCAGGCGGCCGACGCGATCCCGCTTGCGTCGACCCCGGCCGACGTCCAGGCCTACGCCCCGCAACAGCCCGGTGGGGAGGCGGCGGGGGGCATTCCCCAGGTCCAGCTCGGAGAACCCCACCATGCGGCGAGCGAGGTCACGCTGCCACCCGATTCGATGATCGCGCCGATGCTGCGTGTCATGGTGCAGAACAACGCGTCCGACCTCCATCTCTCCGTAGGTACGCCGCCGCGTGTCCGCCTCGACGGCCAGCTCCGGCCGCTGCGGGAACAGCCGTGCACGGCGCCGGAGCTCGAGCGGGGGATCGTCGAGCTCCTCGACGAGTCGAAGCGGGCCGAGTTCGAGCAGCACCGCCGCTACGACTTCTCTTTCGGCTACGAGGGGAGCCGCTTCCGCGGGAACGTCTTCTACACGAAGAACCATCCGGCGATCGCTCTGCGGTATCTCGCCGGCATGATCCCGACCCCGGAGTCACTCGGCCTGCCCCCGTCCGTGATCCAGCTCGCCGACCGCCCGCACGGCCTCGTCCTCGTGACCGGACCGACCGGGTCGGGGAAGTCGACGACGATCGCGTCGCTCATCGACCGGATCAACCAGGCCCGTCTCTGCCACATCATCACGATGGAGGACCCGATCGAGTACGAGTTCCGGCATGCGCAGGCGATCGTGAACCAGCGCGAGATCGGTGTCGACGCCACGTCCTTCGCGGATGCGCTGCGCAGCGCCCTGCGTGAGGACCCCGATGTCGTCCTGGTCGGCGAGATGCGTGACCTCGAGTCGATCGCGTCGGCACTCACGATCGCCGAGACCGGCCACCTCGTCTTCGCGACGCTGCACACGAACGACGCGCCGCAGACGATCTACCGCATCATCGACATGTTCCCGGCCGAGCAGCAGCGCCAGATCCGGGCACAGCTCTCCGCCGCCCTCCTCGCCGTGGTCCACCAGCGTCTCCTCCCCCGCCGGGACGGCGGCCGCGTGGCGGCCTTCGAGGTCATGATCGCGACCGAGCCCGTCCGCAACCTCATCCGGGAGGGGAAGACGAACCAGCTCAAGAACGTGATCAGCCAGTCCGCCGCAGAGGGCATGATCAGCCTCGAGAGCTACATCGTCCACCTCCAGAACAACGGCCTCGTCTGATCCCCCGGTCGGGGCATCAGCCTCAGCCGAAGCTCATCACCTGCTGGAAGGACGCGCGGTTCTGCCAGCGCATCGAAGGCTCCCACATGAGGGGGATGAAGCGGATGCGCTCCGCGAACACCCACTTCGTCCAGAGGTCGGGGTAGGGGGCGAGGAATGGCATCTGGTCGGCTGCGACCTGCCGGGCGGCCCTGTCGAGGAGAGCCCAGATCTCGTCCCGGCACTTCTCGAGGTCGCCGTTGCCGCAGACCCCCCCTGTGCCGGCACGCACCTTCTGCAGGTCGACGGTGCTGTAGGAGAGTGGCCCGGACCCGAACGCACTCCCCTGCATGTTGGGTGGGTTCTCACCCGGCGTCGGCAGCTCGCCTCCACCGGCGAGGCGGGCGAGCGTCGCGTCGGCGAGAAGGTCGCCGAAGACGTCGATGATCGGTGTCGCGGGCGAGTCGGCGAGGAGGTTGGCATCGCGGTCGCGCCGGTTGCCTCCGGCCGCGACCCACGTGGCGAGGATGCGCCGGGTGTCGTCGGCCTCGGCCGACGGTGCAGGCGAATCGCCGAGGACGCCGAGGACCTCCGGGAGGAGGACCTCGGCGCGGAGATCTGCCGTGGCCGCGTCCTGCACGATCGTGACGACGTCGACGACGGAGAGGCCGGCCGGCCGTCTCGCCCGCTGGCGGGCGAGACGGCGGTCGAGGAGCTCCACCCGCTGGTAGACGCTCTGACCCCACGCGGGTGACTGCCAGCCGGGTGCGGGCTTGTTGTTCCACGAGCTGATGTAGCCCTTGGCCGGGTCGACCTCGTGCGGCTGCTGTGTCCAGTCGAGCGTGCCTGTCCACTCCCATTCCCCGGTTCCCCAGACGGGCAATTCGGCGTTCGTGCCCGGCGCCCGCAGCGGGTAGCGGCCCGTGTGGGTGTACGCGATGTCCCGTGCGTCCACGTACACCCAGTTCAGGCTGAACGGCACGTGGCGGAGAGTCTCGGCGAAGCCGGCGGCCGAGGGAACCTCGCCGAAGTTGAGCTGCATGAAGGGGAGGGAGGCGAAGGCCTCGTATCCGCGGGATGCCCGCTGCTGCGAGATGGCGACCGGCTTTCCGTCGACGGTCACGCGTTCGACCACCGGTCCGTGCACCGTGCGGGGAACGACGTTCCTCTCGCCCACTCGCTCCATGGCGGTGCAAACCCCGTCGAACACGTAGTGAGTGGAGGCGAGCGACGCAGCCGACCCGTCGGGTTCGCAGAGGAGCTCGGCGCGCAGGTCGATGAGGTCGCTGCCCCCGGACGTGATCGACCACGCGTACTCGTCCGTGTGGCCGATGAGGACGAACAGCGCCATGCCCGGCACAGTGAGACCCGAGACCCTGTAGCCGCCACCTTGCAGCTCCATCTCGAGCAGGTACGAGGGATGCGTGTAGCCCATCTGCGGGCCACCGGCGAGGACGGGATGCCCGTCCGCGGTGGCTTCCCCCGCCACGGCGAGGTAGTTGCTGTGTGATCCCCGGTCGGGCAGGTCGGTCCACCAGTCGTCGCCGGGTGGGGGTGTGCCGGCGAGTCCGTCGTCGGGCAGGGCGACGGCTGCCCAGTCCGTGCTGTTGGCGGTCGGTCCGACGGGTGAAGTGGATCCGTCGCCGTAGAGGGGGTAGGGGAAGGTCCCGGCGACATGCGTGCGGGCAGCCGGGTCGTCGGGGCGGCGCAACTCACGCCACGCCGCTTCCGCCTCGGCTCCGAAGCGGCTCTGCAGCACACGGATCGCATGCGCGTTCCCGAGCTCGCCCCCGCCACCCTCGCCGAAGATCGTCCCCATCGCCATCGCGGCGGCGATGACGTCGGACCGCTTCCACTTCGGCCACCTGATCCCGAGGAGTCTCGTGATCGCCGCCGGTATGGGTGGCTTGGCTTCGAGGTGGCGGTTGACACCCTCCACGTAGGCGTCGACGAGAGCGAGCACCTCGGGGCAGCGAGCGGGTTCGGCGGCACAGGCCCGGTCGACCTGGGCGTCGAGCTCGGCGTCGGTGTAGTGGATGCCGTCACCCCCGAGCGACCCGAGGATGTCACCGAGGCCGCCGCCTGCGAGCTCGAGGGTGCCGGATCGGCCGATCGCGCGCAGCCCTTCGGCGACGAGGAAACGCTGCTCGGTCGTCACCCAGCCTGCACCGAACGCCACGTCCTCGGACGTGTCGCCGAAGACGTGGGGGACGGCGAAGCGGTCCCAGCGGATCTCGACCCCGGGCCGGGGCTCGGCGCGTCGCACGACGTCTTCGGGATCGATGCCGAGGCGGGCGTCCTTGAAGTAGCGGGGCAGATCCGTCTCGGCGAGGGTGCCGTCTGCCACGCGGTCGTCGATCCTGTCGTACATGGCGACCTGGTCGGCCTTGTACCGGGATGTCCAGCCGGTTGCGTCGCCGTTGCCGGGTGGCAGGACCGTCCAGGCGTGCGAGGCCGTGTCCTGCACCGGCCCGAGGGTCGCGGGGCCGTCGGCATGGGCGGAGGACGTTGTGAGGATGAGGGCACTCAGCACAGCGCAGAACGCCGGTAGACCCCACCGCGACTTCTCCCGGATCACGCAGCCCCCCGCATCACCGCCGACCCTGATCGTACCGCCGTGGCATTGTCGTATCCCAGCCGGGGTGAGGCAGGCGAGGCTGACGCGTGGGGGACGGGCTCTCGCCAGTTGTCGCTAGTTCCCGCCCTCGACGATCCGGTCGAGCCGTTCGTTCGTCTGGTCGAGCCGTTCGTTCGTCTGGTCGACGCGGTCGGCCAGGGTGTCGATCTTGTCGTTGACTTGGGCGAGTCCGGTGTCGAGTCGCTCATTCGTCTGGTCGACGCGGTCGGCCAGGTTGTCGATCTTCTGGTTCGTCCGGTCGATGCGATCGGTCAGGCTCTCGTTCACGGTCCGTATCTCGTCGACCGCGGCGTCGAGGCGGCGGTCGAGGGTCTTGAGGTCTTTGCCGATCGCCACGATGCCCGTCGACATCGCGTCGAGCTGAGTACGGATGTCCGCGTCCACGAGGAGCATGGTAGCGCCCTTGGCGGTCATGACCTCCTCGACGATCTGGCGTATCGCATGCACTTGACGCTCGTCGAACTGCTCCTCGGGTTCCATGGTGACTCCCATATCGGGTGCGTTGCTGGGTCCAACGATTGAGGCGCCGGCGTCCTGTCGGCATGGTCCGTCGCGTGCGAGCCGTGCCAGACGTGTCGAAGGTAGGGGGAGCCTGTGACACGCGGGCGTGGGAACCGACCGTGCTCCTCCCGTCTGGGTACCTGAGCGGCGATATATCGCCGCTCAGGTACCCAGACCGCGTGTCAGGCGCCGTAGAAGGTGGTGGCGATGGCGTTGAGGTGGGCGAGCTGGCGTTCGGGAGCGAGGCCGTAGACGGGCGGGGCGAGCGTCACGGAGTCGGCGACGGCCCAGATCGCGTCGAGGCGTTCCCGGCAGGACTCGGGCGGGCCGCAGAGCACGAAGGTGCGCACCATCTCGTCTGGGACCTCCGCAGCGACGGACAGATAGTCGCCGGTCTGCACGCCCCGCTGGAGGCGGCGGGCGACGTCACCGAAGCCGTGCCACGCGAAGTAGTCCTCGTACTGGGCCATGCCGCCGTAGAAAGCGAGGGTGGGGCGGATGTCGTCGAGGATCGCCCCTTCGTCCTCGCCCGGCGCCGCCCACACCCACAGGTTCACGTGCACGTCGTCACGGCTCCGTCCCGCCCGCGCGGCGCCCTCCTCGATCCAGGCGGGGACCTGCTCGGTCGCCCACGGGATCGACCAGAGCGGATGGCCGAGAACGCCGTCGCCGATCTCGGCTGCGAGGCGCACGAGCGGCGCTCGCAGGGCGGCGATCCAGACGGGGATCTCGGTCCGGATCGGCGGTGGTGTCGCCTGGAGCTCGGAGAAGTCGAGGTTGACGTACTCACCCTCGTAAGCCCCGAGGGACCCGGTGTGGGCCTCGGCCACGACGAGGCGGATCGCCTCAATCACCTCCCGCAGGTGCGCGAGGGGCTTCCCGTAGGGCATGCCGAAGAACCCCTCGCTCCACGCCCGGATGCTCGGCCCGATGCCCAAGACGACGCGGCCGCCGGAGAGGCGGTCGAGGTCCATTGCCGCCATCGCCGTCTCGAACGGGCTCCGCCCGAACGCGAGGACGATTCCCGTGGCGAGCTGCAGGGTCTGAGTCGAGGTCGCCGCGGCCGCGAGCGGGCTGAACCCGGGTCCGTACACCTGCGGTGCGAACACCCCTGCGAGCCCGTCGTCCTCGAGCTGTTTCGCATAGGCCGCGAGGAACGCAGCCGGAAGCTGCGGGGTCACGATTCCCCAGATGCGCCGTGAGTCGTCGGCCACGAGATTTCCCTCCGCTGTGTCCACTGCTGCCGAGCCCCCCGGGTCGTTGCAGCCTACGTGCTGGGGAGTCGGGGAAACCTACAGCGCCCGGATTCCCGTCACGATCCGGGTGTGGCTGCTCTCCAGCGGTCGAGTACTTCCCACTCCGACGCCCAGTGTTCGATGTAGGTGACGTCGAGTGCCAAACCGGCGTCGAGGATCGACGCAATGTCATCCCGGTCCCGTGGACGCCAGGCGATCAACTTGTGCACGATCACATCCTCGGGTGTGAGCACGTGTGCGCCCAGACCACGCGCCAGGGCGACCTCCTGATTGGCGCTGTGATCCTTCGGACGGGGTTGCCCGCCCCCCTACGATCGGCGTTCCCGCGGGGAAGCCGACTTTCCCGCATCCGCCGTCCCCGATGTTCCGTGCCGGGCGATCCGCCGCGGGAGGGTGGACGGAGTCACAGACGACGAGATCGTGCTGTCCACGTACGGTATCGGCCGGCGCGACACGGCAGAAGAACCCGCTCGCCCGCGCGGCGCGTGCCCTGCGCGGCATTCCGGCTCCGGCCCGTGTCGCCCTCACCGGCACGCCGGTCGAGAACCACCTGGCCGAGCTGTGGTCGATACTCGACTGGACGACGCCCGGGTTGCTGGGTCCGCTCGAGACGTTCCGGCGGACCGAGGCCGCACCCGTCGAGAGATACGGGGACCGAGCCCTGACCGAGCGCCTCGCGGCGACGATCCGTCCCTTCCTTCTCCGCCGGCGCAAGACAGATCCGGGGATCGCGCCCGAGTTGCCGCCCAAGACCGAGAGCGACGTGCCTGTACTGCTGACAGTCGAGCAGGCGACCCTGTACGAGGCGTTCGTGCGTGAGATGCTCGCCTCGATCGCCCGGACCGAGGGGATCGACCGGCGCAGACGACGCCGATCTCGACTTCGAGGCCGATCTGGCGCGGCGGGCGTTCGCCTGGCAGCTCGGCGGGGCGGGAGCTGTGGCGGTCGCCACGGACCCATGGATGCCCGCAGCCGACGATCTCGGAGAGGGCAGGGATGTGCTGGAGAGGTACGGGTCGGTGCGGATCTGGAGGAATCGTGCGAGGCTGGCCGACTCGGGTGTGCAACTTCGACTCGGACGGGATGGCCTCTGGTACAGGTTCGTGCAGGGGAGCCGCGTGTGGGAGCCCGACAGCACCGGCGCTGCCGATCCGGGCGCCCTCGTCGCCAGCCTCGTCGAGGCCGGCGAGGCCGACGAGGCTGCGCGCGAAACGTCACTGTCATGGGGGGTTTCGCGCGCAACAACGCGTTTCGCGCGCACCAGTTGAACGAGGTCTGCCTCGGTCGCGGCAACGCCGCCGTCGTCGCGCCGGTCAGCACCCGGCGACCCGGGCGAGGCCCGTGCAGAACTCTGCCCAGCGGCGTGGGGCAACGGTCCCCGCCTGCCGCAGGAGCCGATCGACCGGTAGCTGCTGTAGGTTGTCGAGGCTCGCGACGCTGTCGTCGCGCACACCCTCGGACGAGCCGACCGGCACCTCGGTTGCCAGGCCGCGAACGGTCGTCGTGATCGGTGCAACGAGGACACGGTGCAGACGCGGGGCGGCGGACGCCCGGGTCACGATCACGACGGGGCGCACCTTGTCGAGGTCGGCCCACCAGACCTGGCCGTGGCCGATACCCTGCATCAGCGCTCGCGTTCGCGCCGTTGCTCGGCGAGGCGGAGGACGTCGGCGGGTATCTCGCCGTCGTACGGCAACACCGGCCCGGGGGCGGTTTCCCATGAGACGTCGGGGTCGTCCTCGTACGGGAACGCCCTGAACGCGGCCGCCTCGTTCTCCGTCTCGATCTCGCGGCGGAGCGCGTCCAGGGCCCGATCCAAGAGCTTGCTCGGCGGCAGATCCAGGAGACGCCGGGCGGCGGCCAAGCGCTCCTCGTCGACCGTGGTCGACACTCGCACACGTGACATGCCACAAACCGTAGCATGAACTGAGCCGCCCACGAGGACGTCCGTGTGGCCGAGAGGGATGGGGACCGCCGACCTCGAACGCCGGTCGATGACCTTGTCAGCCGACTCCATGTCGACGCCAGGGTCGAGGGCTCAGCCGCCTGCTGAGGTGCTCGACGTGACGGTCTCGACCATCTGATCTGAGTGGGTCGTGTGTTCAGAGGGCGAGGACGGCGCGTAGGGCAGTGTCGATTTCTTCGGTCTCGTCGTGGCTGAGGTAGCCGGCGAGAGCGCCGAGGTGGCCGACGTCGACGGCGGCGAGCTTGTCGACGAGGACACGTGTCTCGGTGCCGCTCAGGTCGATCACGGGTCGCCACGACGCCGGCGGGGCGTTACGCGAGGTCGGCGCGACGATCACGGTGCTGGCTTGCAGCAGCGGGGAGGCTTGCACGATCACGCCGTAGCGTGGGCCTTGCTGCTCGTGCCCGGACGCGCGTGGCGGCCGCAGCCGGTAGATCTCGCCCCGCATCGAGCTTGCGGACACCGGAGGGTCTTGGTTCGTCGGCGAGGCGGTCGATCGCAGCCGCGATCCTCCGTTGGATCTGGCGGTCCAGGCTCCGCAGCGCACGCACCGCGGACGGGACGATCAGGATCTCGTAGCGGCGTCGGTTGTCGTCGTCGTTGTCGGTCACAGGCCGAGGTCGGCTTTCACGTCAGCCCAGCGGATCGGCTCCTCCCGGCGGACCTTCTTGGCAGCGGCGATGTCAGCGTGGTCTTCGGCGGCTTCGAGCACTTCGAGATCGTCGACGGGTACGAGCGCCGCGATCGCCTTGCCACGTCGGGTCAACACGACACGCTCACCCCGGTAGGCGACCGCGTTCACGAGGTCAGCGAATTCGTCTCGGGCCTGTGTCGTGCCGCGCGTCTCCACCGGCAAACCCTTCTGTACGGACTGTACGTAGCGTACGCCATGATCCACCGGGGTAGCCAGCGTTCTTTGCCGGCTGGCCGGGAGCCCGGAGGCCGCAGCGGAGCGGACAGGAGAGGAGGCCGGTGTGTGTCCCGTGAGGTGGTGGAAGTAGCCACAGTCCGCCCTCCTGTGTCCCCACGCGCTCCCACATGCTGGGGGTGAAGACAAGGTGGGCGCTCGGGAGCCCGTCAACTGGGCACCGCCCGTGACGCGGGAGGGCCGGGACCCGAAGGTCCCGGCCCGACCCGTTACCGGACTGTTTGCGCTGTCTCTATTACGAGCAGCGAACCGGCGTGTTGCCGTTCATGTAGTAGCCGTGGACCGTGAGCTGGTCGGAGGCTGCCCCGAGTGTGTTCTTCGTGAGGTACATCGTCACGAAGGAACCCGAGAAGGTCGCCTCACCGGCTGCCGGCGCCGGAAGACCTGTGGGCGTCGTGGGTGCGGCAGGCGTACCAAGGAAGTTGGCCGTCTTGGGTGCTTCCTTGAGGAGCTTGATGCCGATCTGGTGTGCGGCCGGGGCACCGGCCGGTACCGTGTCGGAGACGAGGTGACCGAGCACGTTGGTGGCCTGCGTGTTGGTGAGGGCCGTGTTGGCGGCCGGGTAGGTGTCCGAGGCCAGGGTGCCGAGCACACCGACGCCGGGGTAGCTGCCCTGGCGGGCGTTGTACGCCTCGACGGCCGTCTCAGCTGTGCGCTGCTGCGCACGGCAGGCGGCGGCGTTACCGCTGTTGCGCAGACCACCGACGGAGAAGACAACGACCGCCGTCAGGATCCCGAGGATCACGATGACGATCAGGAGCTCGACGAGGGTGAAACCCGACTCGCTCCGAATCTGGCGGGCTTCGTCGTCCCGCACGTGCGTGTCAGTCATAGGACAGATTCCTCCCTTTGCCCCAAGGGGAACCTCCCCCCAGGAGATGACGGATGCAGAGAGATTCGGGATCTCTGTCCGGATTCCTCGCGGGCACCTGCACCAAACCTTGTGAGATCTCTGAGAATCCCCGAAAGTGGGACAGGGCGGGCGTTGGCGCTACTCGGTCGGGTTGCCGCGGATCCAGCGGTCGACACGCGCCGTGTTGTCCGAGAGCGTCGTGACGTCCACCACGACGTCGGGATCGCGCATCGGCGTCGGGAAGTTGACGTAGATGTTCGGGGGCACGTTCTGGGGGATGGGCGGGTCGCCCGGCAGGACTCCGAGGTCGTCGAAGAGGAATGCGAAGTCGTCGATCACGCCGGGGTCGGGGTCGAGCGGCGGGAGGACCTGTGACAGGAGCGGGCAGTCGGGGTCGCCAGGCTGACAGTTGCGCACGAAGAACCGGATGCGGCGCATCGCCTCGGGGAGGCCGTCGGAGAACACGTCGCCGCCCGGGTAGCGGGAGATGACGAGGAGCGAGTGGGCGACCAGGCCGCTCCCGACCGAGACGCCGTTCCCGAAGAGGTAGGTGGAGGACACGCCGACGCGGCCGTGGGGCGAGTACACGATCCCGTCGAGGGACAGAGGGCCACCGTGGATCGTGTTGCGGGCGGCGTGCAGCGCCCAGCCGACCGAGTCGTTGGCGGGATCCGTCGGCGGGTTGCCGCCCAGCTCGGTGATCCAGAAGGGGATCGGGAACGGGAGCTGGAAGAGCGCGACGTCGCGGGTCAGGCTGCCGTCCGCGAAGCCGGTCCCGGGTACTCCTCCGAAGCCCTGGTCCCTGTCCGCCTGCATCGTGGCCAGGCCGGCACCCCCTGCGGCACCTGAGGGGTTGGCGACCTGTTCCTCCGTGAGACCGCAGACGGCGACGGCCGGTGGCGGGTTGATCTGGTCGACACCCTGGTGCAGGCCCTTGCCTTCCGCGAAGGTGAACATGGTGCCGGGTTCGGTGGGCTCGCACGCCGTCGGGTCCCAACCCTGGGGATTGGCGCCGGGCGGTGGCGGTGTGCCGGCGATCACGGGGGCATGGAAGGACTTCTTCGCGGGTGGGTGCGAGCCTTCGCCGGTCAGGTAGTTCGTGAAGTTGAGGAACTGGTTCGCGATCCACACGCAGAGCTCGAGAGAACCGTACTGGGCAACGCACTCGTCCCGGAACGGTCCGGACAGGTACTCGTCGACGCGGTCCTCGTATGCACCGGCGTCGACGACGAGGTTGTCGGCGAAGTAGTAGACGCCGGGTTCGAAGACGTTCGCGCGGATGTGGACGCGGGCGTGGGGGCCGAAGAACTGCTGGGACGTGAAGCACATGGGGACGAGGACGAGCCAGAGCACATACCCGTGGTTGCCGAGAGCGGGGCACAAGGGGTTGAGCGGAGCCTGGCCGAGGTCGGGCTCCCAGCTTCCCGGGACGTCCACGTTCCCGTCGTCCTCCCAGTCGATCCCGAACACGTCCTGCCAGGCCGAGAGGAAGGGCTTGAGGTCCCCCGTCGTCCCGGGGGTCCCGGGGTTGAGGTCGAGTCCGGCCACACCGGGGTCGACAGCGGCCTCCATCGTGCCGTCACCGTCCAGGTCGGCACCGGCAGGGCTCACGTCCATGCCCGCGTAGTTCCCGGGCTTCCAACGGCGCACGCAGTCCCAGACGGGCGTCGTGTTCACGCCGAATCCGGCGAGGCGATGCCAGTAGTTCCAGTCGGCCGGGGCGATGTCGTTGACCCGCATGAGCGAGTCGGGATAGGTGACGAGACGGCACGTCGACTCGTCGATGCGGGGGAGGTCCGTGGGCGGATCGAGCGTCTTGATGTCCTGTGGCATGCGGAAGGGCGCCGCCGGATCACCTGTCAGGAAATCGGTTCCCCAGGTACCGGCGGGATCCCAGTCGAGGAGGGGAAGCGGGGAGTACTGCGGCCACACGTTCCCGAGCTCCGAACCGGGATCGAGCCACGGCCCGGGGACGATCGACACCGGCGGGCTCATGTCGATCTGGATCTCCTGCCCGGCGGCATCGAGGCGGCGCGCCTGGACCCCGACGGGGCCGACACAGGGGGTCGCGACCGGGTCGCATGCCGTGTTCCAGGGCAGAGCGCGGTTCACCATGGCCGGCCACGTCGAATCGACACCCGGGTTCTCCGACGAGATCTCGACCCCGGGGTAAGTCGTGTCGTCGGAGACGAATATGACGTCACTGGCAAGGTCCTCGGTCGCCGGGTTGGCGGGATCGAGGCAGCCATCTGCCAGCTCGTAGTCGAGCACACCGTTCACGACGAAGTCCCGCTGGCAGATCTGGCGGTTCATGCGCACGGACCTGCCGACGCGAACGGGCTCCCTTCCCGCCTTCGCGAAGGCCTCGGGCTCGCGTGAGAAGAGGACTATCGAATCATCCAGGACGGGGAGGGGAAGGACCGGGTTCTCGTCGAGCTCGACACAGTCGATCCGCACCCAGTTCTTGTGCCCGGACGCCGGATCCTCCTTGTCCTCACCGCCGGCGTCGTCGACGTCGAAGGCGGCGGCACCGATCGCGGACTGCTTCACCGGAAGCGTGAACGTGTGGGTGTCGCCGGAGTCGCAGGTCCCCGCCGGCAGTTCGATCCCGGCACTCGCGGGATTGACGACGAGGTTGAGGATCGCCGCCACGGTGCGCTGTACCGCCTCGTCGGCGTCGAAGCCGACATCCTCCATCCCGGTCGTGGAGTCGGCGGCCTGGAAGTAGGTGATGACGAGGCCGCCGACCGTGACCATCGACACGCTCAGGATCAGCATGATCATGATCACGATGATCATCGCCGCGCCGGAGTCGTGCCGGCCGGGCGTGTCGCGGGGGTTTGCGTTCACGGCTCGGTCCTCGTCCGCTGTGAGACGGCGATGCGCACGGCCTGGGGTGCGATCGCCGTGTCGGGCTGGAGCTGGAGGGTGATCTCGTAGCGCCACTGGCAGTTCGTGGTCATGGGGTTCTCAGAGATGGGGCCGGCCCCGTCGGGGTCGGGTTCGCACCGGCGTTCCTTCAACCTGCTCCACACGGGCGGATCGCCTGCCTGGCTCGCGTCCACGGACGCGACGTAGTGGGCCACGTCGAAGGACTTCCGCGGGAAGACGGCGAGGAGAGTCGGTTCCGAGTACGCATCGCTGACGCCCGCGGCTGCCAGCGCGTCCCTGTCGTCCCGCGTCGGGAAGTAACGCACGTCTCGGACGAGATCGCACCGGAACGGCTCCGACGGATCCACTTGCGGCCTGCGCACGAGCTTGTAGATGATCTGCGTCGAGATCGACCTGTCCAGGCGATGGACTGTGAGGTCAGTCGGATCGGTCACCTCTCCGAACCAGGTCTCCGACCAGATGAGGAAGACCCCCACCGGATCGGACAGGGTGGGGTCGCAGCGGAACTGGACCGACTGCCAGAAGTCGTTCGTCTGGGCCGGATCGTCGACGAAGTCCCGGCAGTACTCCGGGGCACCACCATCGCATCCGACCAGGCCAGGGCTCCAGTCCGGGATCCAGGTTCCCGGGATCCCGGTTCCCCCACCTGCAGGCTGGAGCAGGTTCCGGAGGTCGTTCAAGTCCGCCGGCAACGAACCCGGGTACATGGCAGGAGGCGGGTCGGCAGACGGATTCGCGTTGATCCAGACGGTCGAGGCATCGCCTGCGTTCCCGCTCGGGCTCGGGGCGAGGGCCGCGAAGTCCTTCGTGAGCCATGCCCGCGCGTTGACGCGTTCGGCACCCACGTCGGCCAGGCCCTGCGTGCTGCGCGTGACGTTGAGCATGACGATCAGCCCACCGCTCACGGCGAGGAGCAGGATCGAGAGGAGCACGACCGACAGGGCCATCTCGACGAGCGTGAACCCCCGCTCCGACGATGCGGATCGACCGTGAGATCGCGCATCCGCGCGGTGTGGCGTCACCTCAGGACCTCGTGACGAGAACCTGCCGCCTGACCTCGATCGGGATGGACGGTCGCTCCGTGGCTGCAGGGTCGTAGTTGCGCACAACGAACGTGACGCGGGCGACGAAGTAGTTCGAGCAGTCCCCCGTGAGAGCGGAGTTGTCCGACGTCACATCCACCCACGTCGAGGCGCTCAGTCCCGCACCGAGGTGCACGTTGTCGATCAGGGGGTTCTGCACCTGCCAGTTCCCCCCCGTCTCGTCCTGAGTGGGGGCGGGAGGTGTCAGAGGATCCGGGTTCGCCACGGGATCGGGGCTCATGCGGGCGTTCAGAGTGCTCTGGAAGTAGCCGAGGAGACCGCCGTCGGTCGTCGCATAGCAATCCGACCAGCCGATGGAGCGGATCTCCTGCGCGATCGACTCGGCGTACTCGTCCATGGCGGTCTGTGCCTCGGAGCGCTCGGACGTGTTCGAGATCACCTGGAAGAGCATGAAGCCGCCCGCGGCAAGCATGGCGAGGAGAACCATGCTGATCGTCCACTCGACGAGGCTGAAGCCGTGCTCTGCCATGACGGGCGGGGAGCGCCAACTGCCGATAGGTCTTCCAGCGTGGTCCTCCCTCATACGCCGACCTGCCTGTAGATGTCGTACATCGCCGACACGAGCGCGAATCCGATGAAGCCGACGACCCCACCGAGCATGAGGATCATCATCGGCTCGAATATGGCTGTGAACTTCGCCAAGCGGTACTCCAACTCCTCGGCGTAGAAGTCGGACGCCTGGTTCAACTGGTCGTCGAGGGTTCCCGTGTCCTCGCCCACCTTGATCATCTGCGGCACCATGGCCGGGAACATGCCCGTGGCGGCCAGAGGGCTCGAGATGCCCTGGCCGACGAGCATCGCGTCCCGCACCTTGCCGAGGGCGTCCTTGAAGAGGACGTTGCGCGAGCCGTCGATGATCACCTGGAAGGTCGCGACTATCGGCACGCCCGCCTTCACCATCGTGGCGAGCGTCGCACAGAAGCGCTCGATGATCGTGTACCGCACGAGTGGGCCCACGAACGGGGCCGCGAGCTGGAGGCGATGCCATGCGTAGCGGCCGGGCACGGTCCGGGTCCACATGACGAGACCGACGACGACGAGGCCGAGTCCGAGGAGGAGGACGTGCCACCACGTCGTGAGGAACTTCTGCGTGTTGAGGACGATGCGAGTCGGGAGCGGCAACGTGGCGTTGAACTGCTTGAAGAACTCGACGAACTGGGGCAGGACGAAGATGAGGAGCACCAGGATCGCAAAGATCGCGAAGAGGCCGATGACGATCGGATACGAGAGGGCGGAACGCAGCTTGCGCTTCGTCTCCTCCTGGCGGGCGAGGTACTTCGCGGCCTGCTGCAGCACGCCGTCGAGGTCACCTGTGATCTCGCCCGCCCGTACGAGGTCGATGTAGAACTGCGGGAAGACCTTCCCCTTGTGCTTGTCCATGCCGGCCGAGAGCGGCAGTCCCTGTGCCAGATCCAACGAGATCTCTCGCAGCGTGTCCTGCATCGCCCGCGATGCGTTCTCGGAGCCGATCGACGCCATGGCTTCGACCATCGGCACACCGGCCTTCACGAACGTGGCGAGCTGGCGTGTGAAGATGAGAAGCTCGGCCGTCTTGACGGCCTTGCCGCCGAGGTTGATGTTGAGGAGGTCCTTGACCTCGCGGATCCTCTCCACCTGCGAGCCGGGCTGGCCGAGCTGGGCGAGGGCGATCGCCTGTTCCTTGTTCAGGGCGCGCAGGCGGCCCTTCTGGGAGACACCCTGGTTCGTCGTCAGCTTGTAGACGTACGTGTTGATCTTGGGGCGCGACTTCGAGACCGCCTTGGGCATCTCGCGCTCGTCGACCTGTGATTGGCCGCGGAACTCAGCTTGCTCGGGGGGGCGCTGCTCAACCTGCATACACGGTTCTCAGGACTTCGGCGACGGTCGTCTCATTGTTCGTCACCTTGGCCATCGCCGCCTGCACGAGAGGGACCATGCCCTGCTCGACGGCGGTCTGGCGCAGCTCGTACTGGGACGCGTGACGGGCGATGAGCTCCTTCACCTCGTCGTCGACACGCAGGTACTCGTAGACACCGACGCGGTCGTAGTAGCCGGTGCCGTGACAGACCTCGCACCCCTGCCCCATCCAGAAGACCTCGCGGTCGTAGCCGGTTATCTGCTGGTAGGCGACGCGCTCCTCGGGCCGGGCGGCCTGCTCGATCGCGCAGTGGCCGCAGATGCGGCGCACGAGACGCTGCGACACGACGACCTCCATCGCGGGCGCGAGCAGGTACTCGCGCACGCCCATGTCCATGAAGCGGTGGATCGCCGCGATCGAGTCCGTGGAGTGGATGGAGCAGAACACGGTGTGGCCCGTGAGGGCCGCCTGCGTGGCGATGTCGGCGGTCTCCTCGTCGCGCACCTCACCGATGAGCACGACGTCGGGGTCCTGGCGCAGGACGGCGCGCAGGCCGTGCGCGAAGTTGCGGCCCATGTCGGACTTCACGTTGATCTGGTTGATGTTGGGGATCACGTACTCGACGGGGTCCTCGATCGTCGTGATGTTGCGCTCGTACTTGTCGAGCTCGTGCAGGGCCGCGTACAGCGTCGTCGTCTTGCCCGAGCCGGTCGGGCCGGCCACGCAGATCATGCCGAAGGGCATTTGGATCATCGGCCGGAACCGCGTGATGAGCTCGCCGTCCATGCCGAGCTCCTCGAGGGCGGTGAACGAGCGGCTGCGGTCGAGGAGTCGCAACACCGCCTTCTCACCCCAGATGGTCTCCGTCGTGTTCACACGGATGTCGAGGTCGCGCCCCTCGATCTGGATCGCGATCTGGCCGTCCTGGGAGCGGTGCTTCTCGACGATGTCGAGCTCCGACATGACCTTGATGCGGCTCACGACGGCCGGAGCCATCGGGAGGGGCAGGTCCTTCATGTCGCGCAGGGCGCCGTCGACACGGAAGCGGATGCGGAGGCGGTCCGCCTGCGGCTCGATGTGGATGTCCGACGCCCGCTCCCGCAGGCCCTCGGTGAGGAGGATGTTGACGATCTGCACGACGGGCGCGTCGGCCGAGAGCACGGCCAGCTCGGACTGCACCTGGGCGGAGTCCGAGACGGGACCGACGGTGGTCTCGTACTCCTCGACGTGGCTGTCGAGCACGCCGAAGCTGCCGAAGGACTGCTGGATGTGGCGGCTGATCGTGTCCGCCGAACCGAGAAGCGGCACGACGTTCTTGCCCGTACGCTCGGCGATGAACCCGATCAGCTCCGTGTTGAGGGGGTCGACGAGGGCGACGGTCATGTCGCGGCCGTTCACGGCGACGGGCAGGACGAGCTGCTGTTCGGCGAACTCGCGGGGGATGAGTGCCACGGCGGTCGGGGACGGCCGGCTGCTCGACTTGTACGTGCCGACGCCGAGTTGTTCGGCGAGGGCGTCGAGGAGCACGTCCGGATTCACCTGGCCCGATGCCACGAGGATCTCACCGAGGCGCTGGGGCTGTACGCCTGATGCCGCCTGCTGCTGCTGCATCTGCAGGGCCGCGGCGAGTTGCTGCTCGTCGATCAGCTTGCGGGCAAGGAGAACCTGCCCGAGCTGAAGCCGTTCCTTCGTCGCTGTCTGCCCAGTACGCAGAGCCACCATCCGCCTCCGGTCGTGTAGGACTGGAACGGGGTCTCCGCCGGCGCTGCAGGCGGCGTGCCACTTGCCGCACTGATCCGTTGCGCCGGCTTCTGATGGGTCGGGGCCGACCCCGTTCGTCGTCCGGGGGAGGTGTCATGACCGGCCGTGCCGGTGCCCGGTCACTGCTCCCATCCCCCTGCGTGCAGATTCCATGTGGGGCCGGGGAATCCCTGCCCGGCACTCGCGGCCGGTCAGGACGATCAGCCAGCCTGTTCGGGAACGAGGCTACGTGGGAACGGCTCCGCGCGCACAGGCTGGGCCGGTTCTGCCCGGTGGAGGTGGGACCCTCCTCAGGAGCCGTCGATCAGGTGCCGTCGATCAGGCGCTGGATGGCCATCTCGAGTCGGGTGATGCGTTCCTCGAGGCGGTCGAATCGTGTTTCGAGGTTGTCGAATCGTTCTTCGACCTTGGTCTCGAAACGATCGAAGCGGGCTTCGAGGCGATCGAACCGGGCGCCGAGGCGGTCCACGCGATCGTCCGTGTGGTCGAGACGGTCGTCGAGGCGGTGGAATCCCTGTTCGACTCTGCGCGTGAGGGCATTCAGTTGTGTTGCGAGCCCCACAACACGGCTGTTCGTCTCCTCGATCTTGTCGCGCAGGTCCCTGTCGATGAGATACATGCGGGCGTCCTGCGCAGTGATCTTCTCGTCCATCATCTGCTCGACCTCTCGGCGGTCACCCTCGCTCAGCGCCATCGCGATCTCCCGTTTACCAGATTACGACAAAGGTAACGGGGGGGTGTGACGCGAATCCGGTCAGGCGGGGGCGGTGTCCTCGACGGATGTCGGTGCGTCGGCGCCGTTGCCCGAGGGCGCGGCGGGAGGTTCGGCGGACGGGTCGTGGGCCGGGTCGGGGGGCAGGCCGAGCGACTTAAGAACACGGTCGAGCTTGTCCAGGTAGCGCTCGTTCTCCTTCGACCAGGGCTGGGGGTCGGGCACGTCTGCCCGCGCCGCGTCTATCGACTTGAAGTTCGGGCCGGGCTTGTCGACGTCCCACGTGAGGATGAACTTCATGAGCGGGTTGGCCATGACCGGCATCAGGTTCGGGTTGTCGAGATCCTTGGCCGGCATGCCTCCGAGGACACTGGCAGGCGGATGGACGCCGGAGACGACCGAGTTGGGCAGGACGATCGTGAGCCCGGAAAGAGACGTGCCCGGCGAGACGCAGGCCTTGGCCGCGACCATCACGTACTGGCCGATCTTGATGGGTTGGGCGATCACCGTGCCCTGGTAGATGCGGCGTTCCTCGTCGAAGGCGTGGAAGAAGTCGAAGAACGAGGCGTATTCGCCGGACCCGGAGAGCTCACCGAACTCGATGCTCTGGTTCGCGCGTATGACGGTGCCGACCCCGATCTCGTTCAACCCCTCGAGATGGAGCCGGCCGCCGACCGTGAAGGTCACGTTGCGGTGGATGAGGGAATACGGGCCGATGTAGAGCTCGGGGTCGTATCCCATGTTGCCGTAGAACCGGCACTCGAACGAGTCGTGGAGCCGCACATACTCGCGGATCGTGATCTTCACGCGCCGGCTCGTCGTGAACTTGATCCTCGCTCCCCGCTCAATCTGGACGAGGGGGTGGATGTCGAGCTCGAGCTCGATCCCGAGGAGGCGGGCGAAGAGACGTGTCGTCCAGATCAGCTTGAGGCGCCGCAGTGTGTACGGCAGCGCAAGGAGACGGGTCTTGAGTTTCCGGCGCAGACTTCTCATGCGCCAGACTTCCGCGGCGTCCCGGTGGAATCCTCCCCGACTCGCCTCGTCGATCAGTCCTCTGACTGGGAGCGGAGGAAGCGCTGGAGTTCCGCTGCGAGCTCGTCCCCGGTCGGGAGGTCCTCCTCGGACAGGGCGGAAGCGGCTGCAGTTCCCGAGGACTCCTGGGCGGCGTCGTGACGCCCTTCGAGCATGCGCACGTAAGCCTGGACCTCGGCGTTGTCCTCCATGGCGTCCGAGACCTGCTCGACATAGGAATCGGCGGCCGCCTCGAGCTCGCCGAGGTCGTCGGGCCGACCGATCACGAGGCGGACGGCGCCGGTGAGGGCGAGGACACCCTGTGGGTTCGGCGCCATCGAGACGTAGTGGGGGACGGTCGCCCACAGGCTGGCGGACTCGATGCCCGCGTCCTGGAGCTCGGCCATGAGCACGCCGACGATGCCCGTCGGCCCCTCGTAGTCCGCGCCGTCGACATCGAAGAGGTGGAGCAGGGCGGGATCCGATGCCGTTCCCTGCAGGCGCGACGGGCGGGTGTGGGGTACGTCGGCGAGCAGTGCCCCGAGGGCGACGACGCGTGTGACCCCGGACCGCTCTGCGATCGTCACGAACCGCCGACACACGTCCCGCCACATGTATTGGGGTTCGGGCCCGACGGCGAGGATCACGTCACCCGCGGGGGAGCCGGCGTGGGCGAACTCGATCGTCGGCCAGACGAGATCGCCTACGACACCGTCCTGGACCCTGATCTGCGGCCGTACCTGCTGGTAGTCGAAGTAACCCTCCGGATCGAGGGTGGCGAAAGGCTCTGCCGCGAGCAACTCGCGCAGGTTGAGGATCGTCGCCGTGGCGGCTTCACCCGCGTCGTTCCAGCCCCCGAATGCCACGATCATCGTGGCGTCGGCGCACTCCGGAACCGTTTCCCATCTGATCTCCACACCCGTCACTCTAGTGAGGCACCCCGCGGCCCACCCCGGCCCCGCGGGACGCGCCTCAGGCGAAGGCGGGTACGCGGTCGTCGGGGAGGAGGGACCACCATGTGCGGCCGGGGCGGAGCGGGATCGGCGTCCCGGCGGCATCGAGAAGGCGTGTGGGTTCGGATGGCGTTGGTCGGGACCACGAGCCCTCGACGACCACTCCGTCCCGGACCACGAAGAGGCGGCCGCTGCCGACGACCTCCCACGCCGGGGACGGGTTGCCTGCCGCATCGAAGATGCCCGTCGGCACGAACCGCACGGACTGCACGACGAGGTTGTCCACCTCGAGCGGGGCGCCGCTCACGAGGATCTGAGGTGCGCCGTCGCGTAGCCGCACCCACCGACCCGTCGCGGGGACCTGGTGCCACGTCACCTCCTCCGTCTCCGAGAACGGGATCGTGGCCGCCGACGCCGGTGACCCGGGGGGCGCGGTTTCGTCGAACGTGGCGAGGTCGGGCGGCGGTCCTTCGACGGCTCCGCCGAGGGCGGCGTACACGGCGCCGGTCGACGTGACGAGGTCGTGGGGGGCGCGCCGCGCCGGATCCTCCCAGAGGACGGCGGTGTCGTTCTCGTCGAACCAGGTCAGTCCCGATCGCTCCACGTCCTCTATGACCACACCGGCTCCACCCGAGAACACGAGCACCGGATCCACGAGCCAGCGGGCGAGGTCGATGTCGACTGGTCGGACAGAGCGCACGGGCCCGACCGGGTCGGCATCCTGGGACTGGAAGACAGCCATGAAACGCGTGAGGCCTCCCTCGACTACCTCCTCGTAGACGAGGTCCGCAGCGTCGAGTCCCGCCTGGGGCTGGGCCCGGGGAGCGTTGTCGACCTTGATCGCGACGGGCCGGCGAGTGAGGCTCACGCCGGGTGCCGGGGGGGCACCGGTGAGGGGGGCAGTCGGTGGCGGGGGCGGCAGTGTCGTCGACACGTGTCCGATCGTGGCCGCGGGCTCGTTCTGGGCGCTGCTGCAAGCCCCGGTCACGAGGACGACCGCCAGGCACAGGGCGAACCGTGCGGTTGCGGTGAACCTGCACATGCCGCATCGTATAGGCAGACGTGTGAGGCAGGCGTGCCGCCCTGAGTCGATGCCACATGCGGCCGTGCCCGCTCCCACGATAACCTGACGCCGCCGTCAGAGACCGGTAGGGCATGGAGGAAGAGATGGCAGCCGTCGCAGACGAACTCGTCGACTTGGTCCGTGCTTTCACGGCGAAGGAGATAATCCCCCTCGCCGCCGACTACGACGCCGCGGACGAGTACCCGGCCGACCTCGTGGAGAAGATGAAGGAGCTCGGCCTCTTCGGCATCACGGTGCCGGAGGAGTACGGAGGACTCGGCCTCGACTACTCGACCTATGCCCGGATCGTCGAGGAGCTCGCCTACGGCTGGATGAGCGTCTCGGGGTTCCTCAACACGCACTTCATGGGGTGTTTCCTCATCAATGCCTTCGGCACCGACGCGCAGCGCGCCGGCTTCCTCCCGCGCATGGCGACGGGAGAGATCAGGGCCGCGTACTCGTTGTCCGAGCCCGATGCGGGTTCCGATGTCGCGGCGATCAAGACCCGGGCCGTGCGTGACGGAGACGACTACGTCGTGAACGGCACGAAGATGTGGCTCACGAACGGCCTTCACGCCGGCCTCGTCGTCATGCTCGTCAAGACCGCGGACACGGATCCGCCGCATCGGGGCATGAGCGTCCTCCTCGTCGAGAAGCCCGGGGGAGAGCCCGTGTACGGCGGGATCACGGTGAGCCGCCAAATCAAGAAGCTGGGCTACAAGGGGATCGAGACGGTCGAGCTCCACCTCGACGACCACCGCGTGCCCGTCGGGAACGTGCTCGGCGGCGAGTCGGGGGTCGGGATGGGCTTTGGCTACATGATGCAGGCGGTCGAGCTCGGGCGCATCAACATCAGTGCGCGGGCGGTCGGAGTCGCGCGGCGTGCGTTCGAGGAGTCGATCCGCTACGCCCAGGAGCGCCATGCCTTCGGTAAGGCGATCGCGGGACACCAGGCGATCCAGTTCAAGCTCGCCGAGATGGGGACGAAGGTCCACGCCGCCCGTCTCCTCATGCAGGATGCCGCCCGCAAGAAGGACTCGGGACAGCGTTGCGACCTCGAGGCGGGCATGGCGAAGCTCTTCGCCTCGGAGACGTGCTGGGAGGTGTGCCAGGAGGCGCTGCGCATCCACGGCGGCAACGGCTACGCCGCCGAGTACCCCATCGAGCGGCTCTACCGGGACGCACCCCTCATGATCGTCGGTGAGGGTACGAGCGAGATCCAGAAGATAGTCATCGGTCGCCGCCTCCTCGAGGAGTACCACATCTGAGGAGGGCCGGTCTCCGCAACCCACCCAACGGAGTCGTGTGGGTCAGAGGCCGAGGTCCTGCTCGATCTTCTCCGCCGGCTTCGCGCCCACGGACGTGGCCTTGAGCTCCCCGGCCTCGAACACGCCGATCGTGGGGATACCCATGATCTGGTAGTCGGCGGCGACCCCGGGTGCCTCGTCGACGTTCACCTTCACGAACTCGACGCCCGTGTGCTTCTCGGCGAGCTTCTCGAGCTCGGGGGCGACGGCCTTGCAGGGAGTGCACCACGGTGCCCAGAAATCGACGACCACCCGGCCTTCCGCCTGGATCACGTCTTTCGCGAAATCCGCCTCGCTCACTGACCGCATGGCCTCTCCTGTCGTCTCCACGAGCAATGTCCGGTCGACATCGTAAGGCTCCGATGCCGTCCGTTTGTTCCCGTGCCCTCGGCAGGATTCGAACCTGCGCACATGGCTCCGGAGGCCACCGCTCTATCCCCTGAGCTACGAGGGCGGGCGCCCAATAGTAGATAGACCCCGCTCCGGCCGCGAATGTGCACGCGCGCGGGCCGGGATCGGGGTGGTCGGCACCCGGATAGTCTGGGCGAACGGTTCATGTCGCCCCCCTTCCCGCCGATGGGAGAGACGTGTCGAGGGGAGGGATTCCGGCTCGAGCCGGATCAAGCGAGTGACGGGCCGGTCACATCAGCCGGCAGGAGCAGGAACGGACGTGGCACGCATTCTCGTAGCCGACGACGACCCGGGTGTGCTCAAGCTCATCCAGCTCACCCTCGAGCTCGAGGGGTTCGAGGTGACCGCCGTGACGGACGGAGCCGCCGCCCTGGACGAGATTCGGGCGGGCGCATGCGACCTTGCGGTGCTCGACATCATGATGCCCATGCTCGACGGCGTAGACGTCTGCAGGGCGGTGAAGGCGGACGAGGCGTCGGCGGCGACACCCGTCATCCTCCTCTCGGCGAAAGCCCAGGCGCGGGACATCGAGATCGGCATGGCGGCGGGTGCCGATCGCTACATGACCAAGCCGTTCGAACCGCTCGAGCTCGTCGAGTCCATCCAGGGTCTCCTCCAGCACGTGTGAGCGGCCGAATCCGGATACCGCCCCGTTCCCCGCGACAGGTACCGTTCCCGCACATGACGGCTTCGCTCCTGCCGGACGGCCTCGCCCGTGTCCTGCCAACCTCCGCCACGGTCGGTTCGTCGGGTCATCTCGAGGTCGGGGGATGTGATCTCGTCGCGATTGCCCACGAGTTCGGGACACCTCTGTACGTGTACGACGTGGACGACATGCGCGTGCGGGCGCGGGAGTACCGGGCGGCCTTCTCCGGACTGCCCGTCGACGGCCAGGTCGTGTACGCCTCCAAGGCATGTCCGATCGTGGCGGTCGTGCGCCTCATGGCGGAGACCGGGCTCTGGATCGACGTCTCGACCCGCGGGGAGCTCGAGGTGGCGCGCCGTGCCGGCGTCGATCCGGCCACGCTCATCGTGCACGGCAACAACAAGTCCGACGCCGAGCTCGAAGCAGCCCTCGATCTCGGCGTGGGCAGGATCGTCATCGACTCCCTCGACGAAGTCGGCCGCCTCACCGCGGCCGCCCGGGCCCGGGGGGCGGCACCCCAGCCCGTGTACCTCCGGCTCACACCAGGAATCGAAGTCGACACGCACGCTTTCATACGGACCGGGCAGGAGGACTCGAAGTTCGGACTCGGCATGGCCGACGGACAGGCCCTCGCAGCCGTGGAGGCGATATCGCGGACACCCGAACTCGATCTCGTCGGGGTGCATGCCCACATCGGAAGTCAGATCTTCGACGTGACCGGGTACGTCGAGACGGCTGCCGCCGCTCTGGGGTTCGCGGCCGAGGCAGCGCGGCGTCACGGCACGCGGCTCTCGGAGATCGACCTCGGGGGGGGCCTGGGCATCGCCTACCGTCCCGACCAGACTCCCGTCCCTGTGGCTGATCTCGCCCGCACGTTGGGGGCGAGCGTGGCGGACCACGCCGCCGCGGCGGGCCTCGACGGGCTACGTCTCCTCGTCGAGCCGGGACGTTCCCTCGTGGGTCGAGCCGGTGCAACGCTCTACACCGTAGGAGTCGTGAAGGAGTCGGCGGGACGCCGGTACGTTGCCGTGGACGGCGGCATGAGCGACAACATGCGGCCCGCCCTGTACGGAGCGGCGTACGAGACGCTCCTCGCCGACGACCCGGCCGCGCCCCGGGATGCCGTCGTGGATGTCGTCGGCAAGCATTGCGAGAGCGGCGACGTCATCGCAGAGGGCACACGCCTGCCCCGCAGCGTGTCGCGTGGTGACATCCTCGTGACTCCGGCCACGGGGGCATACGGTTGGACGATGGCGAACAACTACAACATGCTCGCCCGCCCGGCCGTCGTCTTCGTGGGCGACGGGAACGCGCGGGAGGTCGTGCGCCGCGAGACCGTGGACGACCTGTTGCGCCTCATGGAGGCCTGACCCTTGCCACGCTCCCGCCTCCTCACAGGTTCAGTCTGCATGGTCGCACCCCTGGTACTGGCCGCGTGCGCGATCTCCTCGACCCCCGGCGGGGACCGGATCTCCGGCCCGCCGGACACGGGGGTCTCGCAGGCCGCGGAACCGCCCGCGGACGGGATCCTGGCCGGTGGCGGCACGTTCCGGCTGTCCGGTGTGGGTGTCGACCTCGCCGAGTGCGAACAGAAACCGGTCGAGGACCCTGCGGACTTCCTGCGGGACCCCTTCAACATGGAAGGGGAGGAGACCATGGGCGTCGGGATCGATGCCGCCACGGCGGCACAGGCCGGTCCGTTCCTCGAGTCGCTCCTCCTGCAGTCGGACCCGCTCGGCACGTCGGCTGTCATGGGCGCCGGACTCGATCCCACGCAGTCCCTTCCCTGGGCAGGCGGTGTGACGCGGGGGCGGGACGACAGGTTCTTCGCGGGTGCCCTCATCGTCGGGATAGGCGACCGCGTGGTCGACCTCGACGTGAAGATCCCCCGCGAGGTCGCTGCCGCATCGACCGCGTCGGCACCGGCCGAGTATTCGCTGAGTTGGCGCGAGTCGCCCGCCCTGCCCCGCTGGCTCGGCGATCCGGGCGAGGCCGGCGCCACCTGCGTGATCGAGGGGAGCGTGACCCTGGATCGGACCGGTCCCGCACCGGTCCGGCCAGAACGGCCCGTCGGTGTGGCGGGCGTGGGGGGCGTCGATCCGGCTCCCAGCGACACAGCCGCGGCTGCCCTCGCCGCGATCGGTTCCTCGAGCTGGGAGACGACGGACACGGGCGATGTCTCCCTTGTCGCAGCGGGTGGTGCGGGAGTGGCCACCGGGGAGTACGTGTTGACAGGGGACGCCTGGCTCTTCCAGATGAAGAGCACTCTGGCCGGCACCGAGTTCTCGGTGCGGGCCTGGAAGGCGGAGGAGGGGACCGTGCGCGGTACCCTCCTGGCCGGTGGCGGTGCCTTTTTCGTCGAGCTGGCCGGGTGACGAGTTGGAGCAGCAGGTCAGAGTCGGTTTCCTCGGTTGCGGGACAGTCGGCGCGGAAGCAGTCCGCATCCTCGTGGAGCGTGCCGAGGCCATCCACCGCTACACAGGCATCGATCTCGCCGTCGCCGCGATCGCGGTGCGGGATCCGGCCCGGGATCGGGGTCTCGACCCTGCCCTCTTCACGGCCGACGCGAAGGCGGTTGTCGAGGATCCCGACATCGACGTCGTGGTGGAGGTCATGGGAGGACTCGAACCCACCGAGGAGCTCGTGGCGGCCGCCCTCGAGTCCGGCAAACCCGTCGTGACGGCGAACAAGGAGCTCATCGCGAAGCGAGGGGGGAGCCTCCTCGACGTTGCCGAGCGGGCGAACGTCGATCTCCTCTTCGAAGCGGCGGTCGGAGGTGGCATCCCCCTCATCCGGCCGATCACGGAGTCGCTGGCCGGTGAGGACATCCGCCGTGTCATCGGCATAGTCAACGGCACGACCAACTACATCCTCACACGGATGACCGAGGAGGGCGGCAGCTTCGACGAGATCCTTGCCGATGCGCAGCACCTCGGCTATGCCGAGGCAGATCCGAGCGCGGATGTGGACGGTCACGATGCCGCCCAGAAGGCGGCGATCCTCGCTTCGTTGGCGTTCGGCACGCATGTGCATGCCGACGATGTCCACACCGAGGGGATCCGGGCGGTGCGCGGGCGGGACATCGGGATGGCTTCTCGTCTCGGCTACGTCGTGAAGCTCCTTGCCGTTTGTGAGTTCGCCGACGCCGATGCTGTCTCCGTGCGAGTGCATCCCGCAATGCTCCCCGCCACACACCCCCTCGCCGGCGTCCGCCTGAGCATGAACGCGGTCTTCGTCGAAGGGGTGTCGGCCGGCGAGCAGATGTTCTACGGGGCAGGCGCTGGAGGTGGACCGACGGCGATCGCGGTCGTGGGTGATGTCGTCGATGCCGCCCGCAACCTCGTGCAGGGGGCGCGAGGCCCCCATGTCGCCCGGGCCGAAGTGCATCCGGTCACGGACATGATGTCGATCTCGAACGAGTTCTACGTGCGCCTCGAGGTGATGGACGAGCCCGGTGTCCTCGCCACGATCGCGGGCGTGTTCGGTGGGCACGGCATCTCGATCAAGACCGTCATCCAGGAGGGACGGGAGGCTGATGCCGAGATCGTCCTCATCACCCACCCCTGTGAGGAGGCTGCGATGCAGGCGACCCTGCGTGAGTTGCGCGGGCTCGAGCCCGTGGAGGAGGTTGCTGCCGTTCTCAGGGTTCTCGGCGAGGACGAGGGCTGACTCGCGTGGGTCCCGCAATCCCGGAACCCCGGGCGGTGTGGAGGGGCGTGGTCGAAACCTTCCGGGAACGGCTCGGCCTCCCGGCGGACGCGCCGGCTGTCACGCTGCTCGAGGGAAACACGCCGCTCATACCGGCACCGTCGATCGCGGCTCGGATCGGGGCCGACGTGCACCTCAAGTTCGAAGGCATGAACCCGACCGGTTCCTTCAAGGACAGGGGCATGTGCGTCGCCGTGTCGGGGGCGCTCGCGGCGGGATCGAAGGCGCTTGTGTGCGCCTCGACAGGCAACACGTCGGCGAGTGCCGCTGCCTATGCCGCGCGGGCGGGTCTGCGTTGCGGCGTCGTGATCCCCGACGGCCAGATCGCGCTCGGCAAGCTCGCGCAGGCGCTCATCCACGGCGCGACCGTCATCCCTATCGACGGGAACTTCGACGATGCCCTCGGCATCGTGCGCGGTCTCGCGGCACGTGGCGATGCCACCCTCGTCAACTCCGTGAACCCGCTGCGCATCGAGGGCCAGAAGACCGTCGCGTTCGAGATCATCGAGCAGCTCGGGGGGCGGGCGCCTGACATCCACTGCCTTCCTGTGGGCAATGCCGGGAACATCACGGCGGCCTGGCTCGGTTACACGGAGGCGACCGAGCTGTACGGCATCGATGCACGCCCCAGGATGTGGGGTGCGCAGGCGGCGGGCGCCGCTCCGATCGTGCGCGGGGAGCGGGTCGAGCGCCCGCAGACGATCGCGACGGCGATCCGCATCGGGAATCCGGCGTCGTGGCAGGGTGCGGTCGATGCCCGGGATGCCTCGGGTGGCACGATCGAGGCCGTGACCGATGCCGAGATCCTCGCCGCGTATCGTCTGCTTGCGTCGACGGAGGGTGTCTTCTGCGAGCCCGCGTCTGCCGCCGGGGTCGCACTCCTCCTCAAGAAGGCGGAGGCGGGGGAGGTTCCGGCGGGGGCAGTGGTGGTCGCAACGCTGACCGGGCACGGTCTCAAGGATCCGGACCGCGTCGTGCAGGAGATCGAGCTCCCCGACAGCGCGTCGGCCGACCTCGAGGTGGTCGCGGCACGTCTCGGGTTGTAATGCCGGACCTGCGTTCGAGTGGCTGAAGTCTGATCGACCACATCGCCCTCGCCCATTGGACTCTGCTGAAGCGAATCCTCCCGAGGGAGTGCTTGCGTAGCCGAGATCCGCGGTCTGCACGAGGCGATGCTCGCATGCCAGGCTGCCCTGGAAGCCCTCGTCGAGCTCGTTGGGTGCGGTTTGTTGCGCCAGCGCAACAAACCGCACCCAACGGCAGGGGTTCCGAGGGAGTCTGGCGGCTACAGTGCCACGGGCCTCGGAACCCCCGCCTCGAGTCGGGGACTTCACCACTCCGCTCATCGGCGGAGTGAACCCAACCTCATGCGGCCTTGGGGCCGGCCTTCATCTCCATCTGCAGAGCCTCGTCGGTCGTCTTGCGCTCGATTCCGGCCACGAGGTCGAGGAACTCGTGCCAGGCAGATGCCATCGCCCCGAACACAAGGCCGGTGGCGAATGTGCCCATGCTGCCGCGCAGGGAGAGACCCCACGCTGCGAACATGTCGAAATCGAACGCGTAGGCGGCTACGAGTCCGAGCACGAGGGCAGCTCCGAGACGGAACCACCCGGGAAGGTCCCAGTCCTTGCCGAGATCGACGATCTTGGCGATGACCAGGCCGATGAGGAGCAGGACAGCAAAGACGTACATGGGTACCTCCTCATGACATTTACAGATATTCGACTGGGAACATCTGCAAAGGGTTACAGATAATTAGAAGAGAGCAGATGCGAGTTTCGGTCTGTACTCTGCGACAAGAGGGTTCTCGTCGCCGAGAGCGGTGAAGATCCGGACCATCGCCTCGCGCGCCTCTTCGTCCCGGCTGGCACGCACGCGGTCGAGGTAAGTGGCAAGGGCAGTCGCATGGTCACCTGCCGCGAGAGCGCGGGCGGCGGGGTCGTCGGACTCCGTCGACTCCACGAGCTCGAGCTCGGCGATGTGGCGGGACACCTCGGCCGTGGGTCGGAGCCGCCTCAGGAGCTGCAGGGCCTCCGCCGTCTCATCCCTGTCCGCGAGGAGTGCAGCGAGGGTGAGGCCGGCAACCTCATGACGCGGCTCGAGCTCGAGAGCACGCCGCAGGTCTTCCTCCGTGCCGTTCGCGGCGAGGAGGTCGGCCTCGGAGGGACGGAGCTGTGCCACGAACTGCCGCACCCCCTCCTCGGGGATCGCGCCCGTGAACTCCGCCACGATCTCACCGTCCTTGAAGGCCTTGACGGCAGGGATGCCCTGGACGCCGTAGGCGCGGGCGAGCCCCTGGTTACTGTCGACGTCGACTTTGGTGAGGACGACACCGCCGTCGGTCTCGCCGATGACCCGCTCGAGGGCGGGACCGAGCTGACGGCACGGGCCGCACCATGCCGCCCAGAAGTCGACGACGACGGGTGTCTCGTACGACCGGTCGATCACGTCGGCCTGGAAGCCGGCCTCTGTCACATCCACGGATACCTCCGGCTGGCGAGAATCGCGTGAGGAGTGTACCGATGCCTCGTCGATTCAAGTCCGGCGCAGGCTCGCCGTCACCGCACGTGCTCTGGCCAGCTCGGCCGGCGTGAGGTCACGGGGGGCGAGGACACCGACGACGAGGATCCTGTCAGCAACGAGGAGGAGCGTGGTCTCCGACACGACGTGGGCGCCACCGGTTTCACCCTGTACGACGAGGGTACGGCCGGACCCGAGCGGGTGGGTGGCGACCTGTTGTGCCTCGACGGCGAGCTCACCCAGGGTTCCGGGCAGCTCAGGGACTGTCTGCATGCCGGTTGCATTGGGCACGTGCACCACGAAGATCGAGGCATCGTCCCGGTGGAAGACCAGGCCCTGGGCCGCCGAGCCCCTGTCGTCCAGGAACAGGCCGACGAGGTCGGGGGCCTCACCCAGATCCTGCAGGGCCCAACCCGCGGGTTTGTCGACGACGAGGTCTGTACCGGGGAGCGGGACATGGGAGGCTGCTGCCGTGTCCGTACGGAAGTGGAACACGAGGTATGCGAACCCGATGAGCCCGACCGCGAGGATGAGTGCACCACAGGCCCACAGCCCGCGCCCCATCCGCACAGGCGGGTCGTGCTTCGGCGTGAACGGCTGCATCCCTGACGTGCGGCCCGATGAGATCTCGACGTAGGGAGGGATCTCGGGAACATGTTCGGGCGCCCGGGCGGGGGCCTGGTCGGGGGCCGGTGGCGCGAGGAGGTGTGCGGGCGGTGGTTCGGCCATCTTCCCTGTATCGGTCGCGCCCGAGGCGGGCGTGAGTGCCGCGTCGCTCAGGACGCGGTTTCGTCCGTGGGGTGCGAGGTCAAGAGCATGCGGCGGTCACCGTCGGGCCCTGTCGCAACGACCGCACCGGCGGTGTCGAGGTCCCCGCGCAGGCTGTATGTGAGCGTTTCGCCTTCGAGGGTCAGGCCTGTGAACCACATGTGGAGGTCGCGGCCCGGCGTGGCGACGGAGGGGACGGCCGCTATCGCACGTGCGGCGACATGCATACCCTGCACGACCGGTCGCGGGTAACCGAACGAGTGGGCGATCTCGGGGTCGGAATGGAAGTTTCCCGGTCCCGAGAAGGCACGCATCTGGTCTCGTGACGGGGTCCAGGAGTCGGTTGCAGTCTCGTTGCCGGTCGAGGCCACCGGGAATCCGGATGTCGATTCGTCGAGGTGCTCCGCCGCGAGGCCAGGCACGTAGGACTCACTCTCGATCCACCACACGAGTGCATCTCGGACCTCCACGCGGGCTGTGATCGTCACGAAAGCCCTGGCACCACGTCTCGTGATGCGCGCAACCCTTCCCCGCACGTGCAACTCGTCCCCGACGCCGACCGTGCCGGCTATGCGGATGGTCTGGGCGGAGTGGAGGATGTTGCGGGGCAGGATGCGAAACGAGTAGCCGATGCCGAGATTCCCGGCGAGAGCCGGAGTCACGGGGGCATCCGGGGTGTAAGACCTGCCGACCCCGGTGGCGAGACGTGTTGCCGTGGCCTCGCGGACCGCCACTTCCCACAGGCCGAGGTCCGTGCCCACTTCGAGGCTCGCGAGATCGCCCCGCAGTGCCGATTCCCCGGCTTCGGTCATCCCACCCCCGTGCGCTCGAGGAACTGCGCCCGGTTCACGATCACCCGCACGTGCCGCCCGCGTGCGATCTCGGTGTCCCCTTCCGAGACGCGGAGGGTAAAGGTGAGCTTGCGCCCGTCCACGGCATCGAGGCGGGCCTCGACCTCGACTTCACTCCCGACCGGTGACGGCGCGAGGTGCTTGAGGTCCACGGCAAGCCCGACCGACGTGTCGTCTGCGGGAAG